>CAYMWA010000026.1:0-30293 GCA_964393795.1 uncultured Roseivirgaceae bacterium
GAGTTCGGTGTAGTGCATGGTTGTTGGCTGTTGGTGGTTGGCTGTTGGTGGTTGGCTGTTGGTTGTTGGTGGGAAAAGTCACGGTTCATTGCTTCGATTCACCTCACCCTAAATCCCTCCACCCTCACTACCGCTGTTAAAACACTCCTAACAGACAGGAGGGATTTAGGGTGAGGTAGATCGAAGCGCTAACCCACCTCAATCCCTCCACCTCCCACCACCGCTGTTAAAACACTCCTAACAGACAGAGAGTGAGGGTGAGGTAGAGAGAATGACGCCATGAGAAACGCATCAAAAAAAACCTCCGCGCCCTCAGCGCCTTAGTGCCTTCGCGGTAAAAAGCGGTAAAAAGCCTTCGCGCCCTTCACGCAAAGAACCCATGCATAAACCATTCGCACTTCTCCTCATCGTAATGCCCCAACCTGAAAAGCCAGTATCGATTTCCATCTTCATCTTCAACACGGTAATAATCGCGGTGGCGGCCTTGTTGCAGCCACCACTCTTGCTCTATACGCTCCGGACCGTCAGCCCGGATAATCTTGTGCAGTTTTCCTTTATACCGGAACAACATCGGCGGATAATCCGGAATGGGCGCCGTGACCTCAACCCGCTCGGGATTACGCAAAAGTTGCAGCGGTCGCAGCTTGTCTGCACGCCACATCGTTTGCGGAACTTCCAGAAGCGATGAAGCACGCATGAACGACCGCTCCGGCCAGTAATGTTCTGCCGGCACATACCGATGGATGGTATGCCTTCCCGCTCTTGTGGCAAGGCGATCGACCAGTTCCGATAACCGTACATCTTCCAGCCCTGATGAAGCTCCCGCCCACATCTTTTCCTGCTGCGGTAAAAGATCCTCAACGACCGGCGCCTCAAGGATGAACAACTCAATACCCAGCGCCGGCATGATCGTCGACAACTTCATCTCAAACAGTTTGTAAAGATGGTCGACATGATGCGTCGGACGGTTCGTTCCAATATCCACCTGCTCCACTTTCCCATCCACACGATACCCTTTGAACACTGCCGCACGCAATCCCTTTTGCTCCTGTCGCAAGCGAAAGCACAACATCTGCAGCAACTGCTTCAAAGCGATCTCAATGCCTGTGGCCGTGACGATGGGCTCCATGCAGGGCAACCGCTCCTGATAAGGTTCGGGGGGTAGAACGGGGTCGATCATTTCCATCTCCTGCCCCAACGCCATGTCGAGTCGCATGAGCAGATGGGGACCAAAACGACGCCGGAGAGATGAACGCGGCATGCTGATAAACCCGCTGATGTGATGAAGGCCAAGTTTGTGCAGGCGTTCGACCGTTTCGGGTTCAAGCCGAAGCGCCTCCGGCGGCAAAGACAACAACGCTTCACGATGCATGCCCTCAGCCACAATCAGCGGTTCTTTTCCGAACCGCGCCATCCCCTGCGCAACGCCAATGGTATCCGCCATGGCCACACGCACATCGTAACCGCGCGCATTTAATTTCCTGGTAATCTCCCTGACATAGGCTGCCTCACCACCCCAGAGATGTGCACAACCGGTAGCATCAAAGAGCAGGCCGTCCGGAAGATCCACCGCGACAACCGGCGTAAACCGGATGCACCACTCGGCAAGGCGCTTGAGCACCCTGTCGGCAAGGCCGGGTTGATCGTCCATTACCACTAAATCCGGTATGATGGCACGCGCATCAGCCAGCACCATCCCCACGTGGATGCCTTTCCGTTCCGCAACTTCGTTTACAGCGGTGATCACCATCCTCCCATGCAGAGGAGCACGCAAAACAAACGGAACATGATGAAGCCGCGACAACGGTTCAGCCGGACGCTTTGTCATGGCGCTTTCGCGGATGGCAAACCAGTCCGTTGCTAAATGACGGAACCATATGGAAACAAATCGCCGCCCCATCTCAACCTGTCTTCTTCCATTTCTCTTTCTCTTGTGACTTCTCCTTTAGCGTTACGGTCACCGGATACACTTGCGCAAACCTGCCCTTCACCCATTTAACATCCCACACACCAGGATACCCATTCCTTATCCGCAAAAGCGCTACCCGCCACTGCGGAAAGCCAACACCGGGAAGATCATCTACCGGCTCGCCCGGAAGCATGGTGATCTTCCAGCGCGAAACGCATGCTGTCGTGTTAAGTCTGGTCGGAGTGCGGCGCAAAACAAAACCAGTCACCTGGCTCTGCTCAACCGCCAACTGAAGGCGCCTGGAAGCGGTAAAGCTCATCTCCCGCAATTCGCCGACTACGGCCGTGAGCGTGCTGCATTTTAACGCCTCCTCCATCGCCCATAACACATCCTGCTCTTTCTGAAGATCGACGAAAATGATGCGATCGGGTTGAATACCAAAACTCTTCAAGCCTGGAGGAAACAACGTACGCGATGCACTGATCCACAGCGCAGTGCCATTTCGGCTCATAAGCGGACCCAGCAGACCGGCTATAAAGCCCGTAGCCGCCGCCAAATCCTCCGGCTGAGGCGATACAAATTCATGTACAGCACCCAGCGGAAATGATCCCTCCGGAAAGGCCGCGGCAATAGGCCCCAAGCCCAGATCCGTAACACCACTTCCGGCAGCTTTAAACCCCTGCAGCCGGAGAATATCCGCCCGTAATCCCGCAATAATATCAGCGCGCTTTCCAATCATCACAGCATTTTTTGGCTTTGGACTTCAAAGATAAAACTAATTATTTTAGGTATAATACTTTATTTATAACTAATTATTTTAGTTTTTATTGGAATCCTCAAAGGATTTATTATTATTTATAATAAACTGTTAGTCAAGTTATTATATATCTCCACTTAAATAAGTTTACAAGGGTTAAGTCAAAATGCGTCAGTAGCGTCACCTCCATTAACGCTCAACGCCATTAGGCCCGGCACTTCGACAACTCAAGCACCGGCAGCTAACATTAAAAGGCTGCTATTCCATAAAAATGCCGCGGTAGGGAAAACGACTACCATCGTCTTCACCGGTATAGTTTTTTCCGACTATATCAGGCGTCAGACAGGCGCTTACGCGAGTTTCAACGAAAAGACAGCAGCCATGAAAACAGACAATAAAAACTCCGAAAAGGACCTGAATGCCAATCCGCATAGCAGGTTGAATACCAATGTACCGACCGGTTCACATACCAGGTTTCCTGAAAGTCAGCAGGCCCGGGAGGAAGCTGAAAAAGAAGCACACAAAGAGAAAGAGAAAGAGAAAGAGAAAGACGATGACATCGAATTGCTGGCCGACGATGTTGAAGGTTCAGTGAGCAGTCGCAATACAAGCACTTCGCCGGACGACATCGCGGGTGTCAGCGACATTAATCGCGGCATGCGGCGGGGCCGCAGATACAAATGATAGAAACCCTCTGATACGTTCCAAAGATGCGGTCCTATGTAATAAAGGTCGCGCCGTAGTTTTGTTGATGTATTTTCTGGGATCCCGTGATGAACGCGGTAATTGGAAGGCGTAGCGAAAACATACGCTATCCCGGATGCAGTTTGCCGATATATTCGTATGCCCCGGAACTGAAAGCGTATCCCGATCTGATTGGTAAGGAAAAAGTGTCGAAAAAAAACGTCTGGTAGCTGCAATGTTGTGGATTTGATTCCTGACCTGATTTTTGGTTAATTGTAAGCGTTCCAACACCTTTTTACCCTTTTACCCTTTTTACCTTTTTTGATATGGCTGGACTAACAATGAAGCGCGTGGCCATTGCCGGGAGTCAGCGCATTCCGTTCGTGAGGTCGTTCAAAGAATACGCGCGAACGACGAATAAGGAAATGCTGACGGCAACGGTAGAAGCCCTGGTGAGCAAGTACCAACTCTCCGGCAAGCGTCTTGGTGATGTGGCGCTGGGTGCCGTCATGACGAGTTCCATTGAATGGAATCTCGCCCGTGAGGTGGTGCTCGGGTCTCGGCTTGATCCGCATACGCCGGCCTTCAATGTCCAGCGCGCCTGTGGCACGAGCCTTGAAACGGTCAATCTTATTGCGCTCAAGATTGCGTCCGGCCAGATTGCGGCAGGGATTGCAGGCGGATCAGACACCAATAGTGATTTACCGATCATGTTACAGCGAAAGCTCGCCTGGAAGCTGATCGATATCAACCAGGCACGATCGACGGGAGAACGTCTTCGGAGGTTCCTGCGCATCAGGCCTTCGGATCTAAAACCGGCTTATCCCGGCATCGTTGAGCCCAGAACAGGGCTGTCGATGGGACAGCACACCGAGAAGATGGTAAAGGAATGGCAGATCACGCAGGCGGAGCAAGATGCCCTGGCGCTGGAAAGTCACAAGAAAGCAGCGGCCGCCTACGAAGAAGGCTTTTATGATGATCTGGTGATTCCCTTCAAAGGAGTGAAACGCGATGGCATCGTCAGAAAGGATACCACGCTGGAAAAGCTTGCGAAGCTGAAGCCCGCGTTCGACAAGAGCGGTAGCGGAACACTTACTGCAGGAAACAGTACGGCCTTAACCGATGGTGCCGGGGGCGTCCTTCTCACATCTGAAGCATTCGCGATGGAACATCAGCTTCCGGTCCAGGCCTTTTTTATTGACGCTGAGGTTGCGGCGGTCGATTTTGTTCAAGGCGCGGGCCTCCTGATGGCGCCTACCCTGGCCGTGGCGCGCCTGCTGCGACGTAACAACCTCTCATTACAGGACTTCGACTTCTATGAGATACACGAGGCGTTCGCAGGACAAGTACTCTGCACGCTGAAGGCCTGGGAGAGCGAAACGTATTGCAGGGAAGTGTTGCAATCGGAGAAGGCACTCGGAAGCATCGATCGCTCGCGGATGAACGTCAAGGGCGGAAGTGTAGCCATCGGTCATCCTTTCGGAGCCACCGGCGCACGAATTGTCGGGACACTCGCCAAATTGCTCGAACAGAAAGGCAGCGGTCGTGGACTCATTTCCATTTGTACGGGCGGCGGCATGGGTGTGGCCGCTATTCTCGAGCGGTAGTTGATCACCTCCCTTTGAACGTTCGTTCTTTGTTTCGCGGGTCGTCCAGTTGATGGTTAAGACTCAGGGCAGCGGTAATCAAACCGAGATGGGTGAACGCCTGTGGAAAATTGCCAAGGTGCTCTCCCTGGACGCCAAGTTGTTCTGCATAGAGACCAAGGTGGTTGGCATAGCCAAGCATCTTCTCGAAGTTCAGCCGCGCCTTGTTGAGTTGTCCCGCCTTGGCAAGACACTCTACGTACCAGAAGGTGCACATGGAAAAAGTGCCCTCCCCCCCACTCAATCCTTCCAGATCTTCATCAGGGCGATACCGGTAGATCAGAAAATCGGAAACGAGCCTTTTCTCGATTTGTTTCAAGGTCGACAACCATTTGGGATCCTGTGGCCCGATAAAACGGATAAGCGGCATAAGCAAGGTTGCCGCGTCTACCGTTTCGGCACCTTTGAACTGCACAAAGCACTGTAGTTTTTCGTTCCAGAACTCGGTGTGGATGGACGTAAAGATTTTGTCGCGTTCTTCGCGCCATCGCGGCGACAGCGGAAAGGAATGCGCTTCCGCAATCTTCATTCCGCGGTCGATGGCCACCCAGCACATCATCCGGGAGTAAAGGAATTCGCGCTTGCCACCGCGGACTTCCCAGATGCCCTCGTCTTTCTCGCGCCAGTGATTGCAGACCCAATCGACCTGCCTCGAAAGATCAAGCCAGAAGTCGTACGATATTGCTTCCGCGTGTTTATCAAACAGATAAGCCGCGTCGAGCAATTCACCGTAGATGTCCAGCTGAAGCTGTTTGTACGCACCGTTGCCTATCCTTACGGGATATGATTGCTGGTAACCCTCAAGGTGCGTGAGCTCTATTTCAAACAGGTCCTTTCTTCCATCAATTCCGTACATCAGGCTGAGGTTGCCCGCTTTGCCGATGTCATTACACTGCTGTTCAACCCACTTCATAAAATCGCGCGCTTCCCGCTGATAGCCGAGCTTTAGGAGGGCGAATACGGAAAAGGAAGCATCGCGAATCCATGTATAGCGGTAATCCCAGTTTCTTATACCTCCGATCTCCTCGGGAAGACCGAACGTAGGTGCTGCGACGATGGATCCATAGTTTTGCGAGATCAGCAGTTTCAATACCAGCGCCGAACGATGAATGGTTTCCATCCACCGGCCCTTGTATTTCGATTTGGCGACCCAGTCCTTCCAGTAGTTGATGGTATCATACTGCGTCTTCTCCGCAAATTCGGCGAGATTGTCTTCGTTGACCGGTGATTCCCCCTGGCTGTACTCGAGCATAAAGATCGCTTGTTCGCCCGTCTTCAGCGTGAAGTAGCTAACCACATCCCCGCCTTCGGGCTCAAGCGGCACGGTCGATAACAAGCGCACAGTACTTTTTGCCGCGTCGTCGCTTATAAAAAGATAGTCGCGCTCGGTGCGTTTTTCAAGACGATGTTTGGCTCGCGCATAATCAAAGCGCGGCCGACATTCCATGGCAAAATGAATGGTGCCGTGCTCACAAGTGACAATTCGTACAAGTTCTTTTCCAACATAAAGCTCTTCTACCGGCATGTAATCCGTAATCTCACCCACGCCGCCTTTCTGTAAAACACGCGTTTGTAAGACATTCGTATCGGGCAGGTACATCTGTCTGCGCTTCGACTCCCCATTGCGCGGAGCGATGCGGTAATACCCTCCTTTGTCAGCATCCAGTATCGATGCAAAGATCGACGGCGAATCAAACGCAGGAAAACACATGAAATCGATCGAACCGTCAAGCCCTACAAGCGCAACAGTATTGAGATCCCCAATAACACCATAGTTTTCTATTGGCTGATATCTATCCATTACTCTCATTTTGATTTAGCGAGACGTGAATCGTGAATCGTGAATCGTGAGACGGCAATCGAAAGGCGTGTGTCCCATCAATCAAACCTCACACTCCCACTCACGACTGACGATTCACGATTCACGCCTCACAAACGGTTATACAATCGTGCCCACTTCAACAGCTGATTCCTGAAAGACGGAAGCAACTGATGAGGCTTCAGGCGCCAGAGCCAGTTCTGCTTGATCGATGCCGGCAGGTTCATGCGCGCACTCTCATCCAGTCCGAGCACATCCTGCAAAGGCAAGATGACAATCTTCGCTACTGACGCGTACGCCATCCTTCCGAGTACAAGGTGTATGGTGTTCTGACCGATACCTGGCTGATCCACGTATTGTTTCAGGTTGGCGCGTACATCGTGCCGTGTATCTTTCAACCACCATCCAACAGTGGTATTGTTGTCATGCGTACCCGTATAGACGACAAAATTAGGTGTGTAGTTGTGTGGAATATAATCTGACGTTACCATGTTGTCGCCAAAAGCAAACTGCAGAACTTTCATGCCCGGGAATCCGAACGCATCGCGCAGCGCAAACACTGACGCGTCCACGTCTCCAAGGTCTTCCGCCACGAAGGCAAGTTTACCGAGCTTCTGTTCAAGGACTTGAAATATCCCGGCGCCAGGCCCCTTCCGCCATTTTCCGTTGACAGCGGTCTTCTCTCCTGCCGGCACTTCCCAATACGCAACAAAGGCGCGAAAATGATCGAGGCGCACCAGGTCAAATAACTCGAAGTTTTTGCGAATGCGATCGACCCACCAACCGTAACCTTTCTTTTTCAGCACATCCCAGCGAAACACAGGCATGCCCCACAACTGGCCTTTTGAATTGAAGTAGTCGGGAGGCACGCCAGCAATGCCCTTGATTCGCTGCGCACTGTCGAGTTTGAATATTCCGGGGTTGGCCCACACGTCGGCAGAGTCATAGCTGACGTAAAACGGCACATCGCCGAACATCAGGATATCGCGTTCATTGCAATAGGCCTTCAATGCCTTCCATTGTCGGTCGAAAATATATTGCAACCACTTCACCTTGTTGATGCGCTCCTGGTGAAAGCGATTGATATCTGCGAGCGCTCTTGAATGACGTTGTCGGTACGGCGTCGGCCACTGATACCAGGGGGCATTCTTGTGGTGGTCTTTTAACACGATGTAAAGGGCAAAGTCATCCAACCACCAGGCCTCACGTGTGCAAAATTCACGAAAAGACTGGAGGGCCTTCTGGTTTTTGAGGAACGTGCGGAAGGCGCTTTCAAACAGCACATCGCGAACGCGCTCTGCTTCAGTAAAATTGGCCTTTCCGGTGTTGAGGATCTGCAACCTCTTTACCTCGGTGGCGGTAAGCAGGTTATCTTCCACCAGTTTCTCCGGGCTGATCAGCAAAGGATTTCCCGCGATAGCGGATACGGCGCTGTAGGGTGAATAGTGTTGGTCTTTGCCTGTCGGATTGAGCGGAAGCATTTGCCAATAGCGTTGTCCGGCCTGTCTGAGGAAGTCGGCAAACTTTTCCGCCTCGGGCCCGAGGTCGCCAACACCAAATGCGGACGGCAAGGAGGTGATGTGTAGCAGGATGCCTGCGCCCCTGGCACTTGCATCGTGTACTTTCTTCGTTGCTTTCGATGACGGCTTTGCCTTTGCTGCCTGCGTCATGCCTTCGGATTTAGTAACAGAATAACCGAACGTCCCTGAACCTCTAGTTCCGCTTTCGGTTGAAAAGTGGCACCCTCCTGAATCACGCCCTCGAAGGTATCAAGAATTATCCGCCATTCCTTTCCATATTTGGCTTCCGGCAGGGAAAATGTGAGGGGTTCATGATGGGCATTGAAGATCACATAGAACGAGTCGTCCACGATAGGATCGCCAGTGGCGCTCATCATGTGGATACCCTCACCGTTGAGATAGATGCCCAGCGATTTGGCGAAGGATGTGTTCCAATGCTCATCACTCATTTCCGTACCGTCAGGAAGGAACCAGTGGATGTCTTCCAGGTCCAGGCCTTTGATCGGTCGCCCCTGAAACCACTTCCGCCGACAGAAGCAAGGGTGGTCCAGCCGAAGATGAATCAGCTTCCCGGTGAACTCGATCAACTCAGTGTCCGCCTGCTCCCAATCATGCCACGATATCTCGTTGTCCTGGCAGTAGGCGTTGTTATTTCCCTGCTGTGTACGACTCATTTCATCGCCGGCAAGCAACATTGGCACGCCCTGTGAAAGAAATAAAGTCGCCAGCATGTTTCGCTTTTGACGCGCCCGCAATGTCAGGACTTCCTCGTTATTGGTAGGCCCTTCTTCTCCACAGTTCCATGAACGGTTGTGATTTTCGCCGTCGCGATTGTCTTCTCCGTTGGCTTCGTTGTGTTTTTCGTTGTATGATACGAGGTCGTGCAGCGTAAAGCCATCATGGGCAGTGATGAAGTTGATGCTCGCCGTCGGTCTTCGGTAGTCGCCCTCGTACAGGTCGGGACTTCCGGTAAACCGTGCGGCGAATTCGCCGAGCATGCTGTCTGCCCCACGCCAGTAGTCGCGGATGCAGTCGCGGTACTTGCCATTCCACTCCGTCCAGCCGGGTGGAAAGTTTCCGACCTGATATCCTCCTTCTCCGACATCCCACGGCTCGGCAATCAGTTTCACCTGTGAGATCACCGGATCCTGGTGGATGACATCAAAGAACGAGCTGAGTTTGCGCACTTCGTGCAGTTCCCGCGCCAGTGCCGAAGCGAGGTCGAACCGAAATCCGTCGACGCGCATTTCCAGAATCCAGTAGCGCAGGCTATCCATCATCAGTCGCAGCACATTAGGCTGGTTGGCGCGAAGTGTATTACCTGTACCAGTGTAGTCATTGTAGTAGCGCTTGTTGTCTTCGACAAGCCGGTAATAGGAAGCATTGTCAATTCCCTTAAACGAGAGCGTGGGGCCGAGATGGTTGCCCTCAGCCGTATGGTTGTACACCACATCAAGGATCACCTCGATGCCCGCCTTGTGTAACGCTTTCACCATGGTCTTGAACTCGTTAACGTGTTCCCATGTGTCAGCGCCCTTCGAATACCGAATGTCAGGAGCAAAAAATCCGATGCTGTTGTACCCCCAGTAGTTGGTCAAACCCCTTTCCACAAGATGCCGGTCGGCGACAAAGTGATGGACGGGCAGCAACTCGACGGCCGTGACGCCGAGACGTTTCAAATACTCAATGGTGGCCGGATGGCCCATCGCCGCATAGGTGCCGCGGATTTCCGGTGGAATGTCGGGGCGGCGCTGCGTGAAACCCTTCACGTGTGTTTCGTAAATGACTGATCGGTGATACGGCACCAGGGGCTTCCTGTCTCCCTCCCAATCAAAACTGGCGTCTATCACTACGCTCTTGGGAATAAATGGAGCACTGTCGGTCGTGCTGATCGCCAGGTCTTCTTCCTTCCCTTTGACATCATAGCCGAAAAGCGCATCGTCCCATTCGATGGTGCCGGCAATGGCCTTCGCATAGGGATCAATCAACAGTTTGGCAGGATTGAATCGGTGACCCTCCGCCGGGTTATAGGGGCCGTGAACCCGGTAGCCGTATAATTGTCCCGGCTTGATGCCCGGTAGATAAACGTGGTACATCTGGTGCGTTCTCTCCGTCATCCTAATGATTTCACGTTGGGTCTCGCCCATTTTCTGATCAAACAGGCACAACTCAACGCCGGTGGCATTCTCTGCAAAAAGGGCAAAGTTAACGCCTTCTCCGTCCCAGGTTGCGCCCATGGGATGTGGAATTCCGGGATATTTCTTGATGCTCAATGTGATGTGGGTTAAGTGGTATTCCGCGGTTTCACGCACCGCTGCATGACTACGGAAAAAAATATACCCGGCTTAACGGTGCTCGGGAATATCGGGTGGCGGCGGTACCGTCTCCCGTTTTAATGGCAATGCCGGTGTTGCTTCCTGCTCGTTGCGATGGCGGGTCAGTGTGTTCGGATCGTCAGGTTGCGCGGCGGTTGACTGCAACTTCTCCTCGCTGACCCGATGACGAAGATGGGTGACCACGTTCATATAGCTAATAAACGCCTCATATGACGACGGGAACGGACTGAAATAGGAATGAACGCTTCCGTCATTGTCGGTCTTCACTGACATGTAATAGAAATGGTCGCTTGTCTGCAGGTATCGCCAGCAGTTTAACAATTTCCTGTTGTTGAGCGCCTTGATATCTCCCTCTGGTTTCATGACGGACTCGAAAGCATCACGCTGCATGTCGTTGCCGAGCCAGGCCGACAAGTCGCGCTCGTTATCGGCCCACGACAGATGCGTTGGAACAGACAACGGTTCGGTCGATGCCTGCAGGCGAACAGCTTCGGATGGAAAAATCATCCGGTAAGTGTCGCTGTTGCCTGCTGCCATAAGAAGACCGCGGAGGAAGTCGAATATGCCGCTGTCTGCTTTGTGGTGTTCTCCAAAGGTTTCATAGTCCATGGCAAGTAGCACAAAGTTTTCAGGCTGGGGAATTGATTCAAGCCAGTGCATAAATTGCGCTACCTTGAGAGGATGGCCGCCCTCGCAAAAGCGAAAGGCGATGTCATCGCTCAGGCGATAATTGCGCAAAAGGATTTTGAAGTCCGGCGCATCCGGATGTACGTACAGAGAATGGGGTGTGCGGACGCCGAGCACCTTTTCATGCCCTTCGGTAATGACACCCTGGTAGCCCATCATCGCGATCCGCTTCCCGATCTCATCATTGTATATGAGTTCAGTGTTGCGGAAGACGACGGGCCGGACGCCAAACAGTTCGTAGAGCTTTTCCGCGTGCAGCAGTACCTGCCCTTCGAATTCATCACCTGCCGTCAGGCTTGCGAGCGAATGATAGAACGTTTCTCCGAGAAACTCCACCTGACCTGTCTGCGCCAGTCTTTGGAAGCCGGTCAGCACTTCCGGCGCATAGGCTTCAAGTTGCTCGATGACGACGCCGGACAGCGAGAAAACGACCTTTACGCCCGGGTTTGATTTGAGTACGTCAAGCAGCAGCCGGTTTGCCGGAAGGTAGCACTGTTCGGCGATACGGCGAACGATGTCTTCATTGAGTGCATCGTTGAAATACGGTGGCGAACCGGCGATCTCAAAAAAATTGATATTGTGCAGTCTACGGGGCTGGTGAACCTGAAAGTACAGGATCAGGTGCTTCGTCATTGTATCAGTGCTGCCGGGAGATAAGTTCATGATAGACCAGTTTAACCTCGTTGGCGGCCTTGTCCCAGGTGAGGCGTTCGATGTGCTGCTTGCCTTTTTGCCGCAGCACATTGGATAAACTTTTGTACCGAAGCACGCTGCAAACCGCCGCAGCAAGCGCCGTCGTGTCCCAAAAGTCGACTTTGATGGCATGCGGCATCACCTCAGCGACACCGGACTGCCTGGAAAGAATTACCGGAACACCACCCTGTATGGCCTCCAGCGGCGCGATGCCAAAAGGCTCGGATACAGACGGCATCACATAGACATCGGTCATCGACCAGATCCGGTCTACCTGATCGCCGGAGAGGAAACCGGTGAAGTGAAAGTACGCACTCCGGTTAAGTTGTGCAACCCTTTCAATGATCTGCGGAAGCAGGTCGCCGGCGCCGGCTATGATGAAATGCGCGTCAGGAAATTCCTGAAGCACCTTTTGAGCGGCCTCTACAAAATACCACGGTCCCTTCTGATGGGTCACGCGACCGAGGAAGGTGACAAAATGCGAAGCGATTGCCGGGAAGTCGAATGGGCCGGCATCTTCCTTTGGTCTTATGCCGTTGTGAACGACACTGATCTTTTCTGCAGGCACATGATATTTCTTTATGAGGATGTCGCGGGTCCAGTGACTTACCGCGATGACGCTATCGGCCTCATGGAGTCCTACCCGTTCAATCTCGAGTACTATTTCGTTTGCTCCGGTACCCGCACGGTCGTACTCGGTGGAATGAACATGGACAATCAGCGGCTTCCCGGATTTTCGCTTTGCCGCAACACCGGCTGGAAACGTCATCCAGTCGTGCGCGTGAATAACGTCAAAGCGGTGTTCCTCTGCCAGCGTCGCCCCTACCCGGGCAAAGTGGTCTACCTCCTCCATCAGGTGCTTCCCGTATGTACCTGAAAACAGATATCGCTCATGTGCGCGACCACTTTCGGCCTGCGCAAGCATGTGTTCGACAAAAACCTCCGCTGCCCCATGATATGACGTCTGATGCATCGCATAGTTCCAGCTGCGCAAGTCGCGTATCGAAGTCGTTTCTTCCATAGAGAACGGAGGCGTGTAGGGCGACAATGCTGCGTCTGCTTCAAGATAGGTCAGGCGCTCCATCCATTCCGCGTCTTCGGAGGTCGGCGTTGCTTGACCGGATGCAGCGCGCATCATCCTTTGCTCGCTAGTCGGCATCGCTTTCGCGCGCCAGGTACGCCGTTTCCGCCCCCCAACACTACTGGCGTTGATAAGGAAAGCCTCTCTTTCACTCCCGAACAATCGCGGTACGACGAACAACACGTCCACCCCGGCTTGCATCAAAGCTTTCGTCAACCCAAAACAAGCGGTGCCAAGACCGCCTGAAATATGCGGTGGAAATTCCCACCCAAACATCAAAACTTTCATAACTTCGGGTACTCCTCAGCTTTTGCACAGCAGTATAAAAAGCCTGTGCCTTGACGCTTACCCTGAACGTTGGACGTTACCGGCCATCAGAAAGACGTCGCTAATGGCACCGGTCAAGTTTCGGACCGGTACTCTTTATTTTTCGCCATGCGAAGTTGGAATCAGCAGCGGACAAAAGGCATGGCATGAAAATGATCACTGAATGAACCAAAAATTAAATATGCCACCTGCCGTTGGATCGCGACTCTCTCAAAACAACTGCACCTTTACGGTTTGGGCTCCCTTCAAGAAAAGTGTTGAACTTGTCATTCAGCATCGCGATGCCGTGCCTATGGAACCTTCGGATCACGGGTACTGGACGGCTGTGGTGTCCGGCATCCATGCGGGCACTCAATACAGGTTTAAGCTGGACGGCGCGAAGCCACTACCTGATCCCGCGTCGCGGGCGCAACCGGAAGGCGTCCACGGCCCCTCGTCGGTCGTAGAGGAAGCGTTCCCCTGGACAGACGAAAAATGGACGGGACTGCCACTTGGCGACATGGTGATCTATGAACTCCACGTCGGAACCTTTACCCCTGCTGGGGATTTTTCAGGGATCATCGAAAAACTTCCCTATCTGCAAGACCTCGGCATCAATGCGATTGAACTCATGCCGGTGGCTCAATTTCCCGGCCGCCGCAATTGGGGATACGACGGCGTATATCCGTTCGCCGTGCAGGACAGCTATGGTGGCGCGATCGGTCTCAAGCAACTGGTCAACGCCGCACACAATGCCGGCATAGCCGTGATCCTGGATGTAGTGTACAACCACCAGGGACCGGAAGGAAACTACCTGTCGGAATATGGCCCCTACTTTACCGACAAATACAAAACCGGCTGGGGACAAGCCATTAACTTCGACGATGCCTGGTGCGACGGCGTGCGGAACTTCTACTGGCAAAATGCCTTGATGTGGCTCGATGAATTCCGCATCGACGGACTTCGTCTCGATGCCGTGCACGCCATATGGGATTTCAGTGCGCACCACTTCGTCGAGGAATTGGCTGAAAAGGTGGAGGCACTCGAACAGGCAAGACAGCGAAAGAAGGTCCTCATCGCTGAATTCGACCTCAACAACCCCCGCTACATCCAGTCGCGCCAACGCGGAGGCTATGGGTTGCATGGACAGTGGATCGACGAATTCCATCACGCACTGCACTCGCTGGTCACAGGAGAAACGAATGGCTATTACGAGGATTTCGGAGGCACCGAGCACATGACCAAGGCATTGCGCGACGCCTATGTTTACACCGGGCAATATTCGCAGCACCGAAAAAAGCGTTTTGGAAGGGAACCGGTCGGAACCACCTACGACCAGTTCGTTGTGTTTGCCCAAAATCACGATCAAACGGGAAACCGAATGCTTGGCGACCGGCTGGCGGCATTGACATCACACGAAGGCCTCAAGCTGGCAGCGGCAACTTATCTGTTATCACCGGCGGTGCCCATGCTTTTTATGGGTGAAGAGTATGGCGAGCGAAAACCCTTTCAATACTTTATCAGCCACACCGACGATCACCTTGTCGAGTTGGTCAGAAAAGGCCGAAAAGCAGAATTCGCTTACTTCAAATGGCAAGGCGAGGTGCCGGACCCGCAATCAGAAAAGACCTTTAACGATTGCATATTATCATGGGCTGTCACCACGGCGCCCGATGCAAAGAAGCTTTTTGAGTATTATAAGTGGCTCATCGACTTCAGACGGCGGCCAGCCATGCAAGGCCGTACACGCGACTCGCTCCGCATCCTGTCGGCGGCCGAAGGTATCATATGCTACGAACGCAGGGGTGCGAATGGCGACCGTATTGTCGTCGTCCTTAATTTTAATAAGCACCGCATATCCTTTCAGCTTCCTTCCGATGCGGCATACCGCGCATGCTTCGACAGCGCCGCCTCTGTTTGGAACGGCCCCAGGGACACACCCCTCCAGTCCGTCGGACGGAATCAACCGTTTGACATTTTTCCTGAATCCGCAATGATCTTTGAATCCTGAACAAATGCACATTCCTGCCTCTACATATCGGCTGCAACTGCACAAGGACTTTACGCTGACAAGCCTTCAACGCATCATCGACTATCTTGAAACGCTCGGCGTCACCACTATTTACGCATCACCGGTCATGCAGGCCACGCCGGGAAGTATGCACGGCTACGACGTCACAGACGCAGGGTTGATCAACGCGGAACTTGGCACGGAAGACCAGCTGAGAGCCGTTATCCGGGAGCTTCACAAAAAAGATATGCACTGGCTTCAGGACATTGTGCCCAATCACATGGCATTTCACGTCGACAATGCCAGGCTTATGGATGTACTTGAGCGCGGGCCGGAATCACCCTATCGAAATTATTTCGACATCGACTGGAATCATCCCGATCCCGATTTGAACGACAAACTCATGGTCCCCTTTCTCGGCGATGACCTTGACGTTTGCCTCTCACGCGGTGAAATAAGACTGGCCTTTGAGGAAGATGGCATCATGCTGAAGTATTTTGACAAGGCGTATCCGTTCTCGCTTTCCGCCTATGCAACGCTGATCGAAATTTTCAAACAAAAGATACCCGGGAGTACAATGCCGTCGATATTGATGAAGATGACGGCAGCAGCAGCCGGTGCGACACGCGAAGTCTGGCACGAAAGCAAACGGGCATTCATGGAAGCGGTGAGACAGACACCGGGAGTAGATGATGTGCTGGAAAAGATCAACGCCGATCCGGCACAGTTGCAACGCCTCTGTGGTCAACAGTACTATCTCCTGTGTTTCTGGAAAGAGACCGACCGGCGGATCAACTACCGCAGGTTTTTTACAGTGAACGAGCTGATTTGCCTCCGGATGGAAGACCAACAGGTGTTTGACGAATATCACGCATACCTCCACACCCTGTACAAAGAAAAGCTGGTACATGGTTTTCGTATTGACCACATAGACGGCCTTCACGATCCCGGACAGTACATCGAACGGTTGAGGGAACTGATGGGCGAAGCGTGCTACATCATCGCAGAAAAGATTCTTGAAGTCAAGGAACAAATGCCGCGGCACTGGCAGCTGCAGGGCACGAGCGGATACGAGTTTCTATCAGTCGTCAACCAGCTGTTCACGGACAGTGAAGGAGCGGAACAGCTTCTCCGGTTCTATCAACAGATCCTTCCCGATCTCCCGCCCTACAAAGAACTTATCCGATCGGGTAAGCAATTGATCCTGGAGCATTATATGCAGGGCGAATGGAATAACCTCACGCATTTGATCCGGACGCTTGACTTGTCAGGAGGATTCCCCGATGTCCGCATCAAGCAGGCGTTGGAATCATTCATGCTGTCACTGCCTGTCTATCGCCTGTATCCGGAAAAGTTGCCGCTCAGAGGAATAGACCTTGAGATTGCGCACGAAGCGTTTGACAGGGCCGTCGCTGAAGATCCGGAGCACCGGAATGTGCTCGACCACCTGCGCAGCATGTTTACAGCGGTGGAGAACGGCGACAAGAACGACCGTATATTGTTTCTGCTGAAAAGGCTAATGCAATTTACCGGCCCCCTCACTGCAAAAGGCGTGGAAGACACCGCATTTTACATTTACAATCCCCTTATCTCGCACGATGAAGTGGGTGACTCGCCCGCCACGCTGACCATGACCGTGCAAGCATTTCATGAGAAGATGCAGCGACGACTGGCCGATTCGCCGCTGTCGCTCAACGCAACGGCTACGCATGACACCAAACGGGGTGAAGATGCCCGGGTAAGAATCAATTTGCTTAGCAGGATGCCTGATCAATGGCAACAGCATGTGCGACACTGGTTCGACATCAACAGCGTCTTACACGAAAACAAAGATGGCAAAGAAGCGCCGACCCGAAACGATGAGTACTTTATCTATCAGTCGATGGTTGGCGGCTTTCCGCACGACTTTCACGTCACATCTGAATGGATCGGCCGGGCACAGGCCTATCTTAACAAGGCGTTGCGCGAGGCCAAAGTAAACAGCAACTGGTCTGAGCCGGACGAACAGTATGAAAAAGGATGCGCTCGCTTTATCGAAAGGATACTGGATCCTGATCACCGCTTTTTGTCGTCGTTCGTTCCCTTCGTAAGAACGGTTTGTGATCACGCGATTGTTTACAGTCTCGGCCAGACGCTTGCCAAGCTGACGGCTCCCGGTATTCCGGATATTTATCAAGGATGCGAACTTTGGGACCTCAGCTTCGTCGATCCCGATAACCGCAGGCCGGTCGACTACGACAAGCGGATGGAATTCCTCTTCCAACTGGTGATCAAAGACGAAAAGGGAACGGATGCCGTGTTTGACTATCTCCGGGAACATCGCGAAGCCGGCATTGAAAAGCTTTACCTCACCTGGAAGACACTCAATCTTCGCAAATCCCGCCCCGCGCTCTTCACTGAAGGCGAATATATTCCGCTGGCAATAACCGGCGACGAAAATATAGCCGTTGGTTATGTGCGGCATTTAGGTGACGACTGGGTGTTGGTTGCGTTTCCGCTCCGATGGGCGAATGATGGAAAGCAAGCGGTTACCGAAGTCATACGATTCATCGTGTTGCCGGACGGAGCACCCCGTCGATGGCGTAACGTCTTCACGGGCGAACAAGTCGAAGTCGTCAATCAAATCTCCCTCGCCGATCTGTTTCGCAATTTTCCCGTGGCACTGCTTGTGGATCATCCCGGCCGCTGACAAGCGACTAGACCATTGCTGGTCACAAGGCACAATATTGTTATTGCTTCCGGCAATCAGTCAAATACGAAGTCATATGGCAAGAGTCAGCGGTTATTGGAAGGAACTGTGGGCGACATTAAAGCAGTCTGTTTCTGCATTCGGAGACATCGAACCGTTTAACAAGAGCATCATCATCTCCTACTACACCATCTTTTCGCTACCCGGATTGCTGGTCATCATCATTAATATCGCCGGTTATTTCTTTGGCAAGGAGGCCGTAACCGGAGAGATCACTACGCAAATGCAATCCATTATTGGCGGGAACACCGCTAATGACATCCAGCGCATCATCGCCAACGCCAGCAAGACCGAGGGCTCTACCCTGGCGTCGGTGTTGGGCATTGCCACGCTGGCATTTGGTGCTACCGGCGTCTTTTACAACCTGCAACAAATCTTTAACAAGATATGGGAGGTGAAGCCCAAGCCAAAGGGTGGCAAGATACTCGAACTTGTTCGTGATCGGGTATTCTCCTTTGGGCTGATTCTGGTGATCGGCTTCCTGTTGCTGGTTTCGCTTGTGTTGTCAGCGGCGTTGTCGGCGTTATCCGGATGGGTCACCGCCCATATTTCCGAAAGCTTCAAGATCCTTTTCAGAGTCCTCGACATCGTGCTCTCACTCGGCGTCATCACCGTACTCTTCGCCGCCCTCTTCAAGTTTATGCCGGACGCAAAAGTGCGATGGAAGACCGTATGGACCGGTGCGGTCATCACTTCGTTGTTGTTCGTCGTCGCGAAGTTCGCTTTGGGTCTCTATTTCGGAACCAGTAATCCGGCCTCCACCTATGGTGCGGCGGGAACAATCATTCTCATCATGTTATGGGTGTCGTATGCGGGTATGATCCTGCTCTTCGGCGCAGTCTTCACGAAAGTCTATGCCGTGCGAAAAGGGTATGTTCCTGAAGCGCGCGCCCACGCCGAAGTGGCCGGACCGCAAATTGGCACCTCCGAACCGCCCTCCAACGGACACCCGAAGGAACGCACCGTCATTATCAGGTATAAGTAGTAAGTTTTAAGTTTTAAGTAAATGCACTCCTTAAAACTTAAAACTTATAACTTATAACTTAAAACTTACTAAGCGGCTTTCTTGACGCGTTCAAGATGGACGGTTTTCTGGCGGTTCAGTTTGATGATCTTCAGTTTGTCGAGCACACGGATGATCTGATAGGTCGGGTCGATTTCGTGCCAGCGGATACCGCCAAAGTTGGCGCGTGAGCCGTTCTTGTGGTGGTTGTTGTGATAGCTTTCGCCCATCATCAGAAAGTCTAACGGCAGGAAATTGCGTGAGGTATCGCCTACTTCAAAGTTGCGGTAGCCATACTTGTGTGCAAACCAGTTGATGATGGCGCCGTGAATAGGGCTCATCAGAAACATCAGCGGCAGCAGCGCCCACAGCCACCAGGCGGTCGCGAACTGAACAAAGAGGAAAACGTAAATTCCACCCCAGAAAATCCGTGACGGCCACGAGCGGGCAAATTTGTCAAACGCCTCCCATTGCGGAACCCCTTCCGTAAAGCGCTTGTCTGGCACCAGCGTACGGTTGGCAATGGCCGAATAGATGGTTTTGGTCTTCCACATCATATTCCAGATCGTTTCATCGTATTTCGGAGAATGCGGGTCATTTTCGGTATCGGCAAATGCGTGGTGCATGCGGTGCATAACGCCGTAGCCGTACGGGCTCAGGTAGTTAGAGCCCTGGAAGATCCAGGTCAGGACAAAAAACACCTTTTCTGTCCGTTTGCTCATCGTAAACGCCCGGTGAGATGCATATCTATGGAGAAAAAAGGTCTGGAAAAAGAGCGACAGGTACCAATGGGCACCAAAAATGATCAAAATAGTGGTCATGAAATTAGGTTTACTGATTTTACTTGTCCGGTATAAGGGACAGATATAAGACAGGCGAATCGAGGAATTGTGACAAAACGGGGAAAACTTTTTCGATTTTTTTTCGCTAGCCCACTCGGAGCTGTGCGATGAGGTCCAACGGCTGGCCTACCTCGCAGGCTTTTCGGAAACTTTCCAGCAGCGCGGCTTTCTTCGGCTTGATGGCCGCCTGAAAATGGCCGGTTTCTTCTTTCAGCTTCTTTTTCGCGCGACAAAAGAGCTGGCGGCAGTGATCCTGCTTCTTGTTGAGCACCTGCTGAAGGGCTTTGTAGTCGAAATCAAACACTTCCTTTAGCACATAAACCGCGCGCTCAAGGGGTTCCAGTTTCGTCTGCAGCACCTGCAAGGCGCTGGAAATCTCGGCTTCAACGTCGATATGCGAAAGGTCGGTGGTTTCACGGAAGCGCTCAATAAACTCAGGCCAGTGAAGCGACTCAAGGTATTCCACACGCTTCTTGCGGATCGAATCGAGGTGATTGATGCAGTTGTTGCGCACGGCACGAATGAGGTAGGCCTTGGTATTCTTGATCTTTTCCTGCTCCTGAGACAGCCATTTGATGAAGGTCTCCTGCACAACATCCTCAGCGTCGGCCTTGCAACGCAACATGCGCATCGCAATCGCCTGCAGCATCGGTTGATAATGTGATATGATCTGTCCCTTCGTCAATATTTCCCGTATTTCCGCAAAGATACGCCTTTTATTAGCTACATCCGTGCAGCTCACAAAGAAAATCCGCATAGGCGCAAAGCGCATAGGTTTTTTCAAAAACAATGCCGCATTGCTACCAACGGCACAAGCCGGCCCTTCGGCAGGCCTGCCTGCCGAAGGGCCTGCACGTCGGCAGGCAGGCTCAGGGACCGGGCAATTGCAATTGGCAATTGGCAATTGGCAATCGGCAATTGGCAATCGGCAATCGGCAATCGGTAAACCGGCCCTTCGGCAGGCTCAGGGACCGGTAACTTAGGTAACCCAATGCAGCGTTTGTTCTTGAACCGGGTTGACAAAGGGCGTTTTGTCTTGTTGGGATTTTTGCCAGAGGCGTTTGATTTCGAAATACCACTTTGCCTGCGCGTCGGGTTCTCCGATCAGCATGAGGGTGGGATTACTTTGCAACCCCTTGTTCAGTTTTCGAAACACGTCGAGGTCCTGGCTGATAAAATTCTTGCCGAGTTTCTTCAGCGGCCACCAGAACCAGCGTGTAGCCGGCAGGTTAGAATAGAAGATGTGGTGAAGTTCCGTGGCGTGTTCATTGACCGGCGTGAGGATGGTGATGGAGATGACTTCGCGGTTTTCGCCCACGCGAATGTGCTCGTACCGGTTGCCCGGGATTTCGAACGTGATTTCGGTGGAGGCACCGCCCTTCAGCACGGAATATCCTTTCGAATTGCCCGATGGCGCATGCCTGCTCATCTTGAAGCCCATGGGGGTCGGCTCGAAATGCTTGACTTTCAGTTTCAGCTTTTTGGCGGAACGCCAGTACCAGGACTGGTGCACGAACGTGACATGGGCCGGATCAATGAGTCCGATGACTGAGTGATCAATGTTCGCCGGGAGGGTGACCGTTTCCACATGGAGAAACTTCTTCTGCTCGTCGAGAATCAGGTTCGGCGGCGGCATCTGCGGTACCACGCTGGAATGAAGCTTTTTGTCGGGGATGTAGACCCAGATGGTGTCGCTGATCTCTGCGAGTGGGTATCTGAACACCCTGATTTTGCTGAAATCAATCTTGCTGCAGGGCGCCACCGCGGGGATATTCTTGCATACGCCGTCGGTGCCAAATTCCCATCCATGGTAGCAACACTGCAGTGTATCATTTGAAAACCACCCCTCCGACAAGGGCACCCCGCGGTGCGCACAGTTGTCGCGCAACGCAAACGCCTTGCCACTGGAGTCCCTGCCAAAGACGATTTTCTCACCCAGAATTTCCTTCCCAATCAGCTTTCCCTTTTTCAGGAAACTGCTGTGAAAGGCCATGTACCACATATTTTTCAAAAACAATGAAGGATCCGATGCCATGCGAGTTGTGTAGTGTAAGCTGTAAATATAATGGTTTCAGTCTACGTTGGGGCAGCTTTGGACGGTGTCATAAATTCGCTATCTTTTCATGTGTAAACGACATCCTATGAGAGCAACAATAACCATGCTGATGCTGCTGGGCTACGGATACGGCAACGCCCAGACTTCCGCACAGCGAAATATCCCTGACAAGGAAATCCAGATCGCCACCGCCGTGCTGGCTGCGCCCACTGAACAGCGCGACCACGCAACGGTTTTGGGCTATTCGTCTGACGGTGAATTGGTTGTTCTGCGCAAGGGCTCTAACCAGATGATCTGCCTGGCGGATGATCCCGATCAGGAAGGACTCAATGTGGCATGCTACCACGAAGACCTTGAGCCTTTTATGGCACGCGGTCGGGCGTTGAAAAAAGAAGGAAAGTCGTTTCGGGAGATATTCGATCTTCGCGAAGCCGAGGTGAAATCCGGTAAATTGAAAATGCCTTCCCAGCCTACCACGCTGTACGTCTACTCAGCGCCAAAAGAACAATACAATGGCGCTACCGGTGAAGTCGAAAAGGGCTACCTGCGCTATGTGGTGTATATCCCCTACGCCACCCCCGAGTCTACCGGTCTTCCTGCAAAACCGGATTTTCCCGGACAGCCATGGCTGATGGATCCGGGAACGCATAGGGCGCATATTATGATTAGTCCGCCAAAAGAATGACGTGGTGAGTGATCCCCACTCACCACTCACCACTCATCACTCCCCGTTCCAGTCCGCGTAGCTCCGCCAGTCCGCGCAACCTTCCGATGGCGGAATAGCCCGGATAGGTTTTCTTGTTCAGATCATCGAGCATCTGATGTCCGTGGTCCGGACGCATCGGAAGCGAGACCTTCCGGCGCTGCATTAACAAGACAACTTCTTTCACGACTGCAGCCATATCTGTATCGCCGTCAAGGTGATCGGCCTCATAGAAATTCCCTGTGGCATCTCGTCGCGTATTGCGCAGGTGTAGAAAGTGGATGTGGTCGCCCAGGCGGCGCACCATGCCGGGCAAGTCGTTATCCTGACGTACACCGTAGGAGCCAGTACAGAAACACAGTCCATTCGCTGGCGACGGCGCGGCATCAATGAGTGCGCGGGCATCCGCCTCCGTGCTGACAATGCGGGGTAATCCAAGAATAGGGTACGGCGGATCATCGGGATGGATGGCCAGTTTCAGGCCTGCTTCGGCGGCTACAGGTACCACTTCCCTGAGGAAATGATACAAGTGCTGTCTTAATTTCTCCGCGTCGATGTGGTCGTATTCTTCAAGCGCCGCAAGTACCTCTTCTTCGGTGAACGATTCGTCACTGCCCGGCAAGCCCAGTAGACAATTGTGGTATAAGCGCTCGCGTTCAAGCGTAGTCATCGCGTCGAATCGGATCCGCGCGTTACTGATTTGCTCGGGAGAATAGTCCTTTTCCGCCCCTGGTCGTTTGAGCATGAAAAGGTCGAACGCAACAAAGGCGTCCTTTTCGAAATACAACCCTTTGCTGCCATCGGGCATCTCATAGGCAACGTCAGTGCGCATCCAGTCGAGCACGGGCATGAAGTTGTAGGTCACGACCTTCAGCCCGCATTCGGCCACATTGCGAAGACTCTCTTTGTAGTTGTCGATGTACTGCCGGAAGTTCCCGGTTTGTCGTTTGATATCGTCATGCACCGGAAGACTCTCAATGACCGTCCACGACAGACCTGCGGCTTCAGCCAACGCCACACGTTTGCGAATTTCGTCGACTGTCCATACATCACCCACCGGCACGTGGTGCAGTGCGGTCACGATACCCGTGCATCCCGCCTGCCGGATATCCGAAAGGCTTACAGGATCATTCGGTCCATACCAGCGCATGGTCTGCTGCATTGAATACATAAGGTCGCGGATTTAACTGAAAGAACGGAGACAACAAACTTCCCAAACTTCTTCCACCTTTCCAACCCTTTTAAACCCTTTCATCCCCCTCAACCTCTCAAACCTTTCACACCTTTCAATCCTTTCACACCTTTCAACCTCTCAACCTCTCAACCCCTCACCCCCCACCAATAGCCCTCATCACACGCTCCACCATGCCATCGCAGTACCGGAGGTTAAACTCGTAGATCTCTTCTACCGAATACATCTTCTCTATCTCCGTGCGAAGGAGTTTCCTGGCGCGATTCAAGCGCACTTTCACGTTGCTCTCCGAAAGGGTGAGCGCCTCCTGCGTTTCAGCCACACTGAGGCCGTTGAGTTCGCGCAGGGTAAACACAATGCGGTAATCTTCGGGAATATGGTTCAGTGCCTGCTCCAGGACGTTGCCAAGTTCTTTGTTGATCATCATCTTTTCAGTGTTTAGCGCTTCGTGAAAGATCGGCTTCTGGTTCTCGGGCGCTCCGGCCATCACCGTTTCCTTTACATACTGCAGGCGATGTTTCTTTTGATAGCAGTTGTTGAGCATGATACGGGTAAGCCACGTCTTGAAGGACGAACGGCCACCGAAACCCGGGAGGTTGAAAAACGCCTTGACAAAAGTTTCCTGCATGAGATCTTCCGTGTCGGCGTGACTAAATTGGTAGGTGCGGCCAATGCGATAGAGATAGGGATTGTAACGGCGGACCACCACTTCAAACAGCGCGCGCTCGCCGGCGCGAATCTTGTCGATGATTTCACTATCGGGATATTGTCCATCGTTTTTCATTGCTAACATTTAATGTTGATTCTCCAAAGCGACCTTGTGTTTCAAGATCAGGCTGCCGCCCAGGTAGTTGCCTCCGATCATGAAGATAACCAAACAAGTCTTGACGATCAGCATTCCGACTCCGTCGTCCGGGAGATCGGGAAAGACTTTGAATGAGCGGAAAGCCAGCACGCTGTATGCCACTACTACAGTGGTGTTGATGCCGCCGTGCACGAGTGCTTTCTTCAGGGCAAGCTTGTCTTCAAGCAATCCAGTCAGATCAAACGTGCCGGTGATGATGGCCAGGACACCGAACGCTGCTCCGCCCACCATCGCAAAAAAGGAGGCGTCCTGAAACGAGGGGTTGCCTGTATACAAGGCAAGGCCGGCACAGACCACGTCCATTGGGAAAAGTGCTGAAGGAAAATGGATCAGCATGATGTGAATCGGATGTCCAAGTATCTTCATGGCTAGGCGAATGCGTATATCAGCAGTGCAACAAATCCCGCAACGGCGAGAAGGGCGTGCAAAAAGGCAACGGAATAAGGGCTCATCTTCTGTTGCAGATCGCGGAAGAACATGTAAAAACCACCGAGGGCCGCAATCACCAACAGGATAAGCGCCGCCTTGGGATATCCTTCAGGATCTTCAACCGCCAACACGACCAATAATCCAAGACCGATGGCCGCTGCGATGCCGTGGGAATAAATGACTCCTTTTGAAACATCTTTTTTGGTCAGCCACTTGATGAGAATGCTCAATCCGAGCACTGCAGCAATCGCAAATAAAACAATGGAAGCGTAAGTCAGGTTCATGATAAAAAACAGTTAGGTTGATTCATGAACCATTAGAGTAACCGAAGATACAAAAGGTTACAAGGGGGCTGTTGGCTATTGGCCTTTGGCTATTGGCTTCAGCCAACCGCCAACCGCCAAAAGCTAACTGCCAACATCATGTCGCCCAGGTCTTGCCATTTCCGGCTTCCGCCAGCGGCACGCAGCCATGGTAGGCGCCGGGGACGGGGTCGTACTGGAGCACCTGTGTAGCGCCGGGTTCGGAAGTGAAGAATCCCAGCAGGGTTAACTCCTTCATCATCAGGATGAAAGGTCTCTTCGGGGCAGGGCGCGTCGTTTTCTCCGCTTCGATGGCTGCATTGTGCATTTCCGTGACAAACGTCGCCTGGTCTTCATCACCGAGGTCGACAAAATCTTCGCTGTACTTTTCCCTGGCCGCACTGTTGAAAGCGGTAAGCCCGTCCGTAAACCACTTCTGGTCTTCCGGGGAGTATACTTCTTTCACCATCTGGTCGATGAAAGCCGGCACACCCACGTCGATCGCGCCAGGCGTATCTGTTCGGGGGATGATGATCTCCGAGATCACCGAAATAACCGAGGCCTGATCTTCACTCAGGAAGACAGGCTTCCAGTCGATGGCCGGCCGAGCCTTGCAGCCTTTCAAAATGCCCATAATCGCCGGGGCGGAGACGGCGCCTCCCATTAACAGGGCGGTGCGTTTGAGGGCTTCTCTTCTATCCATGATATGATGTAGTCTTAGATATTTTGCTTTTTCAATTCTTCAACGGCGTGATTGGCAGCCCTTGCGGTGAAGGCCATATATCCCAATGACGGATTGTGGCATGCTGCCGATGTCATAAACGATCCGTCTGTAACATACACGTTCTTACAAGCGTGAACCTGATTGTACTTGTTCAGCACGGAAGTTTTCGGATCTTTACCCATGCGGGCGGTGCCCATCTCATGTATACCGAGGCCCACCCCGATCTTCTGATCAAACGTGGCCACGTTCTTGAAGCCAGCCGCATCCAACATTTCTGCGGCGTCGTTCGCCATATCCTTCCGCATCTTGTATTCATTATCCCGCAGGATCGCATCAAACGCCAGCGTCGGCAGACCATGTTTGTCTTTGACCTCCTTGTTGATCTTCACGTAGTTTTCGTGGTACGGGAGAATCTCGCCAAAGCCACCAATTCCCATCGTCCAGCCACCGGGTGTCGTGACTTCTTCCTTGAGTTGCTTGCCAAGGCTGAGTTCCTTCACCATACCCGACCAGCCCTGGCGACTGGCACCTCCCTGATAGCCAAAACCGCGAATGTAGTCGCGATCATTTTTTCCGATGTTGCGATAACGCGGAATGTATATTCCATTGGCCCTTCTTCCGGAATAGTACATGTCTTCATAGCCTTCCACCTGCGCCGAAGCGCCCACACTTAAATGGTGGTCCATAATGTTGTGACCAAGCTCACCACTGTCATTTCCGAACCCGTTGGGGAAGCGATCGGAGATCGAGTTCAACATGATGAATGTCGATCCGAACGTTGACGCGCAAAGGAAGATAACCTTTGCATAAAACTCCTCCTGTGCACCCGTTTCGGCATCGAGGATCTTCACGCCCGTCGCCTTGCCTTTTTGTGCATCGTAGATCAGTTCGTACACCACTGAATTGGGGCGGAGGGTCATGTTACCGGTGCGCATGGCAGCGGGAAGGGTCGATGCCACACTGCTGAAGTAAGCACCGTACGGACATCCGCGGGAACACAAATTCCGGAACTGGCAGGAGCCACGTTGCGGACTGTCGTTATGGGATAGCGGGCCCGTGATATGGGCGGTCCGGCCAATCGTCACCGCGCGGCCGAATTTGCCTTTCGTTGACTCTTTGAAATGCTTTTCTACGCAGTTCATTTCCATCGGCGGAAGAAACTGCCCGTCGGGAAGTTGCGGAAGCCCCTCCGCCTGTCCACTCACCCCGATATAACGCTCCACATAGTCGTACCACGGTGCGATATCTTTATAGCGCACGGGCCAATCGATCGCAATCCCGTCGCGCACGTTCGCTTCAAAATCCATATCACTGAGACGATAGCTCTGACGACCCCATGTAATCGATCGACCGCCGACGTGATAGCCGCGCATCCAATCAAAGCGATTGATTTCTGTATACGGATGTTCAAGGTCATTGACGAACCAGTGCCTGATCGAAGGACGAACGGTGTAACCTGTCCGAGCCTGCTTCGGCTGTTCTTTGAGTATCTGTTGCGTGGGACGGTCAGCGTTCTCGAATTCCCATGGATCTTTCGTAGCGGTGGGATAATCTGGGTGCGTCACCATCCGGCCGCGCTCGAGGACGAGCGTCTTCAATCCTTTCTCGGTGAGTTCCTTGGCGGCCCAGCCACCGCTGATGCCCGTGCCGACGACGATCGCGTCGTAGCTGTTCTTCTTGACGGCTTCTGTGTTGAGGTTCATTGAGGTTTAGTTTGCCTCAATATTAGAAAATTTCGGGAGAACTGAAAGCTGGATTTTCCACAGGCGGACGAACGAATGACTTTTCCTAACCCATTAATTCCGCCAACTCCATCCACCGGAGCGTCTTTTCGTCAATCGCATCCGCAATGGATTTCATCTCTCTTGCCCAGTCCTCTATCTGCTTGTGGTCGGATGATCCGGCCGCAAAACGTCCTTCTATTTCGGATTTTTTCTGCTCGAGCGCTTCTATCTCCGCTTGCAGCGATTCGAACTCCCGTTTCTCCTTGTAGGAAATTTTCTTCTTCTCCGGTACCGGATCGGGCGCCGTCACTTTCTCTTGTTTCCGCTCTTTCGTTTGTGCTTGCATCGCAGCCTCCTCGGCCTCAACGGTGTCGCGATAGTCGGTGTAGTTTCCATTGAATAGTCTGATCCTGCCGTCACCCTCAAAAACAAACAGTTGATCGACAAGGTGGTCCATGAAATATCGATCGTGTGAAACCAGCAAGAGACAGCCCGAAAAGTTTTCCAGGTAGTCTTCCAGCACATTCAGCGTGTCGATATCAAAATCATTGGTAGGCTCATCGAGAATGAGGAAGTTGGGATTGGTCACCAGAAGTTTGAGCAATTGCAGTCGCTTCTTTTCACCGCCGCTGAGTTTGCTGACGTAATTGTATTGTTTCTCCGGAGGGAACAGGAAATTGTCAAGAAACTTCGATGCCGAAATCTGCGAGCCGTCTGCAAGCGTAATGAACTCGGCGATGTCCTTCACCTCTTCGATGAGTCGGTTTTCCGGATTCAGGTTCACCGACTCCTGCGTAAAGTAGCCGAACTTCGTGGTCAGCCCGGCTTCCACTTCTCCGCTGTCTGGCTTCAGGTTGCCGGTCAAAAGATCGAGAAACGTTGATTTGCCTACCCCGTTTCTTCCCACCACGCCGATACGGTCCTTCTTCTTGAAGACGTGCGAAAAATCATCAACAATAAGCCGTGGGCCGTAGCTTTTCGAAATGTTTTTCACTTCCAGGACCTTCCCACCCTGCCGGGCTTCTCTAAAATCGAGCTCAAGCTTTTCCTTCTTGAGATTCTGTGACGCCTTCTTTTCCAGCTCGTAATAGGCATCGATGCGATACTTTGCTTTAGTACCTCTCGCCTTTGGTTGGCGGCGCATCCACTCGAGCTCTTTCTTCAGCAACTGGCGCGCCTTGTTCACCTCCACCCTGAGCAGCTCTTCCCGCTCGGCCTTTTTCTCCAGGAAGTAGGCATAGTTGCCTTTATAGCGAAATATCTGGCCCCGGTCGAGTTCGATGATCTCCGTTGCCACCGCATCGAGGAAATACCGGTCGTGCGTGACCATGATCAGGGTAATATTGGGGCTCGCGAGAAAGTGTTCCAGCCATTCGATGGCGGAAAGGTCAAGGTGGTTGGTCGGCTCGTCCATGATGATGAGATCCGGTTCCAACAGCAATACCTGCGCGAGGAAAATCCGTTTTTTCTGTCCGCCCGACAACGCGCCAAAGGTCTTGTCGAGTTCCGGCACACCGAGCCGCTCAATCACCTCCTGCACCTTCGCTTCATAGTCCCAGGCGTGAAGTTCTTCCATCCGCTCAAGCGCCGCCTGCATCCGCTCCGGCGAAACGCCAGGATCACGCAAACAATCCTCATATTCCTTCACCACCAGCGCCACATCGTTTGTCTCGCTGAAGAGCAAATCCCGCACGGTGGTCTCGTCGCTTACCGTGGGCGTCTGCGTCAAATAGCCCACTCTGACACCCTCCCGTACACTAACTTTACCTGAGTCAGCTTCTATTTCGCCAGTCAGGATCTTCAGGAGCGTCGATTTGCCAACGCCATTGTTACCGACAAAGCCGAACTTTTCACCGCGCGAGATGCCCAGTGAAACGTCGCGGAAAAGCCAGCGATCGTCGAAAGTTTTGGATATGGATTCTGCGGAAAGTAGATTCAAGACCTCAAAATTAAGGCGCAAATCTACAGTAAAAACCGGAGGGAGTCACAGCCGGGCTAAAAGTTCAGCACAGCGTCTTTACCTCCTCTTGCTTTTAACGCGGCCAGGTTATTCGATTGAACGATGACGGGAATGCGGTTGTCGTACAACAGCTGCTTGATGGTCCTTTCCCAGTCGAAAGCCATAAACCGGAAGGTAACTCTTCCCTCCTCTTGCTGATCTTTTTCCACAGGACCGTTGTCCAGAGAATAGGTCGAAAGGGTTTTGTAAAGATTTTGGCGGTTGTACAGCAGATATACTTCCCAAAGCTTGATCT
>CAYMWA010000027.1:0-30179 GCA_964393795.1 uncultured Roseivirgaceae bacterium
ACCCTGCATAAATAATCAAATAAAAGCTCAATATCCAGCCTGCGATGGTGCCGAGGATAAATTTATCCTGGATAAAGATGCGCGTCGGGGATCCGGAGCGGTTTTCGACAAAGACGATCTGGAGATAGCGCATGATGCCGGCGATGACGAAAATGGCGGTGATGAACAGGTTGTCGCTGCTGAAACGTTCAGTCACTTCCGGCGACACGGTGTACATGATGTAGGCGACGATCACTACGGCTGACAGCAACGTGATGCATGAGTTGATGAAATCGAGGTTATATGCTTTTGTTGATTTGCGTATAACACAGCCGTTCTTTGCGTTGATCAACATATCGTCACGACGTTTGGCGATGATCAGAAACAGCGCAAGAAGGAGGATCATGATCGACAGCCAATGCGTAATGGGCAGTTGCGCTATGACGCCGCCACTGTAGACCCGCAGCAGAAAACCAAGTGCAACAATAAACAAATCGACAATCGGAATATTTTTCAGTCCGAAAGAATACCCCAGGTTCATGACAAAATAGCTGAGCAACAGATAGAAGAACGTCATGTCGAGCGTAGCCGCGATGAGGAATCCACCACTGAGAAGCCCGACAATGAGTATCCATGCGGTTGCGGTGCCAATTTCGCCGGATGCAAGGGGTCGCAATTTCTTGGTTGGATGAAGCCTGTCCACAGCGCGGTCGCGGAAGTCGTTAATCACATACACTCCGGAGGCGACCAGGCTGAACGCTAGGGCGCCAATGCCAACCATCAGCAGTTCCTCAGTCTTGAACAGATGGCCGGCGAAGAAGGAGGGGATAAACAGGAACAGATTCTTCACCCAGTGCTTGACCCGAATGAGCCTGATAACTGAGCGCAGATAGGTGATCGGGCCCTTCAACAGGAGCGGCGCAACCCATGCGCTGGCTGTTTCGGAGTTTCCTTTCGTTGGCCCGGTTACCGTTGAAGTTGCAGAGGTGGGTGTGTCAGTACCTGTTGATTCCATAATAATAGCTACCAAATATTTTCCAGATCTTTGGACGTGTAGACGTGGTCCCGCGTGATGAACAAGCTTTGCCGCTTATCGCGCCTTAGCGCCAGCGGATCTTTGGTGAACAGTCGGGATATCCATGCGAGGGGCAGCAGAAAAACGAAATAGATAATGCTGAGCAGGATCCGCGAGTTCACCCACCCGAGTCCCATCGCCATCTTGAGCCATGCCCATTCAATCGCTTTGGCTGCCGCCGGAATGAATATGGATGCGGCGCCCAGGATGACGGCGAACTTCCAAAGCCACTCAATCCCGAATATCCAGGCGATCGCCACCAATCCGGTGACGATCACCAATAGTGTCTTATACCTGTCGTGTTGCATATTGCTCCTAGAACAGTGTATAAATGAACGGTGCTACTGCTGAACCGCCGCCAATGACGATCAGTACGCCCATGAAAATCAACAGGAGAATAATAGGTGTAAGCCACCACTTCTTTCTTTCCCTGATAAAGCTGAATAGGTCCCTGACAAAATCCATATGATTAGTATTTAATGTTGATTTGCAATTACTCACTCACCACCTGCGTATGCTAACGTTTTCACAGGCAGGCTTAATCGAGCGTAAACTCTTCTTTCCAATTGTCCTTCTCCTGCCATTCCGGTTGCAATTTCTTTTCGAAGAGAAAATTGCCAATGGCGAGGTAATCCATTTCTGTTCGCATGAAGCACCGGTACGCATCCTCCGGCGTGCAGATAATGGGTTCGCCCCGCACATTGAAACTGGTATTCACGATGACACCATATCCGGTAAGCTTCTTAAACTCTTGTACCAGCTCGTAATACACAGGGTTGGTTTCCCGGTGAACCGTCTGTATGCGGGCGGAATAGTCGATGTGTGTGATAGCCGGCATATCTGATCGGATGTGGTAGAGTTTATCTTTGATGGAAAAGCTGTCATAGCCAGCGGGCAGCGGCTTTCTCCTTTTGCAGGCCACCGGTTGCACGAGCAACATGTACGGGGAGGTGGTGTCATGCTCAAAATATTCCCGGCATTCTTCAGCCAGCACCGATGGAGCAAAGGGGCGGAAGGATTCCCGGAATTTTATTTTAACGTTGAGTTTTCTCTGCATTTCTTCATTGCGCGGATCTCCAAGAATACTTCGTCCGCCAAGGGCGCGGGGGCCGAACTCCATGCGTCCCTGCATCCAACCGACGACATTGCCTTCGGCCAGTTTTTCAGCTACCGCTTTACACAATTCCTGAGTATTGGGAAACATTGTATACCGTGCATCGTATTTTCGTACGGCCTGCCTGATTTCGGTTTCTGAAAATTCAGGGCCGAGATAAGATCCTTTCATTCCGTCGGGTATACTGGGGGTGATGCGTTCCTTTCCGAAATAAATATGATAGGCCGCCTGGGCCGCACCCAGTGCACCACCGGCATCACCGGCAGCAGGCTGGATGAACACCTGGCTAAAGATGCGCGAGTTATAGATCTTTCCGTTTGCGACGCAATTCAGTGCCACACCTCCCGCCATGCAAAGGTTGTTGGATTGTGTGAGGCGTTGCGCTTCTGTAGCCATTTTCAGGACCACATCTTCGGTCACGATCTGGATGGCAAGGCCGAGGTTACAATGGTGGAGAAGGAGATCATCTTCGGGTTTCCTGACCTTGAATCCGAATAGTGTTTCCCATTTGTCCGGGTGAACCATGGTCAGCCCTGTTGCATAGTTGAAACACTCCTGGTTGAGCCATATCGATCCATCGTCTTTAATATCGACGAGTGTCGACCGGATGATGTCGACAAAGTGCTTGACCTGGTCACTTCCGGGTACACCATACGGTGCGAGTCCCATCAGTTTATACTCGCCGGAGTTTACCTTGAACCCGAGAAAGTAGGTAAACGCTGAATAGAGCAAGCCAAGCGAGTGAGGAAACTTCAATTCTTTAATGATCCGGATATTCTTTCCCTGTCCATGGCAAATGGATGCGGTTGCCCATTCACCGACTCCGTCGATGGTCAGAATGGCCGCTTCATCGAACGGTGACGGGTAGTAAGCGCTGGCCGCGTGCGATAAATGGTGCTCCGGAAATAGCATCTTTACACGCTTTCGGTTGAAGGGCTGAATTTTTTCCAACTCTTCATAGAGTAGTTTTTTCAGGAACATCTTTTCCTTCAACCACACCGGGATCGCTGTAAGAAAGGATGGGAGGCCCTTCGGGACGAACGCGTAATACGTTTCGAGGAGGCGTTCGAATTTCAGAAGCGGCTTGTCGTAGAAGGCGATGGCATCGAGCTTGTCCAACGTCGTACCTGAATAGTCAAGACAAAACTTTACCGCATTTGCAGGAAACCCTGGGTCGTGTTTCTTCCGGGTAAAACGTTCCTCCTGTGCGGCAGCAACGATTTCTCCATCCGACAAGATGGCGGCCGCTGAGTCGTGATAAAAAGCTGAGATTCCTAGGATTTTCACTGGTGGTGTGGATTTTTGAGATTGGTCAAATGAATTAGGTTTGTGAACCGTGCATAAAATTTTATTCCACCTCATTCCATGTGGGGTGTTTGGCATTCTTTTGTTAGGTGACCTGAAAATTTATTGCCGGTCGTGCAGTATGTAACCGCGGCAATTGGAAGTGCGAAACTTTTTCCGGCGAAAGCCACAGTGTTGGCTCGTGATTTTAGTATACGTGCGAGGGCGACAAATGCGCCCACCTGACAGGTAAAGCATTAAATGAAGATCGAAAGAACTACAAATGGACCTTTTAGCATTAGCGAAAATCTTGTGGAGAAAAGCGTGGATACTTTTGTCGGTACCCCTTATCGCTGCCTTTGCCGCCTACCTGTTTACAATGGATACGCCGGAGACCTACATGGCCAAGGCACAACTTGCCACAGGCTTCACTATCAACGATCAGGTGCAACTGACGGAGGAGCGCTTTAATAGCAGAGAGGCAGACATCAAGTTCAGCAACCTCATGAGTTCCATGAATTCGGGACTCGCCGTGAATCTTACCTCATACCGGCTGTTGCTGCACGATCTTGATCCGGCCAACGTGCCGTTTCATAAACCCGATCCGGAACAGTTTTCACCCGACAAGGATAAGGTAGAACGGGTTCGTCAGGTGTTGACGCGAAAACTGGAGACGTTTTCACCCCTGACTTCCACCGACCCCGAATTTCAATTGATCAATGAATTTCTTCTGGCGTATAATTACAATTACAACTATGTAAAGGAGAACCTCAATATTCAGCGGATACCCAATACGGACTATATAGATGTGTTCATGACGGCGGAAAAGCCTGGACTTGCGGCGCTGGGTGCCAACGCTTTTGTTGGAGAGTTCGTCCGGTACATGAAGTCACTTAAATCGGAGCGATCGAGCGAGTCGGTGGAGTTCCTTAAACAGCTCAGTGATAAAAAGAAAGAGGAACTTGATCGAAAAATCGAAAAGCAGAAGCAGTTCAAGGCGGCGAATAATGTTTACAACCTTGAAGGAGAAAGCGGGATGAAGATGGGCCAGCTTTCAGTGCTTGAAACACAAGCGGCTACGGCGCGTACCAACATCAACAGGCTTCAACTGACAATCCGCAGTTTGAATGAAGAAATTGAGCAGCTGTCCGCACCAGCGTCATCGGGTACAAATCAACGCATTCTGGACCTGAATGCCAAAATCAATGAAATGAATGCCCGCTACATCACCGGCGGTTCTAGTGATGAAATGTTGCTCGATTCGTTGAACTTTCTCAGACAGGAGCTGATGGCGGCTCAGGACAATTCGCTCAGGCTCGGTACGTCAGTGTCGCCCGGCCATACCGTTGCAGACCTGAAGATTGAGTTGCGGGATAAGGAAATTGAGCTTCAGGTTCAGCAGGATGAACTTCGCGCGATTCAGTCAAAGATCTACGCGATCAATTCTAGCTTTTCCGGGTATGCCAGCAAAGAGGCGGAACTGTCTGCCATTCAGAAAGAAGTGGATCTGGCGAGCCAGGAGTACATGATGGCTCTTGAGAAATACAAGGAAGCGCAGAACTTGCAGATGGCAGGTAACGGCCTCCGGATTGTGCTCTCCGCAGCGCCGCCGGTAAATCCCGAGCCAGGGATCCGGCTGATCATTATCGGATTGGCGGCCTTCACCAGTTTTCTTATTTGCGTGATGGTGATTGTCGGTCTTGAACTTATGGACAACGCTGTGCGCACACCCGAGCGGTTCAAGCGTATGGTGAATCTGCCAATGGCTGGCGTGATCAACCGGATCGACAGTCGCAATTTCAACATCCGTGCTTACTTTAATCAGCACAACGGTAATGAAGAAACAGAAATGTTTAAATCGCTGTTGAGGAAATTCCGCCACGAAATAGATGCGCTCAACGCAAAAGTTATTCTGTTCACCAGTCCGAAGCGGCGGGAAGGCAAGACGTTCGTTACGTTCTCGCTTGCCTATGCGCTCAGTCTGCTCGATAAACGCGTGCTGATTCTTGACACCAACTTCAAGAACAATTCGCTTTCGCAAATTTTAGGCAGAGGGCAAAGTGATCTGAAACTTCTCGACACCCGTAAACATAAACTGCTCGCCGGGGCACCGGAAAGTGAAAAGAAGGTCGAGCCGGAGTTCGACCGCGAGAACTCCTACGACCTGATAAATCCCACGAAGTATAAGAACATCTACATCGTTGGCAATTCCGGCGGTGGAAGTGAGTCTCCTGCAGAAATTCTTTCAGGACGCGACTTCACCAATCTGGTTTCCATACTGGCCGACAGTTTTGACTATGTGCTGATGGAAGGCGCGGCAATGAACGATTACTCTGACACAAAGGAGCTCGTCAGGTACGCGGATAAAGTGATCGCCGTGTTCTCGGCAGAAAGCCCCGTCCGGCAACTTGACAGGGAATCCATCTTGTATTTCAAATCACTGGGGAAAAAGTTCGGGGGCTGCGTGCTCAACCGTGTGGCGACGAAAGACCTGAAAAGGTAGGATGAGGGATGGCCGTCATTGTTGGAGCGCTCACACGCTGTTAGGGTGTTTACACCTTTGCCAGTAGTTCAGTATCATTTTGAATATGGCTTCGTTTTCCGAGAACGACTGCGCTTTCAGAAAGAAGCCCTGAACGGTAAGGCGGTAAGCTTCGCGAATCTGGTCAGGAGAAGCGGCGGTAGAGAAGAAAACAAACGGAATGCTTTTCTCTCTTAACTGAGGATCGTCATTGATTTCTTTTCGGACACGCAAGCCACTCATCTCGGGCATGTTGATATCGCAGAAGATGATGAAAGGCCTGTCTGTAGTACTGCGCAGGTATTCAAGAAGTTCACGCCCGCGGGTGAAGAACTTCAGCCGGTCGGCCACGCCGAGTTTAGTGCATATTTCAGTGAATATGAAGTGATCGTCAGTGTCGTCGTCGAGAAAGATGATGGGTGCCTTTATGGGTGTCGTCATACATGAGCGTGCGGACTCGGGCGTTACGGCCTCGGTTTGAGCCAGTGCCTTAAGTCTTGATTTAACATTTTGCCAAGTTGTCGGATGTCATCGGCATACACTTCGCGCGTCAGCCAGTTCAGGATATCTGGATCAGCCTTCGGTCGCTCAAGGTTTTTGCCGCGAAGGTTATTGACAGTCTTTTGGATGTAGTAATTGCGCTTCACCTTTTCGACTACCGATGTAGGGAACAGCGCTTTGAACCCTGACATGATGAGGCCGTTCTGCCCGTAGATCCGGTTTAGAAACTGATTCTTAATTACGCCAGACTGATTGAAGCGGCTGTCAAGTTCAGGTTTAAAGTCAGTGCTTATGTTGAGGAAAGCGAAGATGTCCTGCAATACGATTGAGGCATCCGTGTTTAATGTTTCGTACAAGTACACCTTGATGTTTTCACGAGGGAACCTTTCATAGAAAGGACGGAGATTTTTGTAGTAGAAGCCTTCGCTGATCAGGTCATTGCGTTTCCACCAGATGGAATTCCTGTTCTTGCAATCGGAAAAGTGACGCGTGGGCAACCGGCTTTCGCGGGCGAGATGGAGGTACCGCGAATACAATCTTTCGGCGGGCTGTCGCAGGATCGCGATCAACTTCATATCGGGATTGTAGTGCTTTATTCTGTCGGGCGCCTGATCATGGTACATGTAGGTGTTTGACATTTCGCCTTTGAGTTGCCCGGGATGCGCGTCTTTGAACAGGCGAATATAGCTGTTGAAATCGGTTACTGATTCGTTGAAGTGATGAAGTTCTCCGGGTGCGTCACCAAAATCCTGTGGTGTTTTGTTTTCGTAGCCATAGAAGTTGGGCTCTTTTACTCCTGGAAGAAAGATTTCCGGGTGCTGACGCAGATACATATAGAGAGAGGTTGTGCCGCACTTGCCGGCGCCGATAATCAGAAAGTCTGGTATCAGTTCGTGTTTCTTTGACTTCGGAAGATTGGATAAACTATGTTTTTCAGCGATCAGCATTGTTAAAGTTGATTTATTCCGTTGCTTCTATACAGGCTTAGCAGTATAAAAGTCATACCCATTGACCTGACTTTGCTTTACGTGGCGTTGATGACGAATCGTCCCGCTATGAGTGATGTGGTCTTCTTTATAGCGGCCGTATGCCGCAACGGGCTGCGGTATTGTTTTTTAAACATGGGTATCGTTTAACAGTGAAGTGGTATGTTGAGGGGGAGTGATCTGATTATCGTTAGTTTGTCCAGGTGGGATGCGCCTATTTCTTCGCCATCTTTTTCGCTTGCAAAGGAATTCGCGCTGAAAAGTCGGGTGTTCTATATTGACCATCCCTTCTCTATCAAAGATTTCCTGTTGGGCTACCGGAACCCGAGAGTACGGAAACGGAGGGACGCATTGCTCTTTGGCAGAAACATTTATACTAAAGCGGCCGGTCTACCCGGGAATTTAACGATGGTCACGCCCCGGTTAACACTCCCGATCAACTTCCTTCCCCACGGGCCGTTATATGAGTGGGTTTCGAACTGGAACAACAACATTGTTTTCAATACCATCCGGCGTGTCGTTCGCGATTTTGGTGTCCGCGAGTTTATCTTCTTCAACGCCTACGACCCTTTCTTTTGTCGTACGCTTCCTGAGGACATTAAGCCTTTGAAAACGGTATATCAATCGATGGATGATATCACGCAGGCCACCTATACGTGTCGTCACGGCACGCGGCTGGAGCAGGACATTATCCGAAAGTTCGACGTGACGCTGACGACGTCGCATGAACTGCGGCGATTGAAGTCTGAATTTTCGGACCATGTCTATTACCATCCCAACGCGGCCGACTTTAGTAATTTTAAACGAGCGCTTTCCGAGCGGTTTCCAAGGCCCCCGGAACTCATCCCCGCCGAGGGTAAAAAGATCATCGGTTATACGGGCAACATAGAAACGCGTATCGACTACGAGCTTCTGAAGGCTGTTATCGAATATCATCGCGACAAGTTCATTGTCCTGGTGGGTCCCGTGACCACACCTGACGCCGAAACCATGCACTTGTCCGAATACCCCAACGTCATCCTTACGGGGCCGAAGCGGATTGAGGAATTGCCTTCCTATTTGCAGTACTTTGACTGTACATTGATCCCCTTCAAAAAGAATACCCTAACGAAAAGTATCTATCCGTTGAAAATAAATGAGTACCTCGCCGCGGGGAGACCTGTGGTTGCCACGGACTTTTCAGAAGACATTCAGAGCTTCGGCAACGTGATCTACATCGCCGAAAACAGGGAAGAGTTTGTTCAACGCATTGATCAGGCGATTTCTGAAGATTCCAGTGAGCGAATCAAGGCACGACAGGAGGTTGCGAACGAGAATACCTGGACGGCACGCGTTGAAAAGTTCTGGGAAATTCTTGAGCACCACTCGCGCACATAAAAATTCACTTCAATACAAGCCACTTCTGGCATATTTATTTTTCGTCGCTTGACGTAGTTATTAACCATTGTTTCCTGTTTGTGTGTTTAACATTTGACGCAAGTAATCTTGTGCGTGTGCCATGACCCGGAGACAAGCCAAGTCAATCCTATGCGTTCTTCTGATTATGACCTCATCTTCCTTGCGCTTCCACGTTGGGATGGTCCTTATTCATCAACAGCATATTCGCTCGCGAAAGCGTTGTCCAGGCACATGCGTGTGTTCTACGTGGACAATCCGTTCACTGTAAAGGATTTTATTGTTCATCGGCGAAGTGCACAAATGGCACTGCGCAAAAATGCCCTGTTGAAAGGGAAAGACTTGTTCTTTACGCCTGATAAAGCCCATCCCAATTTGGTGGCGGTCACGTCGAGGCTGGCGCTGCCCATCAATTGGCTGCCCCCAGGGCTTGTGTATGATACGTTTTCGCGACTAAATGACTACATGCTGTCACTTGCGCTCAACGAAACGCTGCGCGAGTATGAGGTCGACAAGTACATATTAATCAATTCGTTCAACCCATTGTACGGCCGCTTCCTGAATCTGAAGGTGAGGCCGTCGATGACTATTTATCAGAGTGTTGACGATATCAGTCATTCGGCATACGTCAACAAGCACGGCGCCAGGCTTGAATCCGTGCACATCCGGAAGGCAGATTTCACGGTAGTGACATCGTCTGAGTTGGCGCGATTGAAGTCAGAAGTCTCCGAGGAAGTATTTATGCTTCCCAATGCGGCAAACGTCGCCAATTTTCAGCGCGCGCTGAAGGAGGACCTGCCAAAACCAAAGGAGATTGCAGCGTTGGCTCCTGGCACGAAGGTGATCGGTTATATGGGAAATATCTGCCACCGTCTTGACTATGATCTTTTGGTCAAGACCGCTAGCCGTCACCCGGACAAGACTTTGTTGATGATGGGCCCTTTCGCCAATGATTTGTTCCGGACTTCAGGATTGGCGGATCTGCCGAATGTTCAATTCACAGGGCGGAAGGTGCTTGATGAACTTCCGGCATACCTTAAATATTGTCACTGTTGTATTATTCCGTTTTTGTGCAACGAATTGACGAAAAGCATTTATCCACTGAAGATTAACGAGTATCTCGCCGCGGGGAAGCCCGTAGTATCGACGAGTTTCTCACGTGACATCGCCTCCTTTAAGGAGGTGGCTTACATTTCGAACACGGCTGAAGATTTCATCACCAATATTGACCGTGCGATCGATGAAGACAGTCCGGAAAAGGTTGCGCAGCGACTGACCTTTTGCGCCGGGAATACCTGGGAGTCGCGCGCGGAAGACTTTTTGGAGTTGATCAACAGGCATGTCGGGGTACGCAAGACGCGGCGCAGGGTCAAACCAGCCGCCGGTATCCAGCCCATATCCTGATGGGGCACAATTTTATACATCGCTAGTCATTGTCGCGCGCCAAGCGGCAAAATCCGGTGACACCAGAAATACTGGGTGCCGAGGTTACGCACGAGAATAGTGGCATTCGCGTTAACCGAAATTCAACTGTGGAAAATCAGGAACAATGATCGGCGATATTGAAAATCAGGACGAGGAACAGGAACGCAAATCCTTCAGTATGAAAGGAGTGGCAAAGGTGTTGGCCATCCTGTACGTGCTCGCGATTTATGTCGTGATTTTTTTGAAGGTTCTATTTTTAAAGTAGTCCAATGTACACCGACAGGATCAATAGATATCCGGCAGTCCTTGTCTTTGCCGTTTTGATACTGCTTTCGCTGGCGGTAGCGTGGTCTATCTCCACGCTGGGGATGGAGGGCGCGCCGTTGATCGTGCTCGCCTGTATTGCCATCATGGTAGTAGCTGTCGTGTTGATGGACTATGCTATCGGCATGTATCTCGTCTTTCTGATGGGCGTCTTTATGTTCTATGTAGACCGTGTCATAAACATCGAGTTTCCGACCGGCACCATTTACGACGCCCTGGTGGCACTGGTTTTCGTCGCCCTCTTCCTGAACAACAAGAAGGCAAGGGACTGGACCGGTTTTCAGAACCCCATTACCATCACCTTTGTCGTGATCATTACCTATCAATTGCTGCAGTTTTTCAATCCTAATTCCGGATCGCCCATGGCCTGGCTGGTGTCGCTGCGCGGTAACACCTCGTTCCTTATTTATGTGATTTGTTTTCAGCTGTTTTCTTCCCTGAAAGAAGTGAAGAAGTTTACCGGCGTGTGGATCGTCGTGGCATTGGTGGTGGCTCTGTATGCATTCTATCAACAATATTTTGGACTTACGGATTTTGAATGGCGCTGGATGCACGCAAAACCGGAGCGGCTCGACCTTTACCTCATTTGGGGTGTGATGCGAAAATTCTCGTTCATGTCCGATCCTTCCTCTTTTGGGATTTTCATGTCTGCCAGTGCGCTCGCATGTTTGCCGATGATGTTAGGACCCTTTTCCTTTCTGAAGCGCGTCGGTTATGGGGTGCTGATGGTAGTGATGTTGGTGGCGATGTCTTTCTCAGGTACCCGGACGGCTATCGCGATGGTCGTGGTGGGAACCGTTTTTTTTATGATCATCACGCTTTGGAAGAAGGAAATATTGGTGGGGTCAATCGTGATTGCGCTTTTCGGTGCCGGTATGCTTTTTGGCCCTTTCTATGGAGCGACGATGACCCGTATCCGATCGACCTTCAATGCGTCAGAAGACCCGTCCATGGCCGTGCGTGATGCGAAACGCATACGCCTCCAGGAGTATGTCAAAACGCATCCGATCGGGGGTGGCCTTTATACCGTCGGGCACACCGGTGCGCGATATGCGCCACACCACGAACTGGCGGGGCCGTGGGATCCGGACAGCGGTTACTTGCTGATCGCGCTGGAGTCGGGGTGGATTGGCCTGATCATTTTTCAGACACTGTTTTTTCTGGTGATGTGGAAAGGGATAAGCGGATATTTCGCGATGGAGGATACAGTTTTGAAAACGTATATGCTCGTGTATATCACGCCCTTCATGGCACTGTCAGTGGCGCACTTTACGCAGGATGCGATGTTCATGAAGCCCGTGAATGTCCTCGTTTTTGTCACGTATGCGCTGGTCATTAAAATCCCCACGTTTCAAAGGAAGCTTACTCCGGTCGACCTGATATGATACTAACCCTTACAGCAACGATGCAGACATCCAATCATAAAAATTGAAATTCGTACATGAAAAAGATTATTTTGTTACTTCTCATCAGTTCACCCCTGGCTGCCCAGAACGTAGACTATAACAAGGTCATCTTACCAGAAGGTTCGCAGACGACGGCGTTCGAAGAGAAGCTGGTACAATTGGCGTGGAGAAATCATCCGGATAATGAAGTGCTTCGACGTGAGGTAGACATTGCGTCGTACAACGTAAAACAAAGCAACGTCTCCTGGCTTGACAATATTCGTATTTCGGGTAACCTGAATGAGTTTACGATCAACAAGGCCGCCGACCCCTTCGGCCGGGCAGCATTTTTCCCGAAGTATAATATTGGTGCTACCATCTCCCTTGGTGCCTTCTTTAGTACCCCTTATACCATCAAGAAGAATCGCGAGCTGCTCGGAATCTCACAGGCAAACGTAAATTCGCAAAAATTGCTTGTCCGGAATACCGTCCTGAAGTTGTACAACGACTACAAGATGCTCGAACGTGTGTATGAACTGCAGTCGCAAGCGCTACTCGATACGGAGACAGCGCACAAGCTTGCAGAGCAGCGGTTTCGAAGAGGGGAGATCGACTTCGAAACCTATTCGACCAGCCTGGCTGCCTACAACGAGGTGACCATTGCGCAGCTCGCAGCCGAGCGTGACTACAAGAACGCCAAGCTCGACCTGGAACAATGGGTTGGCATGCGACTGGAAGATGTTCGTTAAACACTGGCGAAATGTGGACACCGGGGTATATGGAAAGGCTTGCGAAATTTGAATTGGCGTCGCTAAACAACTGGCTCGTCGTGCTGGGTGCCTTTGTGCTGATGCAGATTCCGGCGATGATCAATTTCTATGACAATACGGGAGGTAACAATCCGTACATACTGTTTGCGGATGCGCTCCTCAATGGTCAGATCGTGCTGTCGCCCTCGGTGAAACTGAAGGATGTGATCTGGTTTCAAAACCAGTACTATTTGCCCTATCCGCCGTTGCCCTCCCTTATTCTTCTGCCGTTTGTTGCCATTTTTGGCGCAGCGAATGTGAATACCGTGGCCGTCGCGACCCTGATCGGATGTATTAGCCTTTTCCTGACTTACCGGATATTGGTTAGACTGGATATTGACAAAGACTATATCAGCTGGCTGATGGTGGGACTGTTCTTTGGAACGGGATATTGGTTCGCAATCGTTACAAGCCACCACGTTTACGCTTTCGCCCACATTACTTCTGTGATGTTTCAATTGCTGTTAATTTATGAACTGCTGGGGAAAAGGCGATGGTGGCTTGCCGGAATTTATATCGGTTGCACGTTTCTGTGTCGACAACTGACAATATGTTATGTTTTCCTGGCCCTTGGCTATATGTACTATCTGTTTCGAACAGGCAAAGACAACATCAAGGTTTCGAACCTCTTCGCGTTGTGCGGCACAGTAGGCATATTCGTTGGAATCTATCTTTTTTACAATTTCGTCCGCTTTGGAAACCCGCTTGATTCAGGATACGGATACATCGTGTACATCGGCCTGTTGGCAGAGCGCGTGAATACGTACGGTGTTTTCAGTGCCAGGTATTTCCTGTTTAATTTGTATGCGTTGCTCATTAAAGGCTTCAACATCGACTTTATCGGTCCAACGTATTTGCAGATTAAGGACATGGACCTATGGGGCACATCGCTGCTTTCGGCAAGTCCCTTTCTCATCGCCAGTTTGAAAGCGTCGTGGCCAACGATTTTAAAAACGGGTGCATGGCTGACCATCGTGGCAATTGTTGTTGTGCAGCTGTTTTATCATAACAATGGATACCATCAGATTAATACCTTCCGGTTTTCGCTGGATTTTCTTCCCCTTCTGTTGGTGTTGACCGCCCTGGGGGCGAAGGCGCTGCCCAAGTGGCTGCTGAAAGGGATGATCGTGTATGCCCTGGTACTTAACCTCATTGGGTTTGTGATCCACTATTTCTATCAATAGTGCGGCTTGGGGCGGGAGGGGGGCTCTCCCCGACAGACCACTTAGCTCCCGATCAGGTTGCGGCTGTAGCGCCCTGTCATCTTTTTTACGAAGAATACGGTAGCGGTCGAGATCAGTACAATGAAGCTCAGGTAGACGATGAAGCCCACGGGAGAGAACTGTGTATCGCCCGCGAGATGTTCCCAGACTTTTTTGGATCCGTAGATGAACAGGCAGTGGACGAAGAAGATTCCGAAGCTGTACTCGCCCAGTATTTCGAGGAAAAGGAAGCGCTTCGAGCGAAGCTTGTACAACACGAACATCGCGATGAAGCAAAGCAACAGCGCCTTCAGCAGGTCGATATTAAATCGGATGATTCCCTGGCGCAGCACTTCCTCGAAACTGAGCCTTTCCGGCAGCGGTATCCAGCCGGCAAGATTCGCCACCGTAATTGCGACGTACACCGCCAGCATGGGGTACAAGATTCGGTTCATGATCGGCAGCAACCGGTTCCAGTTGTAGGAGGTCCACATGCCGAGATAATAGATCGGGAAGTAGTGCATATACGAGATGAACGTATTGGCATTATGTTCGGAGCGATAGGTGAAGAAACAAGTGAAAAGCAGAATGGGCATAACGTACTTGTAGGCTTTAGGCTGATCGAGGAAGTGAAATACTGGCGCGGAAAGGTAGTACAACACAATTGTCGAGATGAACCAGAACGGGGCGAGGTGAGCACCGGTAAACATGTAATAAGCAAATCGGTACGCCACTGAACGGTCGTTAAACCCGGGTGGAAGGGCGAAAGAAAAATCAGTCGCGATTCTGTACGCTATGATCGGTATCGAGATGAGAAGATAGGGAAGGATGACATGCAGGAACTTTTTTTCAAGATACCTCCTGAAGTTCCAGTTGTCGCGGGTGATGTACTGAAAGAGAAATCCGCCGATGAAGATAAACATCAGCGTTCCGTTTCCTTCGCGGGCTTCAAAAAAGACGGAGAGGAATTCAAACGTTTCAGGATATCCCTCCCATTCAAAAATATTTCCGAGCGCATGAACACCTACCACGATGAAAATGGCTACTCCGCGAAGGCTTAAAATGTATGAAAGGAATTTCGCCATAAAGCCAGATTACCGTCCCGTAGTTGCGGGTATCTCATAGTACGTTTGCCTGAGTTGGTTCAAATTAACAGGGAGGAAAACGACTATGCCATCCAGTACCAAATAAACGCGTACCGCCCCGACGCTATGTGGAGCGGATAATGGGTTATCTGAAAGGAGAGCACGCAAATGCCCGGGAACGGTTGCGGTGTTCAGCGTGATGTCAGCGCGGGTCCGGCAGTGTGGAAGAAAAACCTCAGAGAACATCTGCATTGCGCTGCCTGGACGTGCGCGGCGTTTCGCTGCGTTTCGTTTCTGTGAAGATCGAAACGGCTGGCATGTTTATTTATTCGCGTACGCCGGACTGCCTGCCTCCGGGCGGTAGTGCCAGCGGAAGTAACTTCCGTTTATCGCAACGACCTCAATTTTTCTCCCTTTTATGTCCTTCAGGAGCCTTTCGACAAGACAGCTATTTTTACTGGAAATCTTGATCACGGTAATTTTTTGTTTTGCGCCTCTTCTATACAATAACCCGTATCGACTCAATATCTTTCTGTCATGGGAGGGGGCGTATCGCCTCTACCTCGGACAAGTTCCTTTTCGGGATTTTTCCCTTCCGATGGGGTACGGATACTGGCTCGTGCCTGCGCTGTTTTTTAAAATTTTCGGTCCCTTCATGTACTCTTTAATAAAGGCACAGGTATTCATCAATCTTGTTTCGGTGCTGGCACTGCGGTCTATACTGAAAATGCTGAACGTAAGGCCCGTCATTATTCTATTGACAGTAGTCGTTTTTTGCTTTTCCTACGTGTCCAAGAACTTTTGGCCCTGGTACAACCACACTGTCATTGTTCTTGAACTCGTGGCATTCTACTTTTTGTTCAGGGCAATTCTCCGGTCGACTTCGTGGAGAACCGTGGTCAACCTCGTACTCAGTGCCTTTTTTGTTTTGTATGCGATATTTACCAAGCAGGATGGTGGCGGCATGGCCCTGGTTATCGCCCTGGCGATCCTGGTCTATGATGCATGGGTTGAAAAATCCATGAGGAAGCTGCTGATCTTTTCCGGATCCTTTGCTGTACTCACCTTGATCGCTGTGGTGCCGTTGTTGCGCTACGACTTTTTGTACTGGTTCAACTATGGACAGCCACCCCACGATTCGCGCCTTGTACTGCATGACTTTCTTGATCATATTCTCGGATGGTCGTACTGGCTGAAGTTCTTCCTGCTGATCATTATCCTTTTTATTCTCGACAAAGTTCGCGAGGGCTATCGGTTTTACCGGAACAAGGAAGCGTTCCTTTTTGCTTTCTTTTGTTTGGCCATGATCGTACAGGCGTTGATCATCCAGGTAACCAGTGATGAACCACCCTACGGAGAAGACTTTTTTTATGCGTTCGGATTTGTATACCTGTTTTCGCATCTGCCGCTTAAGCTTGACCTGACCCGGTGGTACTACGTCGGTATCACCCTGGCGCTGATTGTGTTTTGGTGGACCGGCATCTATTGGAGGAACATAAAACGGGTTGTGGTCGAAAAGCCGGTTGTGCTGGCAACTGCGGAAAACAAAACATCCCATAAGTTTCGCCTGGCGCGGGAATTCAAAACGATGGATAAGCTCTATCTGGCCGAAGAGACGATTGAAGGCATCAAGAAAATAAAGAACCTGGACGTCGTGCGGGAGAAGAAGGATTTGAAAGTCCTGAACATGAGCGAGCTCACGTCCCTGGCGTACGAGATACCTTTCACTCCCTTAAAGAACCAACCGATGTGGTTTCATCAGACGGTTTCCATCTGGCAGAAACAGGTTGATGAATTTTGTGGAAAAATACGCAACAAAACGTATGACCTCGTGCTGTTCGAATCAATACCGGTCAACGAAGTTGTCAATTTTTTTCCCGAGGATGTGAAGGACTGCCTAATGGAAAATTACCAGTACGAGTTCTCCTTTCTCGCACCTCGGTCGCCTGCGGAATCATATATCCATGTTTTTACCAGGCCAGAGTAACGTCGGGTTTCCGGATCAGTGCGTGCGTATTTGCTGATACTGTCCTTATTGATGTATCGGCAATAATGACGAAGAATTGTTTGATGTCATTTCAATTTCTGGCACGCTGTTTTAAAACGGTAAGGAGGGGTTCCGGATGAAGAGGGGAATTTTGAGTTACAATGTCAAGAACGTCGGTCACAGACTTAAGCAACCATCGAACGTATTTTAGCGGGGTGTTGATGCCCTTGAAGGTGGTGTTGCTTTTGGCGATTCCCCTTGCCGTCGCGGTTTTTCTGTTTGTTTTTCAGTACAAAATTGCCGCTGCATTTACAGAAGGAATTTCGAGTTCTCCCGACTACGGGTTGGCATACTATGTCGATTTTGTCAGAGTCATTGCCTGGGAGATCGTCTGGTTCTATGTCTTTCTGCTCTTGACGGGCTTTTTTTTTCTCATCGTTTCACGCTACCCGATGGCTGACGTTACCAGCATGGGAGCAAGGGCGGCAAACGGGCACTTTGTTATCCTGATTTTTGCCCTCTCTCTTTCGGCAGCGCTGTATATCAGTTTCGAGACCTTCGACCAGTTCCCTGCCACATCTCAGGAGTATGCACACCTTTTTCAAGCCAAGCTGTTCAGTGAGGGTAAGCTGTGGCAGCGAATTCACGACCTGCCAGCGTTCTTCGTTCATGATGATATTGTGCAGCACGATGGAATCGAGGTGAGTCGCTTTGGTCCGGGATGGCCGTTGCTGCTCGGCATGGCGATGGACCTGGGAATACCCGCTTTCGTGGTAAACCCCGTGCTTGCCTTGCTCGTTCTCGTGTCGATTTATTTTTTTGCACGATACCGCTTCGGCCAGCTTGTGGCGGTATGGTCGGTGATGGCGCTCGCGTTTACCGGGCTGTTTGCTTTTCATTCGGCCGGCCTTTTTTCGCACACATTGCAACTGCTGCTGATCGTCTTTTTCGTGGCGGCCGTCCACTTGTACGACAAGACCAGAAATGTTGTGTTTGGAATACTGATCGGCGTGTCGTTCGGGATGTTGGCGGGGGTCGCGCTTTATAATGCGGTCCTCATCTTTATTGTGTTTGCGTTTTATTTTGTCTTTCACTATAAGCTGCGCGCTATCCCGTTGTTTCTTTCGATAGCCGCGGGCGCATTTCCATTCCTGGCGCTGCTGGGCTTTTATCACTACGCCATCACGGGCAATATGTTTCTGCCAGTCAATGCGTGGGTTCCCGCAGATCAGCTCGCAGGCTCGGAACGGTTTGACTGGCTTCAGGCAGCGTCAAGCATTCCGGAATGGATACTGATCGCCGTCTACTGGTCTTCACCTGGGTGGCTTGTTCTGATCGCAATTCTGCTGGGTAAGAAAGCAAAGTCCTCCAAGGATCGCGCACTGCATCCCGAGGTGTATATTCTGCCCGTGCTGATGGTCGGACACCTGTTCTACCGAGAGCCGGGAGACAGCGCCTACGGGCCCGGGTTCCTGTTCGCGGGCTTTCCGTTTCTTGTCTTGTTCGTGGTCAACAGGGCGCTGAGCGTGCGGAGTAAGTGGCCGATGGCGTTGCTCCTCGCAACTGTGGTCTACGGGGTGATCAAGATTCCGGTGCTGATGAGCCGCGAAGGACGGATTGTCGATGAACGACGGGATCTGTATACGCTTGTAAAGGACGAAAACGTGCACAATGCAGTCGTATTGGTGTCGTCGTCGACGAGCCCTCGCCGGCCCATGCGGATAACCCAGCTGACGCGGAACGACCCCGGATACCTGGGCGACGTCATCTATGCGGTGGCCTTGCCGGAAATTACGGGACAGTTGAAGGAATACTACCACAACCGTACATTTTACAGGTATATGAGGCGTGACGATGAGCCGCGGGGCCGCCTCATCCGGCTCCAGTGAAATGATTATCCGAATAGACACGCACCCGCACGGCGACGAATCCTTTTTTGATTATTTTGCATCGGAAATGCGGGTGACTTTACGCGATTTACCATGAAGAAACTGATAACGAATTGGAACAACTATCCGGTAGTCGAAGCCCGGGAAACTTCATTCGACTACGAGAAGGAGATTGCCCAAAAACTGGTTCGGGGTTCAATCGCGCACGGTAACGGGCGCTGCTATGGCGACGCCTCGCTGTCGGATGAAGTGGTGAACACACTGCGCTATGATAAGGTGCTCGCCTTCGACGAAGCTAACGGTATCGTTACCTGCCAAAGCGGACTATTGTTGTCCGACCTCCTGCAGATCATTGTTCCGCGGGGCTGGTTTCTACCCGTAACACCGGGTACCAAGTTCATCACCGTTGGAGGAGCCGTGGCATCGGATGTGCACGGCAAAAATCACCACGTCGACGGCTCGTTCTCTCGGCACGTCGTTTCGATGTCAGTGTTGACCGGGACAGGAGAGACGTTTGTTTGCAATGCCGACACCAACAGCGACCTCTTTTGGGCCACCTGCGGAGGCATGGGCCTCACCGGGATTATCCTCGACGTGAAGTTCCGCCTGAAAAGAATCAATACTGCCTACATCCGTCAAAAACAGATCAAAGCCCGAAACCTCGACGAGGTGATGGACCTGTTTGAGGAAAACGCAAACGCCACCTACTCCGTGGCATGGATTGATTGCCTCAAACGGGGAAAGTCTTTTGGAAGGAGTATCCTGATGCTCGGAGAACATGCTACGGTGGATGAAGTAAAAAGAGAACATGTTCTCGTCCCCAAAGAGAAGGCCCTGATGACAGTGCCGTTCTATTTTCCATCGTTTGTGTTGAACGGTTTTTCGATGAAGATCTTCAACGCGCTTATCTACGGAAAGAACTACAAACGGGTGATGAACAGCGTCGTCCACTACGATGGATTTTACTATCCGTTGGATTCGATTTTGAGCTGGAACAAGATTTACGGGAAGCGGGGATTTGTTCAATATCAGTTCGTTCTGCCGATCGAGCGCAGCAAAGAGGGGCTTATCGACATTATGACCCGTATCAGCAAACGGGGAACCGGGTCGTTTCTGGCTGTACTGAAGCTATTCGGTGAGCAGGATAACCTTATTTCATTTCCGATGCGCGGATACACGTTGGCACTCGACTTTCCGATCCAGCCAGGTTTGTTTGAATTCCTCGATGAACTCGACAAAGTGGTGGCCGACTATGGCGGACGGATCTATCTGTCTAAAGATGCACGCATGAAGAAAGAGATCTTCTGGCAGACCTATCCCCACGCTGACGCATTTCGGGAAATATTAAGAAAGTATGATCCTGATAACCGGTTTGTTTCCCGCTTGTCACAAAGACTAACACTTAAACCTTAATGGAGGAAAATGTATTGATCCTGGGCGCGACCTCAGACATGGCGATCGCGATTGCCCGGCAGCTTGCTATGAAAGGCTATTCCATTACCCTTGCCGGCCGTACTCCGGAACGGCTGACGGCGCTTGAGGGGGACCTTCGCGTCCGCTACAAAATAATGGTGAGCACCGCACACTTTGATGCACTGGATTTCGAAAGCCATCAATCGTTCTATGACGCGCTTGCTGAAAAACCTGACATAGTCATTTGTGTGTTTGGTATGCTGGGCGATCAGGACAAGGCACAAAGCGAATGGAAACACTCCGAAGATATTATCGGCAGCAACTACACCGGCGCGGTGTCGATACTCAATGTAATTGCCAATGATTTCGAACGGCGGAAGCGTGGTGTGATTGTCGGAATCAGTTCGGTCGCTGGGGAAAGGGGTCGTCAAAGCAATTACATCTATGGCAGCGCCAAAGCCGCATTTTCCGCGTATCTGTCCGGACTACGTAACCGCCTGTTCCATCACGGCGTGCACGTGCTGACCGTCAAGCCGGGATTTGTTAGAACGAAAATGATCGAGAACATCTCAACACCCGGTATTCTTACGGCCACGCCAAAGAAGGTCGCTGAGAAAGTGCATCGTGCAATAACCAGGAAAAAGAATACCCTCTACGTACTCGGTATCTGGCGATTCATTATGTGGGTGATCAGAATGATTCCCGAAAATATTTTTAAACGACTGAAAATGTAGTCGCTTACCGGTGGCTGAACATGTCGAAGCACGGTCGCTGAACCTGGCGAGTGTGGTCACTGCGCTTGCCAAAGCCTGGAGGCTGGGAAGGGATATAAAACTGCGGGTATAGTTTTTTAAACTCCGCTGTTGAACAATCCCAAACCTCATGCAATACAAAGCACTTTTAATCACAGAAACACCCGCTGGTAAATTCGAACGACAGATCGTCGAGCGTTCCACCGAGCATCTTCCTCCGGGTGATGTACTGGTCAGGGTTCATTACTCCGCACTCAACTACAAGGACGGCCTCTCAGCCACCGGGCATAAGGGCATCACCAAGAAGTTTCCACACACACCGGGCATCGAAGCCGCCGGGGAGGTCGTGGAGAGCCAGTCAGCGAAATTCAAAAATGGAAGTGAAGTGTTTGTCACCGGCTACGACCTGGGGATGAATACATCCGGTGCCTTTGCGGAATATATAAGGGTGCCCGCCGATTGGCTTATTGAAAAACCGAAGATACTTTCCTGCAAAGATTGTATGACGATCGGTACCGCAGGGTTCACCGCTGCCTACGCACTTTACAAAATGGAGTTGATGGGACAGACCCCGGATTACGGTCCGATCGTGGTCACCGGATCAACAGGCGGCGTGGGCAGCCTCGCCGTCGCGATACTCGCCAGGGCAGGATATGAAGTCATTGCCGTAACAGGTAAGAAGGAAGCAGAAGGTTATCTGAAAGGACTTGGCGCCGCGCGTGTAGAACCTCGCGAATTCCTGAATGATTCTATCGGGAAACCCCTGCAGCGGGCGATGTGGGCGGGCGCCATCGATACCGTAAGTGGAACGATGCTGACGACGTTACTGAAACGCTGCAAACGGGATGGCAACATTGTCGCAACCGGATTGTTGTCGTCTATTCACTTTGCTACCACGATCTATCCCTTTATTCTCAACGGTGTTAACCTCCTGGGGATTGGGGCGGGCCAAACGCCGATGACCCTCCGCCTCAAACTTTGGAACAAGCTGATTCACGAATGGAATATCTGCGACAAGCTCCCCGCAATTGCCAACGAGATCGGACTCGAGGAATTGAAAGATACCTATATCGACGCAATCCTTTCGGGCAAGACCAAGGGGCGGGTGGTCGTGAAGCTTAAGGAAGATTGTTGTCAGAATATGATACCATCGTTGAATTAAGAGCGGCACTGATCTTTTAGCCGGGGGACACTCGGCAGGAGGGAGGGTCTCCTGCTGGTGCGATTATTTTACAATCCGTTGCTACACCTGAACAATGCTACTGTGAAAATTTCCGTTTTTACCATTTTCCTTCTGGGTACGCTTTCGGTGCACGCCCAAAATCGTGTTGCCACCGAGGCAGACCGCGTGCTCTATGGTGACTACATCACGCCCGGCGATGTGATCATTGATACGCCTAACAAGATAAGGGACGGACGTCGCGATGTCATTTACTACTTCATGGGGAAACAGTGGCCGAACCTGCGCGACGGCGTAACAATCTGGTTCGATGGCGATAAGCTTGGCCGCCTCAATGAAATCAAGTTTTGCAATACTTCAGATCCGATGCAGCCCTGGCATATTGAATCAGCTACTTTCAGAAACATTCCCAACACACGTGTCGTGGCGAGCGGGTTTTCCTGTCATGGGCTCAAACACTTTGTTCTCGATGGGGAAAGCATATACTTCCCCGGCCTGGCATCGTGGATGCCTACACGAAAATTTCTGAACGGTGCTTTTGGTTTTCACATGATCAATGACCTGACGAAGGGACACGGTTACACCGTTACGGTGCGGGATGGCGGGACGATTCGGTTGAATGGATTTGAAGTGCAACATGGTTTCTCGGGGGTGCGCATCAATGGCGGTGACTATGATATCACCGTCGAATCGATAGAGATCAGCAACTTTTACATTCACGACACGGGAACGGGCGAAGGCCAGTATCTGGGGGCGACGCACAAACCACCGCTGGCAAAATTGAAGAACCTAAAAATTCATCACGGCATTATTGCGCGCACTGCCGCTGAAGCGCTGCAAGTGCAGCATCTTGTCGGCGGTACTGACATTCACCATGTCACTATCTTTGCCGCGGATGTGCGCTGGTTGAATGCGTTCATGCCGGGACAGGATACCGGTATCCAATGGTCTGTCGACGCCGGCGTAAACAAACTGCATCACGTCCTGGTCGACGGATTCGGGAGCCTGGGACTCGTGCCCTTCGGATCGCCCGAAGTCGCGACCGGAGGCTTGAGTCGTGTATCCAACGTCCTGTTCAACGATGGAGTCGACACCGGAATATATTTACATAAGTCGGCGAGCTTCGGAATCAGGTGGGAGTTTGACAGTCTCTACTTCCGCGGCTTCAACGCGACTTACTACGATGTCACCCAGCGGAAGAACCGAAATTATATTATCTCGCGCAGACATGGCTCGGATACTTTTGTCTTCAAGAATATTTTTCACGACGGCACAAAAGGAAAGGTGTTTGAAGGGACCGAGGGCATGCAGGTCGACTTTGCGACAGTTGTTGAAAAAAGGCTTCCGCCACCTGAATATGTCAATAGCGGTTTTTATGAACCCGCGCATTGCATCAGACAATGGCATCCATACTATGCACCGTACTTTCCGGTATCAAGACGTGGCGGGACTAAGGTACAGGTCGCTACCCAATGGAAAGCCGGCGACATTGCAATTGAGGTACGTGAAGACTATCGCTTTTATAAGTGCATCCAAACCCATCTGGCGAATGAAACACCACCCTCAAAGAGTCCGGAATTCATGTTGCTAACGTGGGATGCTAACGGCATTCGTTGCGATCAGGCCGGGTGGAAATCCGGTACCGAACAATCTTTCTTTCCCCCTGACGACCTGCGCTTGCAGGATGGCAACTACTGGAAAAAACGGCAGATCGGCTTCCAGGAAACGCTCGTGAGAACGGCAAGTGTGGAAGGCCGTCCCTGAACGCCATACTGTGCTACGGGTTTCGCTGTTGGAGAGCCTTTGATATTTCTGCAGCAATGATGTCATTTCCGTTGGGCGACACGTGGCAGAAGTCGATAAAGATGTAGTCGTCGTTGTCAAACCGGTCAGACAAGTCGACGATCCAGTCATGGTTTCGGGCGGCAATCTTTTCTTTCAGAAGCCGGTATACTTCACGGAAGTTTTTTCCGAGTTCCTCGTCAAGGTCGAGGTGATCGGTTCTCGGATGGCTGATGAAGGCCGCAGGCTGAAGGATGGCCAGGAACTTTCCATTTCTCCTTGTTACGAGTTCGTGCGCCATTTCCCAGTTACTGATCATCATCTCGGCGATGGCTTCTGCTTTCCCGGGCGTCCGAAGGCAGTCATACGGCGACCTGCCGTCTTCGGGGTTGTAGGTCCATCGGTGAATGAGGAGCATGATATCATCGATAAACAGTTTCTTCATCAACTCCTTCAAAGGGGCGAGGCTGCTGACATAGAGCTTGTCCCGGTACATCGGCACGAGGCGGTGCGACGGAAGCTTGTCAATCACATCGGGGCAGAGAAAAGCGGCGTCGTTCACGCCGTCGTAGAAGACCACAATGTCTGCGCTGTCGCCTTCGGAATAGACGGATATTAACGCGTCCAGTTCCTGACGGGTATTGTAGGCGAGTTGTCCATGGTTGTAGACCGTGTATTGTGGATTGCGTGCATTGAAGAGGGCGGGGATGGTATGCTGATCGTCGGACCCTTCGCCCCACATCGTCGACCCTCCAAAAAAGCGAACGATCGGCTTTTTGTCAGGAGCTTTGCCATTTTTGTAATGCGTCCGTAGTCCCTCTTTCGTGATGTGGGTGGTTGGGCCGGAATAGGAGAGGGTCTTCCATGCCACGAAAGGCTCGTAACGATGTTTGATCCGGTGGTAGTCGGCAAATACTGCTTTGGCGTGAGCGGGGTCGGCGGCATAGTTAGGTAAATCAGCGCGACTTTCTTTCGATGTCTTCTTTAGATAGTAGCCGGCCACGCGGTTGACGACGATGAGCAAGACCAGGAACACGGCCAGGTTGATGAAAACGAGTTTCAGTAGCTTGATGATCTTCACTTGTGAACATTGATTATAAATCGCATGCGTACGACCTATTGGGGCGTTTAGCGGTCGCTTATGTATAAAGAGAATAAAAATTTATGCCGGCCGTAACGTTGTGCACAGCCTAAATCATAAAGTTGTGTAACATAAGGGGCTTGTCCCGTCCTTACTCGCGCGTGGCGAGCACGTGCTTGGCAGGCGAGAAGCCGGGAACTTTCTTGCGTTTCCTGGAAGGTTCAAGCGCACGCTCGTAAAGGTTAAGTACACGAGCAGCGCTCTGCTTCCAGCTGAAGCGCTTGACATTCCGTAGGCCGGCTTCCCTGAACTGCATACGCAGCCCCTCTTCCCTGGCCAGCGTGCCAATAGCTGCGGCCATCGACCTGGTGTTGTAGGGATCAGTCAACAGTGCCGCGTTGCCGGCAATCTCCGGCATGCAGGATAAATTGGACGTAATCACAGGAACGCCACACGCCATTGCTTCAACTATGGGCATCCCAAAGCCTTCCGTCAACGATGGAAAGATAAACATCTGCGACAGCCGATATAGCCATGGTAGGTCTGCGTCAATAATATAGCCAGGCGTAATAAATTGATTGGGATTGTAGGGATAGCCCAGGGAACGCAACTTGCGAATGATGAACGATTGCGGCAAGCCGGGGGTGACAAGGGCCATTGGGTTTTCCGTTGCTGCCGCATAGGCGACATAGGCTTCGATGACGCGGTCTGGATTTTTCCGCGCTGAAACGTTACCGAGAAAGAGGATGTAGTCTTCCGGTAGCGCGTATTTCCGTCGAATGGATGATCCGGTATCACGATCGCCGTTAAGGTTGAAACGCTGTTCGTTGAGCCCGTTGTAAATCACGTGTACCCGGTCTGGATCGATATGAAGACGCTTGACGATTCTTTGCTTCTCATATTCCGACACAGTGATCACTACTTTGCTTCTGGGTGTTACGAGCGGCACCATTGTACGCCGGTACTGGTTGCCAAAGCGTTGATAAAATGGATCATCGCGCGGTATCCGATCCATGAAGATAATATCGTGAAGCGTTTGAACGACCGGAACCGGGCAAAAATAAGGCGTGGTGTTGCCGGTACAATGCAGTAAGTCTACCTGTTGATGGGCGGCGGCCAAAGGAAGGAAGAATTGTTCGAAGTCAAAGAACAATTTGCCTCCGACATTTTTAATCGTCAGGTTTTGTGCGCAGGGAAGACAGTTCCGGTCTTCATCATCTTTGACGAAAACGACGTATTCGTGGTGCGGCTCCGCGTCCATCATACTCTTGATAAGCTCGAGGGCGGATGCTTCAATTCCAAATTTCCGGGTTCGGAACAACCGTTGTACTTCAATTCCAATTTTCATTTATCATTAGCCGTTTAACTTTCCCGCCTTCGTCGTATACCCACCGACTAACAGTACTTCAGGTTCGCCTGAGCTTCTTTCCGTTCTCGAGATGGGTGAAGTTCCACATCAGACCCCTCCAGAATGCCCTGGCATGTTCCATGTCTCGTTGGATGGTGAACATGATGGCGTTCTTTGGAAGGGAGAACACAAGAAAGAAGAGCATCCATACTACCTTTCGCAGTCCCGCCGTATTCCTTCGCATATAAAGCAGTCGGTTGCGGGTCATGTAGTATGTTTTGAGGGTAGAGTGCTTACCTACCGACATTGATTCTTTGTGATAGACTTTGGAGCGGGGAACCACAAATATTTTGTAGCCTGCTTTCTTTATCGACGCACACCAGTCCACCTCTTCGTAGTAGAGAAAGAAGAATTCAGGCATCATGCCGACCCGGTCGATTACGCGTCGCGGAACCATCATGGCTGCCCCGTGTGCGAGGTCCGTCTCCCGCAGCGCATCGTACTGTCCGAGATCTTTTTCCATCCAGCCGATACGTTTACTTCTTCCGGTGAAGGGATCGATACGTTCGCTTCCAGCGTATTGGATGGTCTCGCCCGAATTGTAATAGAGGATTTTGGAGGATGCAGCCCCGGCGTCGGGATTGCTTTCAAAGAGCGCAACAAGCGGCTCGAGAAAGTCTGGCGCCACTTCCGTATCGTTATTCAAAAACATGACGTATTCACCATGCGAGGCCTTGATGCCGAGATTGTTTCCGCCGGCGAAGCCCAGGTTTTCAGGGCTGACGATCAGTTTTACTTCAGGGTAAGCCGGTGCAATGGCTGGTGTCGGATCTATCGCCGAGTGATTGTCAACCACAATAACTTCGAGCGAGGGATAAGTTACCCGCCGCAGCGAATCGAGAAACGCGCAGGTTAATGGCGTCTGGTTATAGTTGATGGTGACGATGGTGACCAGTGGATGCATCAGTTCGTTGTTTTCTTTTCAATATTCATTTCGACGCGCTCGTGGGGTGTGTGGATAAAGGCCTTGTTCGCACCTTTCAGTTTGAACAGAAGCAAAAACATCTTGACGAATAGCCGGGGCAACAGCAGGATGGAGACCAGCATTTTTCGATTGTAGAATCGTTTGGGGATGGCGAATACCATCGCGAGTATGTTCACGCCCAGTAGGGTCATCCATACCATCGGAGAGAGACGAAGGGACGGGGAGAAGATGAAACTTAAGACCAGGATCAGGCACAGGAGGCCGAGGTTCAGCAGCCGGGGTAATTGTATGTTCCGCAGTACGGCACTGTTGAAAAATGCGAAGTTTCCCTTGAAGAGCTGTCGCCAGCCTTCTTTGAAGTATTTATTGAGGTAATGAAAATGACTTGAGATCCAGCGCTTGCGTTGGTGCTCGAAGACCTGCGGGCTGGAGACCTTTTCATCGAATACAACAATGTCACGCGCAAAGTAGACGTGAATATCCCGAAGAAGTAGTTTGAGTTCCAGTTCTCTGTCAAAGCCGCCCACGGAATCCATTTCCGCCATTGTTTCTTTGAAGACATGATAGTCGAATATCATCCCCGATCCGTTCAATGAAGCGGAAAGGCCAAGGGCGACATTACCCTGTCGGTAGATGAAATTGTTGATGGTCTCACTGAGTCCGTCAAGCAGGGCGATTGATGTATTTTCGTTCTTGGGGTCCCTTCTGGCCTGGACTGCCTTAAACCCCATGTCGAACAAGTTGTTCATGTTGTGGATGAAGTCTCGCTCCATGACATTGTCGGCGTCGAGCACTAGCGCGCAGTCATAGTCGTCGCCAATAACTTCCATTGCCCGGTTGAGCGCCTTTACCTTTGTCCGCTTTTCAAAGCGTACTTCTACCACCTTCACAGGGAGGGCCGCCAGCTTTTGTAGCGTTGCCGGCTGTAGGGTGTCGGCAATGACTACGACGTCAAAAAAGTCGGATGGATAGTTCTGTTCGAGCGCCTGTGCCGCGACGTCCACAATCACCCGGTCTTCTTTGTACGCCGGGATGAGGACGGCAACTCGTCTCAACCTGCGCGCCTCGGGCGCTGTTATTACTTTGTATAGCAGCCCAGCGACACTAAGTACGAACGAATACAAGGAGATGTATCCGAAGTAGGATAGCAACACAACTTCTATGAGGTACATGCAGGATTCGGTTTATCTGTGTTCGTCGACTGCCCTACACCCGCTCCTTTTGGAACAGGGCCGGGAAAGTCGACATGAGAATTTTCATGTCGAGCCAAAAGGAGTTCTTCATCGCGTACTCCATGTCGAGTGCGATTCTTTCTTCTGGTGACATGTTATCTTTTCCTCTTTTCGTGATCTGCCACAACCCGGTAATACCGGCGGGCGCCAGAAAGCGCCAGGCGATTTGGTCTTTGGTCAGCTTCTCTGCTTCGTAAAGCGGCAATGGCCGGTTGCCTACCAGTGACATGTCGCCTCTGAGCACGTTGAATAGCTGGGGGATTTCGTCGAGTGAGGAGTTTCTCAGGAATTGTCCGAAGCGGGTGATGCGCGGGTCGTCCTTGATTTTGAAGAAGACGCCCTCTGTTGCATTTTCCCCGTATTGATTGAGGTGCGCCAACTGCGTCAATTCCGCATCCGCACCCTGCCGCATTGTTCTGAACTTGTAAAAGTTGAAGATCTTATATCCGGTCCCGGCCCGCTTGGAGATGTAGAAAACAGGACCTTGTGATTCCAGTTTAACGATAAGCGCGATCAGCAAACAAACCGGCAGCAGCGCCAGGAGCAACGTTGCCGAAATCACGATATCGAATGCCCGCTTCATCGACCATAACTCGACGTGCGGCACCGACTCGGAATGCCGGATGGCATAGGGTTTATTTCCTCTCTCTATCTTATAGGCTTTGAGTTTTTTGATGAAGTCGAGGCGTTTGAAGAACGCCGGCGAAATCGCTCCGTAGTGATAATCGTCGGCGTTGATTTTGAAGGCAAGCTCCTTTACTGCCTTGTCATATTTCGCTGTATGCAGGATGACCGGAATCGCATGCTTTTGTGTAATTTCTTTTAGTTCGGAGATTTTATCAGAGACGCAATCGGCATTCAACAGGATGGCATCCGGCATGTTGGTCTCGGCTCTCAGTCTTTCAATGGCTACAGATAAGGTGGTGTTTGAAAAGAAGATATGTTCTTGTACGTAGTCAGACGGTGCTGCCACGTGCTCGTTCTCGATTCTCAGAATGTACTTGAAGTATACGGCTGCTGCAGGCCTTGTATCTTCTGATTCCAGTGCAATGGCCGGCACTTGTAATGCTAATTCCATAAAATGTTTTTTGTGTTTATGATACCAAAACGTTTTCCTTATCGTAGAGGGACGCACGATCCACTTCATCGAGGAATTGTCGAGGCTCAAAAGGCTTGACGAGATAGGTGAAGGCGCCAAGTTCCAGGCACTGCTTTCGCATGTCTTCATATCCCGACAGGATAATTACCGGAATGTTCTGATAGAGACCACTGTTGCTTAGATTCTCCAGCAACTCTATGCCATCCAGAGAAGGCATCTTTATATCTGAAATGATGAGGTCACAATTGTTACCGTCTGATAGCCAAGACCACGCCTCCATTCCATCGTTCATGACGATGACTTCGTACTTGCCACGCAAAATCTTCTCCAGAAGCCAGCACAAAGG
>CAYMWA010000028.1:0-29999 GCA_964393795.1 uncultured Roseivirgaceae bacterium
AAAGTCATTCGCGGCCTGAAGGCAGACGATCACCAGCTGGTGTTTCACGCCGGTACGAAAGACGCCGGAGGGGATGTTGTCACAGATGGTGGCAGGGTGCTCGCCGTGACCGGAACAGGGCACTCCATAGAAGATGCCCGGAAGACTGCTTATGAAAAAGCAGCGGATATCGAATGGGATGGTATGTACTATCGGAAAGATATCGGTATTGACCTGATAAACTATAAAGGAATTTAGGATGGGATGTTCTTGTGGAACAGCCAAAGACGGTAAGGTTGCGGGTTGCAATAACAACGGCGCCTGCAATACCGGAGGCTGTAATAAAATGAATGTTTTCGACTGGCTGTCCAACATGGACATGCCGGTTCAGGATAAATTTAACATCGTTGAGGTACGGTTCAAGAACGGCAGAAAGGAGTTTTTCAAGAATGCCGACCGCCTCAGTCTTACCACGGGTGATGCTGTGGTCGTCGAAGTGCCTAACGGCCACCACATCGGCCATGTTTCCCTACAGGGTGAACTGGTACGGCTTCAGATGCAGAAGAAAAAGATTGCTTCCGACAAGGACATCCGGAAGATATACCGGATCGCGCATCAGAAAGATCTCGAAAAATACGAAGAGGTGAAAAAGCGCGAGCTTCCTACCTTGTATCGCACACGCGAAATTATCAGAAAGCTGAATCTGTCGATGAAGCTTTCAGACATCGAGTACCAGGCTGATAACACGAAGGCCACTTTCTTTTATTCAGCGGACGATCGCGTAGACTTTAGGGAGCTCATCAAAATCCTGGCCGGAGAATTCCGGATCCGGGTCGAGATGCGGCAGATCAGCTTGCGACAGGAAGCCGGGAGACTGGGAGGTATCGGCGTCTGCGGACGCGAGCTGTGCTGCTCGACATGGCTGACGGAATTCAAGAACGTGGCCACCAGCGCCGCCCGTTATCAGAACCTTTCACTTAATCCAAGCAAGCTCTCCGGGCAATGCGGCCGTCTTAAATGCTGTCTCAATTATGAACTGGAGACCTATATTGAGGCGCTTGAAGATATTCCCAAAGTAGAAGGGCCGTTGCTTACCGAAAAGGGAGAGGCGACGCTTCAAAAGACCGACATCTTCCGCAAGATCATGTGGTTCGGATTCCGCGAGGAAAACACCTGGTACCCGCTGAATGTGGCTCGTGTGAACGAAATACTCAAGCTCAACCGTGAAGGAAAAAAGCCTGCTACACTTGACAGGGACCAGGAGGAGGAAAAAGCGACCGTACAGGTGCTGAACAGCGACCTTCAACGCATGGACCAAAAATATCGCAACAAGGGCAAAAAGCGGAAGAAGAAAAAAAGAGGTCCCGGAGATCGTGGTGGCGAGAAACGTTCAGGCAACCCCAACAGCCGTAAACCCCGCAACAAAGGATGAGATCAGTTTTAGGATTCGCAGTGGCCGCAGTGATGCTGTTGGCTTGTGATGGAAACCGCGTCTATGAAAAAAATACAGATTTCAATTCCCGCCAGTGGATCATCAGTGATCAACCGCAGTTCGAGTTTGAGATTAGGGATACCGTTGCGCATTACAACCTATACTGCAATGTGCGCAACAGTCTCGGTTATCCCTATGCCAATATTTACCTGACGTACTATCTGCGCGATTCGACGGGTGCCGTCTTGAAGAAAGAACTGGTGCGGCATTGGCTCTTTGACGAGAAGACCGGGAAACCGTTCGGTGACAGCGGACTCGGTGACATCTACCACCACCGCCTTCCTTTGATCACCGATCATCGCTTTCCCTATGCCGGACGGTACAACATGTCTTTTGAACAATATATGCGCACCGATACGCTTTCTGGTGTGCTTGCCGTTGGACTACGTGTTGAGAAAGTGGAAACGAACTAGCAGGATCGTGTCAAAAATGACGGCATAGCGCCGTTCCTATCCGACGGCTACTTCGATCAAGGACGCTTCGTGCAGGTAGCGCTCGCTCGCCTCCAGGATGACGGCCGGCGTGATGCGCTCCACTTGCGACATCATATCGCTATAGTATGTTTCGTCCAAATCGAACAGCGCTATTGTCTTTAACTTTTCGGCGTGGGCAAACGGCGTGGTGATTTCCGCTTGCAAGCTTCCCATGAAGTGGTTGCGGCTCGTCTCCAGTTCATCGGCATCGACCGGTTCGGTACGGAGGCGCTTCAGTTCTTTTCGAATCTCATCAAAGGTAAACTCCACGTTTTCCTTGTTTACATCGGCGCCAATGATAAAGTAGCTGTCATGTTTGAGTGCGTGCACAGAAGCTGAGATGCCGTACGTCAGTCCCTTGTCTTCCCGGATGTTTTTCATTAGCCGTGAACCGAAGTATCCGCCGAGAATGTGGGTAGCGAAGAGCACCGAAACGTAGTCGGGGCTGGAACGCAATAATGATTTCTTTCCTGCACGTACAGAAGACTGCACCGCATCTTTCCATTCGATGCGCTGCCCCTCCGACGCTCCATCGGCAGGGGTATGCGCAAATGTCGTCGTTTTACCGGTCCGGAGTTTTGCGAACACACGCTGGACGGAGTCGGCACTATGCGAATCGATTTTGCCAGACACGAAAATCTTTGGCGAGTGGAAAGTATTTTGAAAATACTGCTGCAGCATTTGCTGCTGCAGTGCTTTGACGTGTTCGGCAGCGAGTACCACGCCATAAGGATGCGCTGCGCCGAACAATTGCTTTCGAAAGGATTGGGAGGCGACATAGCTTGTCCGCTCATTGTTAATCTGAAGCGTTTGAACAAACGTGGATTGCATCTGCGCCAGTTCTTTCTCCGGAAATACAGGCGCTGAAACGATTTCGAACAAGAGCGCCAGTACGGGCGAGAGGTTCTTGGCCAATGTATATACCGAAACAGAAACGAAGTCAAGTCCGGGCTGGACCTCAAGATGAGCGCCGTACTGGTCAAAGATACTGGCGATCTCAAAGCTGTTCTTGCCTTCGGTGCCCTTGGAGAGCATTTGTGCCGTGAAGTGCGCAACTGCAGGTGCCGGTTCAAACCATCTTCCTGCCGGGAAAATCAATTCGACTTTGAGTACATCCTGGGCGCCACCAGCAACGAGATACACCTCAATACCGTTGGGCAGGCGTTCTACCCGGGGGCGTATCAGGTTAAAGGAATTGCTCTTTACAAAGGGAGGTGCAACGGTTCGGTCAGGCATTGGGATTAATCGGTAACGGACTCGTCGTCGGTGGGCCTTTTGTTCACGTGCATAAGCAACGTGAAGCGCAGCGTTTCTGCCAGCGGGTGTTCGCGCTGGTTGGTAGGCACAACGTAAGCGACATCAATTCCGAATTTGTTTTTTCTGAAGCCAAGACCAAGCGTGAGATATTTGCGATTGCCTTTGTTGATGTTTTCATTGAAGTATCCGATTCGTCCGGCAAAAATTTCGCGGTACCAGTATTCAAGTCCAACAGAAGTCATGACCTCTTCAAGTTCTTCTCTTACGCCACCTGGTGCGTCGGAAAACGATCCAAACATTCCGCTTAACAGAGAGACGGAATCGCGGTGGGCGCCGGGCGACGGTACCAACAGTTTGTTGAAATCGAGGATGAAGGTGATGCTGTTGAATGGATCAAGTTCCGTCGTGTAGGCCCCTCCGAGACGTAGATTGGTTGGAAGGAAATCTTTGTTATTGTTGTCGGTATAAGAAATCTTTGCACCGATGTTCGAAATCTGCGCGCCCAGTGAAAGCGTCGAATTTCTGGTTCCCTGAAGCGGCTTTGTGTAAAAGATACCTACATCGGCCGCAACACTGTTTCCTGCCTGTGCATCGGAAGTCGTGAACGCACCCGTGAGGTTGGAATAAATATAACGGGCGGAAAGGCCGATGCTGAAATTGTCAGTGAGCATTCGCGAATACGTTGCATCAAGTGCTGCCTCCTTTGGATTAAAATCGCCAAGCGGCTCATTGTTGTCTCCACGAAAACTGATTTCGCCGAGGTCGAAGTATTTGAGCGATATCGCTATTGCCTGCTCGCGATCGATCTTGTAAAAGCCCGACAGCGAGGAGATCCACATGTCATTGACAATCTTGCCCAGCCATGGCGTGTACGAAAAACTGCCGCCATATTTCTTATCCTCAATGAAAACAAGTTTGCCGGCATTCCAGTAGGCGGCATTTGCATCAGGTGAAGTGGCGACACCGCCGTCTCCGAGAGCTGCGTGACGCGCGTCCGGCGTAATGCCGACGAAAGGTACCGCAGTAGTGATCGCGCGTTGTTGCCCGATAAGTTCACCGGGCTGACTGACGCCCCCGTTTTGAGAGAAAACCTGTAAAGCCGAACTTGCGAATACCAGGAGGAGAAATGCTTCTCGGAGCTTCATCAATATTATTTATAGGGGTTAAAGATAGTCAATTCAGGAGAATAAGTTTCGTAACTTTCTCATTTTTAGAGCCATCGCTATTTGAACGTACAACCAGCCGCGCGAAGTATAGACCCGGCGTCAGTTTTTTGCCTGATTGATCAAAAGCCTCAAATTCAATTAGGTTGACCAGGTATCCGCTTTCAGGGATATCGATTTCAGCGGACTTCACCAATTGTCCGGATGGGCTAAAGATAAACAATTGTGCCTTCAGGTCCTCTCCCGACCGATTATGAGTGAAAAACAACATGCTCCTGTCCCTAAAGGGATTGGGATAGGTGCCCAACGATTCGATCACAATGCCCGATCCTTCCGGAACAACGAAAGAAAGTGATGCCTCGGCGGGGTTGTTGTAGACATCCCACGCGTTGACGGTGATGGTATGGCGACCAGGCGAGAGCCCGAGAATGGGAAAACGAATAGTACCCGTTTGATAGGTATCGACGTCTGCGAAATAATAGTCGTTCAGCACCATCGCGGAAGCGTTATTGTCGATGTGCGCGATGATACTGTTTCCAATTCCGTATCCCGAAATATTAATTCCGTTTTCATCGCTGAGCCGAGCGATAAGATACGTGTCGGAGGCGGTAACCCCTCCGTTGACAAACGTCGTATCACCCATAAACAAATGGATTTTCGGAGGCGTGTTGTCCGCCGCGACATCTTTTTCACTCCCGCCGATCCGCAGATCGAGTCCTGCGCCTTTGGCATCCACACCTGTGTCATCGTCAAATGCGTAGAGACTTAATTTTCCTTCCCCGATCTGATAGGCAATGTTGCGGGGCATCACGAACGCACATTCGAAAACACCGTCCTTTACGGTGGCTCTTCCGCGGAAAACCGCGTTGTCCCATTGACGGTATGAAAACGGCGGATTGTTTTTCCCAATGGTGGCAAACGATTTCTCCTTGTCGTAAAGCGTGACTTCCACTTCGCCGTTAAACGTGACATCCTGTTCGCCTCCAGGGGTGAAGACGCCGCCGCGTACGATCACTGTAGAAAGCGCTTTCAATGTATCAGACCCGGAAGCGGTTTTTACCGAAGAAACCTGTACGGAATATTCCGGCATCGCAAGGGTCATGGAGGGGTCGCCAATCAATGAAAAGTTTCTGTTGGCCACGCCGCTTGCGCTGTTGTTTTTTGTCTTTTGAAAGACCTGGCCCAGCGGTGCGTAGACGCCCGATGATTGTGCTAACAGGGCATCGTAAAAGGCGGCGTTCAGACTGAAGTTGGTCGTGGCATTCACAGGCCTTGAAGTCGTCACCAGACCGATAGCGCCACCATTGTTGTGCGTCACGGCACGTTCGGCACTGGAGATCTGCAGCGGATCATCCTGTCTGCCGAACTCACATGTGGCTGTTACCAGGAACGGATACCGTTCATTTTTCAGTTCGTCAATGGTCTTGTCTGTTAATATCCGCTCGTCGGTCCAGACAGTCTCCGATCCGTGCCCGGTGAAGTTGATAATCAATGCACCCTGATCGAAAGCGCGTTTGATGTCGTCGGCCATCTCTGGAACGGTTTCCCCGCTTGGCTGCACCTGCTTTTTGTACGAACCCATAAACAGGCGACGGGCATCAAATTCGGGATAGTACACGTCTATATTTGTCGCGAGCTGGTCTGCCTGGTATTGATGCAGACTGGTGTAGTTATCTTCTCCGTTGCCATCGTCGGCAACGAAAACAATTTTCTTTCGCCACCCGCCGAACCTTTCGCGGTCGGTATCATAGGCGATGATCTTATCGACGATACTTTTTGCTTCTTCAACAGAAGTAACAGGAAGCCGGCCTACGCCGATGTCAAGGGTGTGGTGTTGCGCAGGTGACTCTCCCCAATAGCCTTCATCGTCTTCAAGAAAGGTGAAGTAATCATCAGAAGCATACGTTTGAAGTGGGTGTAGCGAATTTCGGGATTGGTAGGTCGGAACGAAGTTGGTGTTGTTGGCGATCCTGTTTTTGTAGTCGTACGATGCTTTTCCGAAGAGCAGAATCGCTTTAAATGTATCGCCACCCTTTAAGCGAAGGGCACGCGCAAAATCCCGTATGGCCGTCACATCCTGTCGTCCACCCGAAAATTCATTGAACACTTCGTCAGTTGTTACAATGGCAACTGCCCATCCGTCGTGACTCTTCCGGTGTTGGGCAAGACGTTCTGCTTCCGAGCGAAAATCCGGATGCGTGACGATCAGCAGATTGGGTGCGGCGATGTCTGCCAGGTTCTGATTCGGCACCGTGAACACAAACGCAGGCTCAGGAAAGGTCGTGTTGAAGACCACCCACTTTTTCAGGTTTTCAGTAGGCGTTGAGAAGGTGCCCGCAGTTCCGTCAACCGAAAATTCCTGTGCACGCACGTTGTAGTGATCGGTAACTTCCCACACCCGCGCACCGGAGGTGATCCCGCTGATGCGGAACGTGGAAACCGGATTTTGCAGTGATGATGCGGAAACAAAAACTGTCTGGTTGTCATAACATGAAAGATCCCGAACGACATTGATCATCAGGTAATCGAGATAGGCCTGTGAAGCACCGGATCCCTTTTCGAACACATAGCGTAACTTTTGTTCCTTGCGGTTCAGCACCGCTACCTCATCTGCTGCAAGAGTAAGGGTATCGCGCTGGTGCAGGCCCTTTACCGCGTATCGCCCCTGCGGAATCGCTTGCAGCTTTTGTTCACCGATAGCGACGTCGTTCAGGAAAAGCTTCATCGAAGCTTCGGTGTACGTTTGTCCAAGAACATCGGACACCACCCGTACATCAGATCCGGGTGTGATTCCGGGAAGGTTGAAACTGATGGTGTAGCTGGTGGTCAATCCGAATTTCTCCCCAAACCATTCGCGTCCCGACTTCTCCAGGTTAAACTGATCCGTCTCATGATAGGCGAAGTCATCGTAAGTAGTGATCAACGGAAATGTACCCTCCATGTTTTCAGATACCGCGATGCGCTTTCCGGGGCGATCGCCGATGGTTAAGAAATAGAAATTGCGATCGCTGTACAGGTTGTTTTCATAGTAAAAAATACCACGTGCAAGGTCATATTCGTAATCGTCAGGACCTTCGGCGTAGAAGAGAATGTAGTCGCCCCGGTCAAAACGTCCATCTTCCTCGCCGTAGATCGAAATGGCGCACTCCGGGAGGCCGACAGGCCGTGCGGCGCTGTTTGGCTGTGGAAGCATTCCACCTTCCCGGCCATGAATGCGGATGTTTTGTGGATTTATTTTCCCGGGGTCGATACCCATCTTCTTCAAAAGGTCAAAAGAAATCCGGTATACCCCCGTTTTTTCCACCGCGAGTTTATACCAGTCTCCCGAATGCAACACGGAGGGTTGGGCGGGAAGTGCCAGCCAGCAACACCACAAGACCGGAATCAACCAACATTTTTTTCGGAATGTCATCAAGATGGTTTCACGATTTTCTTCCCGACAAAACGTTTTCCAATAACGAAATTACAATGTACAGTATTATGATAATCGGGATCGCCGGTAGTCGAAGGACGATCAACATCAATCCCGACAACAGGAGGAAAGTAAACCGGGTTTCGTTGCCCTTCCACCTGAAGTTTCTGAACTTAAAGGCAAAGAACCGGATAGGTGAAGTGAGCAGGAAAGAAAAGAGGAGGGTAATGCCCACGAGGATTTCGGGTTCATACAACCATCCGCCCACGCGGTTGTGCAGGAGCGGTAGCGAAGTGATGAAAATCGTGTTGGCCGGAGTGTTGAGTCCGCGAAAGGAATCGGTTTGACTTTCATCCACGTTGAAGATTGCCAGCCGCAGTGCTGAAAAGACGGCGATGGAAAAGGCGATAAAGGGAAGCCATTCGGATTCCGACGTGCTTCCGATCATCTTGTACATGACAAGCGCGGGCAGCAGTCCGAAGCTGATCACGTCGGCGAGCGAGTCGAGTTCTTTCCCGATCGGAGAGCTTACCTTCAGCATACGTGCGACAAAGCCGTCGAAGAAATCAAAGATGCCGGCCACCCAGACAAAATAAGCTGCCGGTACCGGGCGGCCTTCGAGTACGAAGACGACTCCGGCGCACCCGCAAAGTAGATTGCAACAGGTTAGGAAGTTGGGCAGATGTCTTTTCATGAGATTGTATGCGCATGCAGCACTCCGGCCCGCTAGTCAACATTTATATTTTTCACGGCGCAAAAAGGATTCGTTTTTTTCTCAAAGCCGATAGTGGTTTCTGGGCCGTGTCCGGGATATACTTTGACCGCATCGGGGAGCGTGAAGAGTTTGGTATGTATGCTGTTGATCAACTGTGCGTGATTGCCTCCCGGCAGATCGGTGCGGCCGATGCTGTTGTAGAACAATACATCGCCCCCGATAACGACACGGTGCTTCTCATTGTAGAACGCTACATGACCCGGTGAATGTCCTGGCACGGAAAGGACATTAAACGTCTGGTTACCGACGGTGATGACATCGCCTTCCTCCAGGAAGCCGTCGGGAGGCTGATGCTCATAGAGGCTGAATCCGTAGCTCGGGGCGTAGACTTCGGCTGCTTTCAGGACAGCCTCTTCCTCCTTTGGAATGAGCAAGCGTACCTTGAAGGTGTCTTTTACGAATTTATTGCCCAGCACATGATCCACGTGACAATGGGTATTGAGCAGGAGTTTTACCCGCAGTCGGTTGGCCTCGATGAACTTCGTGAGTTGCCCCCTCTCATTTTCCTCGGCGCAACCCGGATCAACGATCACGCATTCCCTCGTCTCGTCATACAAAACGTAAGTGTTTTCCTCAAAGGGATTGAAGACGAAAGACTGTATTTGCAACATCGAAAATTATTTTGTCAAAAATAGCGGGGTTTTTTGCACGGCCCCAATTATTTGTTCCATTTTTAGACCGGTGAACAGTGTGTTGGAAATCGATTTCCTGATCGTGGGCCAGGGGCTTGCCGGTTCGGCCGTAGCGATGCGGGCGCTTTCACGGGAGCACAGGATCCTCGTGATTGACGAGCCTGCCGCCAACCGTTCTTCGGTGGTGGCCGCCGGCGTTTTCAACCCGCTCACAGGTCGAAGGATGTGGAAGACATGGCTTGCCGACGAACTTTTCCCGTCACTACATGATTACTACCGTGCCGTTGAAACGCTGACAAAGCGTAGTTTCTTTCATCCGATGCCGCTTTACAGGCCCTTCCGCGATATTGGCACCCGCAATGAGTGGATAGCCGATGCTGACGAGCGAATGGAAGGGTATGTGGCCCGTGTGTTTGAGGAAGGCGATTTTGACGACGAAGTAAAGGATCCGTACGGGGGTATACTGTTGAACCAGGCGGGATACCTCGATACGACTGCCTATCTGGAAGCTGTCCGCGAACACTTGCAAGCGCGCGGGGCGTTTCGCGAGGCCACCTTTGATGCCGGGAAGGTCAGGGCAGACGTCGATTTTGTTGAATACGAAGAGATCAGGGCAAGGAAGATCATATTTTGCCAGGGTGTCGACAGCCTGAGAAACCCATGGTTCGGCAATATTCCGATCGTTTCTTTGAAGGGGGAACTCATCACCGTGCAATGTGACATGAAAAAGCGCGTTATCCTCAACGGCGGCGTCTATATGGTGCCTAATGGGCGGGAAGGACGATGGCTCGTTGGCGCCACCTATGACCGGACGGATAAAACTCCGGGAATAACGTCAGTGGCCAGGGAGGCGTTGGTCCGCAAGTTGGATGACCTGATTCGCACGCCTTTTACCGTCATCCGGCAGGAATGGGGGGTTCGGCCCACAACGCCGGACCGGAAGCCCATCATTGGCGCCCATCCCGGATACCCGTCTATGATCATTTTTAACGGATTTGGAACGAAAGGAGTAAGTCTGGCACCCTATTTTTCTGAGGAATTGATCCGCTGGATGGAAAATAGGGGGACGATTAGCAAAGAGGCGGATGTTACTCGTTTTTATTGATTATATTGGATTCCCCAAATGATTATGGCCTTTAGAAGTGCATTTCTGCCTGCAGTCGCGTTGCTTTTGCTTGGGTCGCTCCAGGTAAATGCACAATACATTCAGGAAACCTTCGGCAAGAACCGGATACAATACCGCCAGTTCAATTGGCAATACCTCGCCAGCGAGAATTTTGACGTGTATTATTACGATGCGCGCAAGGCGGTTGCCCAAAACGCCATCGAATTTTTGGAGGCGGAATTTGACCGCATTACTGACCTGATTGGCTATCCGCCATACTTCAAAACGAAAGTATTCCTCTACAATTCGTTGGCCGATTTGCGTCAGAGCAATGTCGGGCTGAACCGCACCCTCTTTACCGCCAACGGGGAAACAGAATTCATTAAACCCTATGTGGAGGTGGCCAATGTCGGAACGGCCGAAGAATTCAAAGAAGAGCTGCTCTTCCAGATTTCCGATCTGATGGTCAACGAAATGATGTTCGGCGGAAGCCTGAAAGACATCTTTCAAAGTTCGATTCTCATGAATCTGCCCGACTGGTTTGTCGATGGCGCCTCGCTGTACGTGGCAAAGGGCTGGAGTGCGGAGATGGACGACTTCATTCGTCAGCTGATGACGACCCGCAAGCCCAAAAAGATAACCCGTCTCGGGGGTAAAGAGGCTGGCCTCGCCGGCCAGTCTGTCTGGAATTTCATCGCAGAGAAATATGGCAAAAGCAGCGTGGGCAACATTCTGAACTACACGCGCATCACGCGAAACGAGGAGAAAAGTGTGCTGATCACGCTCGGCGTGACGTTCAAACAACTGATGAACGAGTGGTATCAATACTATTCGGATATGCAGAATCGCGTGGCGCAGAAGTATGTGGTGCCCCCTGATTCGAGCCATATCACGCTCCATCACAACAAAACAACCGTCTTCACCACTGTAAAGGTGAGTCCGGATGGACGCTATCTCGCCTTCGCCGAGAACGACCGGGGCCGGTACATCGTTAAGGTACGTTCACTGGAAAGCGGGCGTGAACGGACGATCATGTCCGGAGGAAGCAAAGTGTTGAACCAGCGCATTGATTACAACCTGCCGTTGCTGGCGTGGGCAGATGCCAACACGCTTGGCGTCATCGGCCTCAAATACGGACAGTATGTTTTCTGGCTGTACGACCTGAGCAGCCGGTCGAAGCTGCCGCGCGAACTCGACAGGTTCAGCAACATCCGCAGTCTGAACTTTTCTGACAACGGCAGACTGGCCGTGATTAGCGCCGACTTTGAGGGACGGAATGACTTGTTTTTGTTGAGTGCACGACGGGATCGCGTACGGCGGCTTACGAACGACCTTTACGATGACCTGGATCCGAGCTTTATTCCAGGCTCCAACCGGATTGTCTTCAGTTCGAACCGAACTTCAGACACTTTGCGTTCTGCAACGCCTGTCGACTTCGGAAAATTGCCGGAGACCTTTAACCTGTTCGTGTTTGACCTCGATACAACAGAGAACCGCTTGGCACGCATCACCAATACGATTGACAAGGACTACAGCCCGTTTGCCTCTGACGACAACAACTTTTACTACCTCAGCGATCAACGCGGAATCACGAACCTCTTCCGGTACCACAGACCAACAGGTATCTATTCGCAGGTGACGAACTTTTCCGCCGGGATCAAGCACTATGATGCGAACTTCCATACAAACACACTTGCCTATGTGACGACGCGCGACCGACGCCAGGATATCTTCGTCGATCGCAACTTCAACTTCCGACGACAGATCTTCACACCGCCCACGCGGCGAAAGGAATTGCAACAGGTGAGGGTCTTGCGTGAGCGCCGGAAAGAAGAAGTCGGTACCCGCGAGAACCTCAGCATAAAGGACCTGCTCAACGCAAGGCTGAAGCAGGCGCAATCAGAGACCGACACCGTTGACACGCTGCCCGTTCTTCGGGACACGCTTACGATCGAAGTGTTACCCGCTGATTCATTGCGCGGCCCGACCGAAGTCAATACGGATAACTATCAGTTCGACGTGGAAGAAGAAACGCCGGCGGAACAGCCGATCGCGGAAGTCAGGACCGACAACTATGAATTTGAAGATGAAGCGGTGAAGGAGAATCAACCGAGTGAATCCTTCCTGAGTCGCTATATGAAGGCGCGCGAGAAGAGCAGGGTAACGGGCCCGTTCCCCTATGAGTCGAAATTCAGCGCTGACAATGTGGTGGCCTCTATCATTGTCGATCCGATGCGCGGCATGGGCGTGCTGCTCGAGACGCAGATGAATGACATGCTCGAGAACTATCGATTTAACGGGGGCATCATGTCGACGCTGGATCTTCGACAAGGCGATGTCTTTGCCGAGTTCGAATACCTGCCCCATTTCATGGATTTCAGCGCCCGATTCGATCGGAAGGCCATTCGCTGGGATCCCTATACCAACGGGAATATTTACAAGTACACCCTGCATCGCTTTGAAGTCGGCGCCTCGTTGCCGTTTTCTGACAGACTGCGCGTGTCGTTCAAACCCTTCGGATCGGTCGCCACCTCCGTCGATATGGGCGAACAACCTTTTCCGCTCAACCCGCCTTCTGCCGTGGCTACAAACCGGTATTACGCGGGTGCCACCGCCGAAATCGTCTACGACAACTCCGTTAGCACGGGCATGAACCTCATGGAAGGAAGCCGTGGGAAAATCAGCCTGACACACCATCAGGGGCTTAGCGATTCCCGCTACAGTTTCAGCCGCGCTTCCATCGACTTGCGCCACTATCAGAAAGTATATCGCGAAATCGTTTTTGCTGTCCGCGGTTTTGCAGGAACATACTTCGGCCCTTCACCGAAGAAGTTTTTGCTTGGTGGTATGAACAACTGGCTCTTCAATCAAACGGAACTGGGTGGCAATACCAGCGAAGGCCAACCGAATCCGCTCGGCATCAGGGCAGAGACGCAGGATATTCTCTTTGTCGAATATGCGACGAACCTCCGGGGATTCGACTACGCGACGCTGTTCGGAAACAGCGTCATGCTGCTGAATGCGGAACTGCGGATCCCGCTCATCCGTGCGCTGACAAACGGGCCGATCGCTTCGAACTTCTTCAGAAACCTGCAATTCACCGCATTTTACGATGTGGGAACCAGCTGGTCGGGGAAACCACCCTTCACCTCGGAGACGGCGGTGAGCTACAGCCTTATCAAAAATGGCCCGTTCCAGGCGCGTATCAAGAACTACATCAACCCGTGGCTGTACAGCTATGGGGTAGGGGTCAGAACGGTTGTGTTCAGCTACTATGTGAAGTTTGACTTTGCCTGGCCCGTTGAAGATTACAAGGTCGGCGAACCACGCGCGTTCCTTACACTTGGTTTTGATTTCTGATTTCTCGCGGCATTTTCCATCTTGCAGCCCGGAAGCACAATGGGCTTCCTAAATTGTTTGGCAATGATAAAATCAATGACCGGTTTCGGGCAGGCTGCTTTTGATGACGGCCAGTCGCGGATCTATGTGGAGGTGAGAAGCCTCAACTCAAAATACCTGGACCTCAATCTGAGGCTACCCAAAATTTTTTCTGACAAGGAGCCGGAGGTTCGCAATCTCGTGAGTGAGAAGCTTGAGCGCGGAAAAGTGTCCGTCGCGATAGAGTATGAGCGAATTTCGGAGGGTATCCTCAAACAGGCTTACAACGAGTCACTCTTCACGGCGTATTACGCAGAGCTGAAAAAACTCGCCGACAAAGTATATGCACCCTATGAAGGGCTTTTTGAACTGGCACTCAATTCACCTGAAGTCATACTGCCTGCAGCGCGTGAGCAGGCCAGCGAAGACCTGTGGAAGCAGGTGAATGGCCTCCTTGGAGAGGCCCTGGCGCAGTGCAACAGGTTCAGGCAGGACGAGGGCAAAGTGCTTGGAGAGATGCTGAAAAAATGCGCGGCCGTGATCGAAGAAAACCTGGAGGCCGTGAAAGCGCTGGATCCCAAACGGGTGGATCGCATCCGCGAAAGACTGCGGAACAACGTCACTTCTTTTTTTGGTGACGAAGGCTTTGATCCGAACCGGCTCGAACAGGAAATCATCTTCTACATTGAAAAGCTCGACATCAATGAGGAGAAGGTGCGTTTGAAATCACACCTCGATTACTTCAGGCAGGCCCTTGAAGAATCCCATTCAAATGGGAAGAAGCTTGGCTTTATTGCCCAGGAACTCGGTCGCGAAATTAATACGATAGGTTCCAAATCCAACGATGCTGATATGCAGAAGCACGTGGTGGTCATGAAGGAGGAACTGGAAAAGATAAAGGAGCAGCTCAGCAATATTGTGTGAGACTTGGAGTGGTCCACAGTCCACGGTCGACGGTCCACAGTTTTGCATTGATGACTAAACTTGCCCTTTGATGACCAATTTGGCTCGTGGTGTCCAGACTCAAATCAATTTTGCAACGGTGTTAATATAGCGTTCGGGAATTTCGCCTTTCAGGGCTGTCTGGTAGTCGGCATAGCTGCAGGGAACGATACTGTTGCGGGCGTATTTTTCCTTTCCACCAGGGTAGGGGACTTCCATCCACCACTTTTCGCTCATCTTGCTTTTATAAAACGAAAGCGACTCGGGCTCTACCGGCATGGAAACCGTATACTTCAGGAAATCATTGCTGCGGAAGTTCTGCTCATTCTTACGGAAGTAGTATCCTTCAATGAAGTACCAGATCATCGTCGCGATGATGGAAGCGGTCTTGTTATGCTCGTCATCCCACCGGGGATTGTATTCGTAAAATCCGACCGAACTCAGTTTCTCGTTCAGGCCGGCGTACCAACAAATTTGACAAGCTTCCTCACCAGTCAATCCGAACGGTTGGGCATTGGCGTTGCCGGGTGCATCGGATGAACGGATGGCCGTTATGTCGAAAGACAGAAGGTCGGCGTTTCTGACCACAGGTTCTATTTCCTGCAGATTGGTACGCATCTGTCCGATGCGAAAAGCCTCGAAGTACAGTTTCTCGAGGACAGAAACTGAAAGCGGGTCGATGAGGTAGCTCTGATAGGCGAGATGTGTGTAGCTGAACAGGTAGTTGGGCTCGTGCAACATGATCTTATGGATGTGCTTCCTGTTTTCTGGCGATTTCTCCTGGTCTTCCAGGTCGAGAAAGGCGTCAACATTCAGGAAGCTCACCAGTTTTTCAAGTGTTTCATATCCGCTGTACTGGCCGTAGTCCAGGTCATGCGTCCCGCCCAGAAGAATGGGGAGCACGTTGTTTTCAAGCAGCATCCGGCAGACTTCGCTGACCCGGACGTAGGTCTCGTTGAGGTCGTGTCCGATATTGAGGTTTCCAAGGTCGACGATGCGGTAGGTGCCGTTTCCGCGCTTTAGATTGTACAATTTCTTGCGTACCTCATCGGGCCCCTGAGCAGCACCAACATTTCCAAGGTTTCCGCGTTCCTCCTTAATGCCAATGATCGCCATGTGCGCGTCTTTGTAGTCGGGCATTTTTTCGCCGAAGAGCCGGATACTCTTGAAGAAACTTGACGGGGAAGTGATACCCGCATAGACATCGTCATCGACAGGCGAAAAGAGGATGGTTAGGTCCATAGTGCTGATTCTCGGCCTCAATATACGGCATACACCCTACAAATCGCCAAGCAAACAGCCGTCACTTCCGACGGTCAGCTTAACCGGCTATGCGACCGCCTGGCGCCAAATCTTCGATTTTTGTGACTCCAGCGTTGCATAACTGCCACCATAATTTTAATATTTGCTTGAGAATGAGTTTTTTATCTATGAGGCTTAAATCTGAACTTAAATACAGCAACGACCTTCAGATTGTTCTGATAGCGGTGTTGTTCTACGCCTCGGCATGCCTGGCGCATTTTCTGACTTTCGAGAATACAGCCACATTCCCCGCCTGGCCACCCTCGGGGGTTGCCTTTGCCCTCATTCTGATCCTTGGAAGGCAAATTTGGCCGGGCATCACCATCGGCGCATTGATAGCCGGCATCATGTCGCCCTGGAACGATGGCAGTATCCCCATGCATTCGTTGATCGCCATATCAACGTTTACGGCCGTGGCACACACGACGGAAGCGCTCATTGGCAACTGGCTGGTCAGAAACTGGATCAAGGATGACTGTCCCTTCAAAACTTCCCGTGGCGCCTTTCAATTTCTATTTGTTACTGTGTTGATGTGCGTGGCAGGTGCTGCTATCGGAACATTCGCTTTGTATGGCAGTGCGGTTATTCCGGCGGAGGCCGTGCTGAAGACCGGTATTTCCTGGGGTGTGGGCAATGCAGTGGGCATCCTCCTTTTTACTCCGCTGATTCTCTCCGCTATTCGCTGGAAGATCCCGGTGTTTTCCGCTGAGAAGACACTTGAAGTGGGGTTGTTTCTCCTGGGGATGGGCGGACTTGTTTACCTCCTCCAGGATGAATATTTCAGCGCTACGATCCAGCGGGCACTTCCCTTTCTGATCCTGCCGTTCTTTCTGTGGCTTGCTTTCAGATTTCAGCTCACCGTGGCGACCGCGGGAATATTGATCGTTTCATTGCTGGCGATCTACTTCACTGTTCAGGACCAGGGACCGTTCGTGTTGCCGGAGGCCCATTCGTCGATGCTTTTGCTGCAGATCTTCATCGCTGTGATGAGTGTTTCAACACTTGTGCTGTCCGCCACGGTTAGGGAGCGCACCGTCGCACAGCGCACGCTGCTCGAATTCAATGAAAATCTCGAAGCCAAAGTGCTTGAACGCACCCAGGCGCTACATGATGAGATTACGATCAGGAAGGAGGCCGAGGCGAAATTGCAGAAGACTAACCAGGAACTCAGCAAGCGCAATACGGAGCTCGACAATTTTGTATACAGCGTCTCACATGATCTCCGGGCACCGATTGCTTCCGTGTTGGGTCTCATCAACCTGGCAAGGAAAGACAATGACCCCGCCATGCGCGATACTTACCTCGAAATGGTAAACACCAGCGCCTTGCAGCAGGATCACTTCATCAGGGAAATTCTCGACCAGTCTCGTAATTCGCGTCTCGATGTGAAGCGAGAAGAAATTATGTTTCAGCCGATCATCGATGAAACGTTCAACCAGCTGAGTTTTGCAACCACAACAGGAAAAGCCGTCGAACGCGTCATTTCCGTTCACCAGGACAGACCATTTTACAGTGATCGCTGGCGGTTGAAAGTCATTTTGAACAATGTCATTTCCAATGCCATTCGGTACCGTAATGGGAGAGATCCGGTGATCAAGGTCGATGTAAACGTCACCGATGCTGCCGCACAGGTCTGCATTGAAGACAATGGTCGCGGCATTGCCAAAGAGCACCTCAAGAATGTCTGTCGTATGTTTTACCGCGCTACTGACGACAACGCCGGCTCGGGGCTTGGTTTGTATATCGTCAAGGAAACCGTCGACCGGCTCAACGGCTCAATCAATATCGACTCCATCGAAGGCAAGGGCACAACCGTGCATCTGACAATCCCTGAAGTGACTTCCTGAAGTCTTAAAACTCCAGGAAGCCAAACTTTCTAACAATCAGGGATTCACCTTATTTCAGAAACGCGACTTCAGGAAGTCTACTTCAGGTCGAAGGTGCCTCTTTACAATCCCTGAAGTGACTTCCTGAAGTCTTAAAACTCCAGGAAGCCAAACTTTCTAACAATCAGGGATTCACCTTATTTCAGAAACGCGACTTCAGGAAGTCTACTTCAGGGTTTCATTAACGTATACACATACGTAACCGATAGCAACCAGTCGGCAAAGGCGGCGTCCCCGTTGATGGGCATGCCTGTCTCAGGATCGTTTCCTCGCGCGATGTCGGTCGTATTCCTCGTCCGGGCCCGCTTCATGGCTATCGGGAAGTTGACACCCACGGCATGGGAACCGGTGGAATAGAACAGACCGGGCTCTAGTGAGATGATATAGCCAGGCCGGCGGAATCCATCGCTTTTTCCGATCAGGTCTTTGGCGGGAATGCATTCCATTCTCGCGCCCAGGGTCGCCCTGACGGCGCTCGCAGACCAGGCTGCACCGACACGCCACATATACTGGTCGGCAACCGAAAGCTCATTTGAGAGCGGGACTGGCTCACCGGTTGACGGGATCGTATACGGCGAGTCCCTGCGCAACACGCCATTGGTGTTGCGGGGATTGAACATATACATGGCATCCGCGTAAGCAGAAAAATTTCCGCCAATGTGACGCGACAGGTTGAGTTCCGTGATCAGGGCCCAGCCGCCATCACCGAGTTGGATGGATTGATCCACAGGCAGGAGCACGAGGCCTTCGGGTTTGTGGAAGTAGTCTTTAAAATTGTAGTTGCCCGTCGGAGCTTTCAAACCCAATCCCAGAATCAAATCTCCGTGGTGGTTTGTGGGCATGGTATTGTAGTAGGCAGTCGCCCTGATGTCGCCGAGTCCTTGCGATGACGTGTGGTACCGTCCGCCACTGTTGCCACTGTGTTCATACAGCGATGAGCGGTCAATATACATCAACGGAATTGTCAACGTAGCGCTCCACCGTGCGTTGATGCTGTAGGTCGCCCCCAGGTTGATGGAGTTATCGTTGTTGATTACCTCCGTACCGTTCTCCACTCTTTCTTTTTCTTCATGGTCGCCTCTGAAGTGTTTGTAGGACCTGAAGTATCGGTAATTAAGAGAGAACTGCCAGCTACCCTTATGGGCGGCATCGTCGCCGAAGTTAAGCACATGCGAGGACATGTTCTTGACGGCAACGCAACCTTGTGCACGTGTATCGATGGTTGCGGCAAGAAGGAATACGCAACCGAGAAAACTGTAGAAATACATTTTCATAGTAAGATCTTTGGTGAAAAGTTGGGATTTACGACTCGCGTTAAGGCGAGCGCCTCCCTTGCCGGTACCGGCGCGGGATGATCAGGATAGGATGGCAGGGTGTTTTGGAGGAGGGGCGAGCACCGGAATGACCGGTTGCCGCAAATCGTCAGACAAGTTGGGGTAATTCAGGATGATGTTGGCAGCGGTGGGCTGACCAATGTCAATAGCCCGCTGCGTGCAGAATTCTTTGATGAGTTTGCTGAGGAGATGCAGGGCGCGTTGACCCGTATCACTGAAGGGTAGCGCCTGGGTAAGCTGCATGTAGTCCGTCATTGTTTCGACCAGTGCGCGCGTTGCATCGTCGCGGATGCAGATGACATACAAGGTGTCTCCCTGCAGCTTCTGTTTGACGAGTTTAAAGAACTCGCCATTGTGTTCAAATCTTCCGTCAACACGTTTGTAGCCCGTGGTCTCAAGCGGGTAGGGCAGCGTGACGGGGATTCGCAGCTTGATCGTTTTCCCGGGATCGTAGCGATTGGTATCGAGTCGAAGGGTAAGTTCTTTATCAGTCTGGCGCCGGAGACTCCAGAACAAGATGTAGTAGCCTCCCACATTGAAGAGGAATACCAGTAGAAGCAATATCGAAAGGACCTTTTTCAAGGGTGAAGGTGGTCCACGATATTACAAAAAAAGTCCGCTTAAATCAAACCCATGCCGGCGATCAAAAAAAGAAAATGCTGGAATGGGGTTGTCAGGCTACTGACCGGGAGAGATCGGCCTTTTCCGCCTTGTGGGCATCCAGGGCCTGACCGGCCATGATTACGCCCACACCGTCGGTTTGAGCCCACCGTTGCAGCTTTTCGAGTGACACCTTCCCGATCATGTACTGCTGGCCATGGGCAGCATAGCCGGAACGGAATTCATCGAATTCGTCGATCGCAATGGCGATGTTGTCGTCAAAGCGAACATATGCCTCAACGGCGAGGTCATTAGAGAAGGAAAGCCCGTGCTCCTGCTGGAGCTTTTTGTATTCATACGCGTAATCGTACGTGAGCGCAGAGACGTCCGACAGCACCGCCGACCCGGTAGGGTAGCTTCCCGCACCCTTCCCGATGAAGATCTGCTTTTCTGCAAAGGCGCCTTCCACCTGTACAGCATTGTATTCGTTTCTGACGGCAGCAAAGGGGTTGTGCGCTTCGACAAACTGCGGGGCTACGAACCCGTAAATCTTGTCGTCTTTCTTGAACGCGTGGGCGATCAGTTTGATGGTGAGGCCGTTTTCACGCGCAAACTTCAGATCGAGGTCGGAAATTTTGTCGATGCCGATGTTGATGACCTCATCGGGATGGACGAATATTCCGAAGGTGTGGGCAATGGCAATAACAAGCTTGAACTTGGCGTCGAAGCCGCCCACGTCGAGCAAGGGATTACTCTCGGCGAAACCCAGTTCCTGCGCCTGGCGCAAGGCCGAGTGATAATCTTTTCGCTCTTCGAAAACCCTTGTCAGGATATAGTTGGTGGAACCGTTGAAGATTCCCTCGATGCTTTGGATGAGATCGTTGTCGTAGTACTCTTCCAGGTTTCTGAGGATCGGGATGCTTCCGCAGACGGATCCCTCGTAGAGTACCGGTTTCCCGTGTTTGCGTTGCAGGTTGTAAATTTCTTCCAGGTTCTCCGCCAGCATTTTCTTGTTGGCGGTAACGACTGCCTTCCCATTTTCGAGTGCGCGTTTTACGATTTCAAAAGCAGCGGTGGCGTCGTCGATCAGTTCGACGATAATGTCAATATCGGGATCGTTCAGTACGGCGTCGCGATCATAGGTAAAGAAGCTTTCAGGAATGGGGCGGGATTTGTCGCGGTTTTTCACGCAAATTTTCTTGATCTCCGCCTTGACTCCGTGGGTTTCGTGCAACACATGGTACAGGCCCTGACCCACACAACCAAAACCAAACAGGCCCAATTTTAACTTCTTCTTCATACGAGTACTCTGCTGAGTGATTTATTGAAATAATGTGTAATAATCTTTTTTAGTTGGTCAAACTCGACGAGAAATCCATCGTGACCATAAATCGAAGTAATCACCTCGAGGGTGGCATTGGGAATATGCTGCGACAAATACTGCTGCTCCGCGAGCGGAAACAGAATGTCGTTTTCAATGCCGATGACCAGGGCTTTCGCGCTGATCTGTTTTAGTGCTGTCTCCACGTCCTTGCGCTGTCGACCTACGTTGTGGCTGTCCATCATTTTTGAAAGAAGCCAATAGGAAAAAGCGTTGAAACGATTGGCGAGTTTTTCGCCTTGATAGCGCTGATAGGTGGCGGCCCTGAAGCCGTCGGTTTTGTCGGACACTTTCTCCGACTGCGTTTCGCGGAAGGTATCGTAGTGGCGGTAAGAAATCATCCCGATTGCCCGGGCCGCTTTCAGTCCGTCCATCCCCGCCCGTGGCCCGCTTTCATTCCACGTCGGATCTGCCTCGATAGCGAGACGTTGTGCCTCATTGAACGCGATCCCCCACGGCGAATGGAACGCATTGCAGGCGATCGGGATAATATGTTCAAAAGCCTGGGGCTGAAGGATTGCCCATTCCAATACCTGCTGGCCGCCCAGCGACCCACCGATGATCGTGTGCACCTTGTTGATCTTCAGCTCAAGCCGCAGCAGATCGAAGGCACGAACGACATCCCGGTTGGTGAGCATGGGAAAGTCGTGATAGTACGGGCCGGCAGCATCCGGTTTGTTGCTCAGCGGGCCGGTAGACCCGTAGCAACCGCCAAGCATGTTGGCACAAATGATAAAATATTTTTCCGGGTCAAACGGCCCGTCGGGTGAAAACAATCCTGCCCACCAATCCGTAAAGTCGGAACTTCCGGTTAAGGCATGGCATACCCAGACCACGTTGGTTCTTTCTGCGTTCAGATTGCCAACGGTGGTGAACTTGAGTTGGAAAGAGGGGAGTCGTTCCCCCGATTCCAACTCAAACACATCATTAAAATGGAAGGTATGATCCGTTTTTAACATATGTCTTTTTTCACCCGCTAAATAGCGTCAATTAGGCTACAAGTTCTCCCTGAAACACTTTTTCGAAGGATTGCTGGAAGTCTGCCTTAATATCCTCGATATGTTCGATACCCAGCGACACCCGCAGCTGGTTGGGGAACACTCCGGCGGAGAGTTGCTCTTCGTCCGTGAGCTGCTGGTGGGTGGTAGCCGAAGGCTGGATGATGAGCGTTTTCGCGTCGCCCATGTTCGCCAGGTGGCTTACAAGTTTCAGATTGTCTACGATTTGAGTAGTGTGCTCCTTTGATCCTTTTACTATGAACGACAGTACGCCACCAAAGCCATTGCGCAAATATTTCTTGGCCAGCTTGTGGTACGGGCTGCTCTCAAGACCGGGATAGCTGACGCTTTCGATGAGTGGATGTTTTTCCAGCCACTGGGCCAGTGCCAGGGCGTTGTCAACGGTGCGTTGCACGCGAAGTGAAAGCGTTTCCAATCCCTGAAGGAAGAGGAAGGAGTTGAAGGGGCTCAATGCCGGGCCGAAATCGCGGAGGCCTTCTACGCGTGCGCGGATAGCGAAAGCGATGTTGGGAAGACCCAGCGGATTGTTCTCCCCAAATACCTCTGCGAATTTGAGGCCGTGATACCCTTCGGAAGGTTCCGAGAACTGAGGATACTTGCCGTTGCCCCAATTGTAGTTACCGCCGTCGACGATAATGCCGCCGATGGAGTTGCCATGGCCACCAATCCATTTGGTCGCTGCTGCTACCACCACGTTCGCGCCGTGCTCGATGGGACGGAAGAGGTATCCTGCTGCGCCGTAGGTATTGTCAACAACTAGCGGAAGGTTGTGCTTCCTGGCGAGCGCACTGATGGCTTCAAAGTCGGGTATGTTAAAGCCCGGATTGCCGATTGTTTCCAGATACAGCGCCTTCGTATTCTTGTCGATGAGTTTTTCGAATGATTCGGCTTTGTCGTCCTTTGCGAAACGGGCGTCGATGCCAATGCGCTTGAAGGCGACCTTGAACTGGTTATAAGAACCGCCGTACAGGAAAGGAGCGGAAACAAAGTTTTCGCCTGCCTGAAGAATATTATTTAACGCGATAAACTGTGCCGACTGACCTGAGCTCACCGCCAGTCCGGCGACACCGCCTTCAAGTGCCGCAACACGCTTCTCAAAAACGTCGGTGGTGGGGTTCATGATGCGTGTGTAGATGTTGCCAAATTCCTTCAGCGCGAAGAGATTGGCACCGTGCGCCGAATCCTTGAAAGTAAAAGAAGTGGTTTGATAAATCGGAACGACACGCGAACGGGTTTCGGAATCTACTTCCTGGCCGGCGTGTACTTGCAGGGTTTCAAAACGTAAGTTTGACATGGTTATGTTGATATTAATAGTTAAGTCAATGATGAAAAAACAGAAGGTATAGTCGGGGGGAAACATAGCCGTAACCATTGCCTGTCACCTGGCAGGTCATAAGCTAGTCGTTGCTGAAGAGCGCTACGCCGGAATTAACAGCAACCTTCATGACAACAGCAACACATGCAAACCGCGGTGCTGTCGTCGGTAATCGTGAAGAAATTCTGGAGATCGGAGAAGATACCCTTGATGCCGCTTTGGCTCAGGGCAGTCTGGAAGATGTCGACAATGTTTTTCATTATTGGTCGGTTTATATATCCCAACCCGGACTTTCCGGGTCAGAGTCAGGATTTAGCACCTTTTCTTCCCGATGGGAGGAGGGTTGCTAGCGCTTCGTTGAGCCTGTCTCTCCGCGCTTCTTTATAAATCGGTAAAGCGGTTGCTTATTCGACTTGGTAATGCAAACGTAGAATCTCAAAAGTTGGTTTCCAAGCAACAGAACAAATAATTTTTGCCCTTACAGACACTCACGTCCGTTAGGACATACCCAATAAAGGCGAATTCAAGAAGCTACAACGTTTGAACCCCCTTCCCACCTTTCCCACGTTTCAAACCTTTCAAACCTTTCAAACCTCGACCTACGTCAACATCCCCCCATCAACCTGAACAACCTGCCCGGTGATATACGCTGACATATCGCTGGCAAGGAATACGCATGCTTCTGCCACGTCGGCTGGTGTGCCGCCGCGTTTCAGCGGTATGGCGTCGCGCCATAGTTGAATGGTCTTTTCGTCCAGTTTTTCGGTCATTTCGGTTTCAATGAAGCCAGGTGCGATGGCGTTGCACCGGATGCCGCGTGAACCCATCTCCAGGGCTACAGATTTTGTAAAACCGATGATTCCGGCCTTGGAAGCCGCGTAATTTGCCTGTCCCGCGTTGCCTTTGATGCCGACCACGGAAGTCATGTTGATAATGGAGCCGCTCTTTTGTTTCATCATCGGCTTTGTAACGGCCTTTACCGTGTTGAAGCACGACTTCAGGTTGACGTTGATGACCCGATCCCATGCCTCTTCGTTCATACGCAAGAGGAGGTTATCCATCGTGATGCCCGCATTGTTGATCAGCACATCAATCGCACCAAAGTCGGCGATGACATCGTTGATCAGCTTTTCAGCCTGTGCGAAGTCAGCTGCATCTGAGCGATAGCCCTTTGCCTTCACGCCCCGGGACGTCAGTTCCTTTTCAAGCGCCTGGCCCTGTTCAACACTCGAGAGATAAGTGAACGCCACGTTGGCTCCTTGATCGGCGAAATGTGTAGCAATGGCTCTTCCAATGCCCTTTGAAGCTCCTGTGATAAGTGCGTTTTTTCCCTTGAGTAGTGCCATGTCGATATGGTTATTGGTTATGGTTTGTTGGTCGGGCAAAAATAAGCATTCATTTGGTGTGACAATACTTTTGGCCGTTAGCGATTGGCTTTTGGCTATGGGCTTGCACTATCCGACTATTTCGGTCAACGTTCAGGCTTCCCGGAAGTTTGAACGTTGGCTCCAACCAAGCAACAGCCAGGGGCCAACTGGCAGTAAATCATACTTTTTATTAACCATTTGGACGTTTATCTTTGGCAGCGAAATCTAAAATCACTGTTATGTCTAAATATGATCTGATCGTAATTGGTAGCGGCCCGGGCGGCTATGTGGCTGCTATCCGTGCGTCTCAACTGGGAATGAAAGTCGCTGTCGTAGAAAAAGCTGAAATCGGCGGCATTTGTTTGAACTGGGGATGTATTCCTACCAAGGCGTTGCTGAAGAGCGCCAACGTGTTCGAATACCTGACGCACGCGAAGGATTACGGCATCGAGGTCAAAGATTTCAAAGCGGATCTCAAAGGCATGGTGAAGCGGAGCCGCGATGTGGCGGCAAGTAATAGCAAGGGAGTGCAATTTCTGTTCAAAAAGAACAAGATTGAGTTGATTGAAGGCACGGCGAAGTTGAAGAAGGGCGGCAAAGTGGAGGTCACGGATAAGCAGGGAAAGAAGACGGATCATGAAGCCAAACACACTATTGTGGCGACAGGTGGAAGATCACGTGAGCTGCCGAACCTGAAGATCGACGGTAAGAAGATTCTGGGCTATCGCGAGGCGATGATGCTTCAAAGCATTCCGAAGAAGCTGCTTGTCGTTGGATCCGGTGCGATCGGCGTCGAGTTTGCTTACTTCTACCGCGCAATCGGGTCGGAAGTCACCATCGTGGAGTTCCTTCCGCGCATTGTCCCTGTTGAGGATGAAGAAGTATCGAAAGCCCTTGACAAGTCATTCAAGAAAATGGGCATGACGATTCATACCAATTCCGAGGTAACGAAAGTAGACACGTCGGGGAAAGGGTGCGTCGCCAGTGTGAAAACCCCTACCGGGGAAATCAAGATAGAAGCTGATATTGTCTTGTCGGCCGTGGGTATTGCGACCAACCTGGAGGGTATCGGATTGGAGGAAGTCGGTGTGAAGACCGAGAAGGGGAAAGTCGTCGTCGACGATTTTTATAAAACCAATGTGGAAGGCGTGTATGCGATCGGAGATATCGTTAAAGGTCCTGCGCTGGCGCACGTGGCATCTGCCGAAGGCATTACGTGCGTAGAAAAGATTGCGGGCAAAAATCCGCGACCGATAGACTACAATAACCTCCCGGGCTGTACGTACTGCTCGCCGGAAATTGCTTCGGTAGGCTATACCGAAGAGGCAGCGAAGAAAGCGGGATACGACATCAAAGTAGGCCGGTTCCCCTTTAGTGCGTCCGGCAAGGCCAAGGCTGCGGGTGCAACCGACGGGTTCGTGAAGGTCATCTTTGACGCAAAATACGGCGAGTGGCTGGGCGCGCACTTTATCGGCGCAAACGTGACGGAAATGATTGCCGAGGTCGTGGCCGCACGCAACCTCGAAACAACCGGCCATGAGATCATCAAGACGGTGCATCCGCACCCGACCATGAGCGAAGCGATCATGGAAGCCGCCGCCGCCGCCTATGGCGAGGTGATCCACTTGTGAGTGGTGAGCTTGCCTGCCGAAGCTTTAGCGTAGGTAGGTGGTGAGTGGTGAATCGTGAGTTGTGAGTTGTGAGCTTGATTGCCGAAGCTTTAGTGTAGGCAGGTTGTGATCTTTGACGGCAGTGGCAACTACAAATGCACGCGCGGGCCCTCCTTTTTTCAAGGAGGGCCTGTTTGCGACAAGCAAAAAGGGGTGGCTACGGGCTGCACATGATTTCGGTGCCTTCCCTTCATGTTATTTGCTGTCTCGGTGCCAGACTAAATAACTGCAATCGCAGCGCTCGTCTAAAAGTTCGATCGGTTCTGGAACGCGCCGGCATGCTTCATATACATCGCATCCAATTGATCGGCGAATTCATCTTCACCGTATTGCAACATGATGCGCTGAAGTTCGCTGAGGATCACAATCGGTATCTGTGTCTCTCTTCCATACTGACGTTTCGCAAGGTAATAGGCGGCCAGTTCATCGGATCGTCCGGCAAGCGTGTGCGCGATCTCAAGCGCGCGCTCGCGCTCGCCGACCTCCAGAAGCAATTGGATGGTCTGCGTGCTCGTGTAGTCGTATGACACGCCTTCGTCCGGCATTTTTGTCAGGCTGAAGAGCAACACTTCACGTGCGCGGGCGCTGTCGCCGCGCAGGATGAACGCCGTAGCCAGCGAATTGAAGCTGCTGCGATGGTTCTGCACAAACTGCCTGTAGTCGTTAGAGTAATAGATGGTCGAGTCAGCCAATCCGCGGAACTGGAATTTTTCGGTCATGTTGTGGAAGCTCACTTCCGTATTGACGAGTTCCGACTGCGGATTCGGATTGCGCACAGGCAAAATCCGGTAAGCGTTTCCTTCCTGCACCACGTAAGGGCTGAGGTCGACATTGAATTGTGACAACGAGGTGTTGTTCACGTACATGGGCCTTTCCCAGTTAGAGGTGGCCAGCACGTCGAGCATCGCGAGGTCTTTTTTCTCGAGACCATTTCCCCGAAGGCGCAAGCGCATTTCAGGAACGATGAGGCTGTCGAGTTCTTTCGGAACGATGCCCATCGCGCGCACTTTTTCTACATCCACTTTCAGTACCAGCTCTTTTGTCGGAACCGCATTGGCCGAAGGATAAAGACGAAGGCCCTGGTGATTTTTCTTCAAGAGGTCCAGATACTGCTCAAGGTCTACAGCGTTGATCTTTGCGTCATAGAAAGGCAGATAATCATTGGGCCCGCCCTGACGGTAGTTCTCCTTCGTCAACGTATAAGGGAACGGTTCGGACTCATAAGTCTGCCGCATTGTTTGGTTGATGTACCAGTCTGTATTGTAATAACTGAGCACGATGACACGGACATCCGTCCGGATACCCTCTACTTCCTGTGAATACCAGAGGGGGAAGGTGTCATTGTCTCCACCGGTAAAGAGGATAGCGTCCGGTGCGCAGGATTGCAGATAGTTGATGGCGGAGTCAACCGAGAAGTACCGCTTCGAACGGTCATGATCATCCCAACCATCCTTCGCCATGAGCGTCGGCGCCGACAAACACAACAAGGTGGCGACGATGGCGGCAACGCGACGGTTTCGGATCAGGTTTTTCAGGGAATCAGCGATGGCGAGTACCGCAAAGCCGACCCAGAAAGAAAACGCATAGTACGATCCCGTGTAAATATAATCGCGCTCACGAGGCTCAGTAGGGGGGGAGTTGAGGTAGATCACCAGGGCAACACCGGTCAGAATGAACAGCAATCCCACCACGGCAAAGTTTCGGGTGTTCCGCGTCGATTGGTAGAACAGGCCGATCAGTCCGAGCACAAAGGGGATCATAAAGAAGTTGTTTCGTCCCTTGTTGTGTTCCAGCGCGTAAGGCAAGTCTTCGAACCATTGGCGTGGTCCGAGCCAGTTCGCATTCTGGATATCACTCTCGCGGCCTGCGAAGTTGAAAAAGAAATAGCGCAGGTACATCCAACCAATCTGATGGGAGAACATATAATAGAGGTTATCCGAAAAGAACTTTGGCTTTTCTCCTTCTCTCAATCCGAGCAGGTCGCGATAAACGGCCTGGTGCTGCGGGTCGGTACTCCATATCCGGGGCAGTATCGTTTGATCCTGGGCGGAATACTTGTACGATATTTTGCGGTCGCTGATTTCATACTTGTCAGCGCCTTTCACGTAGATCGCTTCTCCTTCATCGTATCCCTCGACCTGGGCGGTGAAATACTGCCCGTAGAGGAGGGGGCGACTTCCGTACTGTTCGCGCTTCAGGTATCGGACAAAGCTCATCACATCGCTCGGATCGTTTTCGTTGATCGGCGGATTAAAGTTGGCGCGGATGACAATCATCGCATAGGAAGAATATCCGATAAGGATAAAGGCGGTGGCGATCAAGAAGGTGTTGAGCAGCGGCCGGCCTTTTTTCTGTGCATAGTAAATGCCATACACGAGCGCTGCAACAAGCAGGAGAACAAACACGATTACACCTGATCCGAAGGGCATTCCAATGGAGTTGACAAAAAAGACCTCGAAGCCACCGGCGATGGAAGGCAGACCGGGAATGATCAGGTTGTTGATGAAGAAGATAATGAACAAGCTTACCAGTAGGGTTGCTACGATGCCCCAGGGGCCAGGCGTGTATTTTTTGAAATAGTAGATCAATGCAAGCGCCGGGATCGTCACGAGGTTGAGCAAGTGAACGCCAATCGAAAGCCCCATCATGTAGAAGATCAGGATCAGCCAGCGGTTGGCTTTTGATTCATCCTCTATCAGCTCCCATTTGAGCATGGCCCAAACGACAAACGCAGTGAAGAACGATGACATTGCATATACTTCCGCCTCGACGTTGGAGAACCAGGCGGAATCGCAAAAGGTATACGTGAGTGAAGCGACGAGGCCCGCGCCCATCAACAGCCACACGCGATCAGTGGTCAGGTCTTCTATTTTCTGTCCGTTTACCAGCTTCCGGCCGAACAGAACCGTTGACCAGAACATGAACATCGAAGTGAAGGCCCCTGCCAAAACGCTGCTGAAGTTGATCCAGTAGGCCACCTGCGTCTCGTCACCAAAAGAAAGGAACGAGAATAGTCGGCCAATCAAAAGGAAAAGCGGTGCACCAGGTGGGTGCGGAACCTCCAGTTTGTAGGAAACCGCGATGAATTCGCCGCAATCCCAATAGCTGGCGGTGGGTTCCATGGTGCTCCAGTAGACAATCAAGGCTATGGTGAACACCACCCAACCCGTAATGTTATTGACCCTCTGAAAGTGCTTCATGACGAGATATTCTAGAAACGTAAGCCGCGAAAATAGCTAAATCCATTGAGAATCAGTTAACAGTTGACAATTGACAGTTGACAATCGGGGAAGTGTTCAAATAAATTGGCAATTGACAGTTGACAGTTGGCAATCGGGGAAGTGTACACCGAGCATTACCGTCCCCCTCCCAATTTCCAATGACTAATCCCCAAATGCCCAATGCCCAATGCCAATGCCCTTAATCCTCGCGCAAAGCCGACGCTCAGTTGACAATTGACAGTTGACAATCGGGGTCCGCCAACAGCCAACAGCCAACCGCCAATCACCAACCGCCA
>CAYMWA010000029.1:0-3505 GCA_964393795.1 uncultured Roseivirgaceae bacterium
GCGGTAAATGTGTTTGTCGGTACAGTACGCAATACGGCTCATGGCAAAAACGTATTGTGGCTGGAATACGAAGCCTACGAGGCGATGGTAGTTGCGGAGATTAAAAAGATTATCGATGAGGCGACGAATCGATGGGATTTGCTTGGCTGGGCGGTAAGTCACCGGGTAGGCACGCTCAAACCGGGAGAAGTGACGCTGGCGATTGCTGTTTCAACGCCCCACCGGCAAGATGCGTTTGAAGCTTGCTCATTTATTCTCGACAATGTAAAGGAACGAACCCCTATCTGGAAGAAGGAAGTTTTTGAGGACGGTGAAGGATGGATCTCGGCCAGTGCTGTAGGCGCGATGGCAGGAGGGTAACACGGGTCTTGTTGTTGTTGAAAAGGGGACGGACGATGTCCCTTTTTTTGTGGATTCCTTTTAGGTGAGGCCGCCGGTCATTCTTGCGCCGCCAAAAAATCATTAACTTTGCAGCCCTGAAAAGGGTTAGGATTGGGGATCACTCGAAGAAAGTATTGAAACACTATGTTTGATAATTTAAGTATAAAGCTCGAAAAGGCGTTTCAGACGCTGAAGGGTCAGGGCAAGATCACGGAAATCAACGTGGCGGCGACGGCGAAGGAAATTCGCAAAGCGCTCATCGACGCCGACGTCAACTACAAAGTGGCGAAGGAAGTGACGGACGAAATCCGCCAAAAAGCGATGGGGCAGGACGTGATCACGGCGATTTCGCCGGGGCAATTGCTCACCAAGATCACCAGTGAGGAGCTGACAAAGCTCATGGGCGGTGAGAGCAAAGATATTTCGCTTGAGGGCAATCCGGCGGTTGTGCTTATTTCGGGACTGCAGGGCTCAGGAAAGACGACGTTTTCGGGAAAGCTTGCGCTTTACCTGAAGAAGCAGGGGCGAAATGTACTGCTGGCTGCTTGTGACATTTACCGGCCCGCAGCCATCGACCAGTTAAAAGTGCTGGGCGAGCAGGTCGGCGTGGAAGTGTATGCGGAACCGGAAAACAAGGACGCAGTCAAAATTGCGAAAGCGGCCATAGACCATGCAAAGAAAAACAATCAGCGGGTGGTGATTGTGGATACGGCCGGTCGTCTGGCGGTAGATGAAACGATGATGAACGAGATCGCTGCCCTGAAGGAGGCGCTCAATCCATCGGAAACCTTGTTCGTGGTCGACTCCATGACCGGTCAGGATGCCGTGAACACCGCGCGAACTTTCAACGAACGACTTGATTTCGACGGAGTAGTCTTAACCAAACTTGACGGCGATACCCGCGGCGGTGCCGCCCTCTCCATCCGCCGCGTTGTCGAAAAGCCGATCAAATTTATTAGTACGGGTGAAAAAATGGAGGCGATTGACCGCTTCTATCCCGACCGCATGGCCGGACGTATTCTCGGCATGGGCGATGTGATATCGCTCGTCGAGCGTGCGCAGCAGGCGTATGACGAAGACGAAGCGAAGCGGTTGAACAAGAAAATCAGGAAGAACCAGTTCGATTTTAATGATTTTCTGCAGCAGCTTCAGCAGGTCAAGAAGATGGGGAATATGAAAGACCTGCTCGGCATGATCCCGGGTATGGGTAAGGCGATGAAGGAAGTGGACCTGGACGATAACTCATTTAAACCCATCGAGGCGATTATTCGCTCCATGACGTTGCAGGAACGGGAAAACCCCGACATCATCAACGGCAGCCGGAAATCGCGGATAGCCAAAGGCAGTGGCCGCAGCGTCCAGGAGGTCAACAACCTGCTCAAGCAATTCAGCGACATGCGCAAGCTGATGAAGACGATGAACAAAATGGGCGGCGGTAAAAAGGCACTCTCGGCCCTCAATCCCTTCGGCCGCTAAACTGTTTTTTAAACGGTCGTAAACGAGGGTGGGTAGTCAAACCTTTTTGACGCTGCCAGCGTTCTACCAAAAGTTTACAGGTAATTTAAGATTACCAATAGAACGCCCTCCGAAATACCTTCGGGGGGCTTCTTGCTTTTCAGGCTTCAAAAAAAAATATACGTCGGCCTGCCTCCCGGGTAGGAATTTTTTGCCTTATATTGATCAAAAATCTGCATGCGCACCCTGGGCCGATATGACCGCGTTGACCTTCCCGAGCTCGGTCTCTTCAACATTCATGCGAAGATTGACACCGGCGCGTATAATTGCAGCCTTCACTGCCACAGTGCTAAAGTCGTTGATGGGAAACTTGAATTTATCTTGCTCGACGAGGAGCACCCCGAGTTTACGGGGCTGAAGTTTTCATTCGCAAATTTCGAAGAACGCAATGTCCGCAACTCGTTTGGTGAAGTGGAAAGACGCTTCGTCATCGTCACAACCATCACCATTTTTGAGGAAGCGATTACCACCGAATTTTCGCTGAGCGACCGGGGTTCGCTCAAATTTCCAATTTTGATCGGGCGTAAAATTTTACGCAACAGGTTCCTGGTAGACGTCAAAAAAAAGAACGTGTCTTACAGGGAAAAACATAATGCGACCCTGATTGCCGCCAGAAAACGCTAACTCATCCGTTTTGTATGAACATCGCCATTTTGTCCCGAGATCCGAGGATATATTCGACCCAACGGCTGAAGCAAGCCGGAGAAGAAAGGGGCCATCATGTGGAGGTGATTGACCATATGAAGTGCGTACTTTTTATTGAGAAAAAGAATCCTGTGGTCCTGTACAACGGCAGACGCCTCGACTACTTCGATGCGATCATCCCGCGCGTTGGCGCATCGGTGACCTTCTACGGCGCAGCGGTGATTCGTCAGTTTGAAATGATGAAAGTATTCACGGCGGTCGAGTCACAAGCGCTTATCCGCTCGCGCGACAAATTGCGCAGCCTGCAGATTCTTTCCCGGGCAGGTCTCGGGCTTCCCAAGACCATTTTTATGGATTACTCACGTGATACAGAAGGCATCGTCGAGGCAGTGGGCGGCGCGCCAGTAGTCATCAAGTTGCTCGAGGGAACACAGGGTCTGGGCGTTGTGCTGGCCGAAAGCAAGAAGGTAGCCAAGTCGATCGTTGAAGCGTTCCACGGCATTCACGCGCGCATCATCATCCAGGAGTTTATCAAGGAAGCAAATGGTGCCGACATACGGGCATTTGTGGTCAACGGCGAAGTGGTAGGGGCCATGCGCAGACAGGCGAAGCAGGGAGAGTTCAGATCAAATTTGCACCGTGGCGGAACGGCCAGCGTGGTGAAATTGACGAGACAGGAACGGAACGCAGCCGTCATCGCCGCCCGCAAGATGGGCCTCGGCGTAGCCGGTGTAGACATGCTGCCCTCCAATCGCGGACCGCTGATCCTTGAAGTGAACTCGTCTCCGGGCCTTGAAGGAATCGAAGGCGCCACCAAAGTAGACATTGCCGGAAGGATATACGAATTTGTCGAGAAGTTTGCCGGCAAACATAAGATCCAGAAAGATAAGGTGAACGCGTGAAGATCGGTTGGCAGTTACACGCTCATCGGCGGGCGTGTCTGAGCCGCAACTTCCGGGAAGTT
>CAYMWA010000029.1:3605-24098 GCA_964393795.1 uncultured Roseivirgaceae bacterium
AACTTCCCGGAAGTTTTTCCGGTGGTTGTGCCTTTCAAGCAAGGACCGTAACTTCAACCTTAGAACTTCAAACTTAGAACTTAAAACTTTGAACTTAAACCTCAGCCCTTGAGCCTTACCATTGGAGGTAGTGAAATTCAGCCCGGTGAATTCCGGGAGATCAACATTAACATTGCGCGGCTTCCGTCACATACGTTGATTGATACACCAATCTACGTTTCGCGTGCACTCGAAGACGGGCCGGTACTCGCGTTGATTGCCGGTATGCACGGCGACGAACTCAACGGTATGGAAGTGGTGCGGCGTATCCTCGACCGCGGTTTGTACAAGGTGAAGCGAGGCACAGTCGTGTGCATGCCCGTGATCAATGTTTACGGATTTATCAATTATTCACGCGAGGCTCCGGACGGGAAGGATGTTAACCGTTCTTTTCCGGGAAGCAAGAACGGTTCTCTGGCGAGCAGGGTTGCATGGTATCTGATGCACGAGGTCGTGCCCTTTATTGACTGCGGCATCGACTTTCACACAGGTGGCGCGATGCGCGCAAACTATCCACAGGTCCGGGCCGTGTTAAGAGATGAAGCAAGCCTTGAACTCGCGAATGCCTTTAACGCCCCTTTTACCATTGACGCCCCGTTCAGGCCCAATTCCCTCCGCCGCGAGGCGTCGCGCAAAGGTAAAAAGATCATTGTCTACGAAGGGGGCGAGTCGTTGCGCTTCGATCCCCATGCGATTGAAGAAGGTGTCGCTGGTACGCTGCGGCTGATGAAATACCTCAACATGATTGACACCGCACCGGAAGCGCGTGAAGAAAACCGGGTGGTATGGAGTACCTCCTGGATTCGCGCCCGGCATGCGGGCCTGTTTCAATCGCAGATCACCAGCGGTCAGCTCGTGCGCCGTGGCGAACAGGTAGGCGTTATTACTGATCCTTTCGGGGAATTCAGGGAAGCGGTAACAACTTCGCAGACGGGGTACGTTATCGGATTGAACCACCGCCCGGTGATCAATGCGGGCGACGCACTTATTCATCTCGGGATGGACAACTTTTGTCGCATTAATAATAATCCGAAGGGCGATAAATGATGTGGATTCGCGGGCCTTCTGCTGGCGGTGAAAACTTCCCGCAAGCTTAAACGTTGCTATATTTGATTGTTGCGCCTGGCTGCCCGGTCACTCATCTCCGAGACAGGTCCTTGTGAAAGGCTGGACTCCGCTTCATATCCCTTACGGCTTATGCGATTGCTGCTAACCGGATCAGGAAGCATCCGGTTTACCAATCCCAGCAGGATGTTGATCCATCCGGGAGCAAACACGCGGACGATATTGGCCACTTTCCCGGTAAGCGACAAGGTTAGTTCCGGTTCTCCATATTCAATGGCCGTGATGATGCGCCGCGCGGTTTTATCTGGATCCTGGCTGAGGATGGGGTTCGCATCGGCATGTTTAAACCAGGCGTATTCTTTTTCGTAGTTGCCCTTGATGTCGGCGTTGACCGGGCTACCTGTGCGCATGAGATTGGGGACGACAGTGGTGACCACGATGTTATGCTTGCTTAATTCGGCGTGCATCCCTTCCGATAATCCGACAGAGGCAAATTTGCTTGCGGAATAGGGAAGCAAGTGCGGGATGGCGATTTTTCCTCCGATAGAAGTGATATTGACGATCCTTCCCTGTCCACGATCGATGAAATGCGGGATCACCGCCTGCATGGCATACAACTGTGCCCAAAAGTTGGTTTGCATGGCCAGCTGATATTCCTCAACATCCATAAGCGCCTGGGGTCCCACCTGTATGATCCCGGCGTTGTTGACGAGTACATCTAATCGTCCATAGTGTTGAATGACATCGCGGATCATCGCTTTCACTTCATTGTTCACGGTTACATCCACCGTCATAGCCACCACCTCGGCGCCGCGTGCTTCCAGCTCCTGGCGTGCGAGTTCAAGATCGTCGGCAGAACGGGCACAGATGGCAAGCCGCGCTCCTTCATCCGCAAGGTGTCGGGCGAGGATCAATCCGAAGCCCCGGGAGCCACCGGTGATCAGCACCACTTTCCCACGCAGGTCGAATTTGGAAAATTCACGTACAATAGCATTGGCGATGAGGAAGATGCCCACTCCCGTGGCTGCCCAGCCTATTGCGGTCTTGAGTGGCGAATGCGACGTATTGTTTTTCATATTTAGCGGCTTGCAATAGGTGATGGAAGGAGGGCTGCCGGTAGCGTACGGCAGCGCTCCATTCCTATGTGGTGATCATTCAGCGGTATCGTATGGCGTCGGGCCAATTCGGACAAGAAGTCACTTCTTGAACAAGCTCGCACCAAACAGTATGGTGATCACAAATAACGCCAGGAAAATAAAGAACAATACTTTCGCAATGGAGGCTGCACCTTCGGCGATACCACCGAAGCCGAATATTGCCGCAATGATTGCGATCACAAAAAAGATGACTGACCAACGTAGCATAGCATTTTCATTTAGATAAAGAATGCGGGAATATTGCCGGCTTCCCAACCTGCCGGATGGCACAAGTTGTACCCGATTAATGATTCAAATCTTTGTACCATGTGCGGGGGCGATTGTCATGCCGTCAACTGTGGAGGGTTGTCTACGGAATGGCCGGCGCTATTTTTCAAGAATTGGCTTACCCTCTTTGTTGAACCGGTAGCTTTTGGTTTCTGCAGCGTCGCCAAACTTAACGACGTATTCGTCCATATTCTCATCCAAATAGATCATGGCGTTCTGCCAGTCGTTGTATTCAGGGTGTGCCTGAAGCGTTTCGCGCACGGGCTGTGGCAGCTCTTCCGGCGAAATACGTCTGAGATCTTCGATGTAGTCCATCCGTGGAGGAAGTGCGCGCAGTGCGGGGTCACCCTGCCGGATCGGATTGGGGAGGGTATCGGGTTCCGGTGCTGGTGTCTGACTCCACAGTGGGAATGAAGCAAGCAGCATTACGGTCAACAAAAGACACCTGCGATTTTTCATAACTGTGTTTTTGCCCACGCCGAAACAATACTGTGCCCCGAAATGAGGAGTCAGTCAGGGCATGGGTTTTTTGAATCTGCGCGTGCAGCCGAATAACGACGACTGAACATAAAAACCAGCGGTTATGAAATCCAGGAAACAACGACAAAGAGACGCTGAAGCAGCGGAAGACAGGAGGCGCAATGATGCGCTTAACAAATCCGGGAATCGTCGCACCAGCGATCTGCCCGGCGATTATCCCGCGCGGGAAGACATTACGAACCGGATGAATACCGACCGGGCCGGGATGGATGTGGAGAATTTTTCGCGGGCGGTCGGATCGGCCGGCATCAGTGGAGGCAAACGCAAGACTGACCGCTCAACGTTCGTTCCTCCCGACACTAACCAACCGGGTGAAGACATTGAAGACCTGCATGATAATGGTCCGATGGAACATCCCATTCCGAAAGACATGAATTACGACCAGGATGAGGACCAGCAGTCGGATCCGTCAGAAGTCACGCGTGAAGACATCGAAGCACTGGGTCCCAAAGACCTGAGCATGGACATGGGCGAAGACGAGCGTCTGCTAAAGAACCGCGTCTGGCCAGTCGATATGTCAGCCGAAGATTTGGACGTGCCCGGGTCCGAGGATGCCGGCGAGGTGCGTGACGAGGGTATTGGTCCGGAAGATGAAGAAAACGATTTCTACAGCCTCGGGGGCGATCGTCACGAGGATGATGTTGAAGGAAAATAGCGCCAAATCGCCTATCTTTGGGGCATGAAACCCTGGAGACGGTTCGCCCTGATTTTTCTTGCGTACGGCATTACGTTGCTGCACACGGCGATACCGCATCACCACCATTCCGCGCGCCCTGACGGAAAGCAGGCGATCTCCTCCAACCATTGCACGCCCGTATCGTCTCAGGGTCTGCTGGCACTGGTCTTTTCGACCGATCTCGGCGCGGGCCACCTTGAAAATTTTCAAAAGAACGATCACGCTGAGCAAGTACTGGACTTTGCCGCAGCACTCTATGTTGCAGGCGTCTTGTTTACGCATCATAGCCTGGCCGATATTGTTTCAGTGCAGAACGAGATTTGGCCCTTCTCCGATAACCTTTCCACACAACGATTACGCTATTCTGCGGCGGGCTTTCGCGCGCCTCCGGCTTTGGCCTGACACCTTTGTTTGAACCAGTACGTCTGTGCGTGCCTGTTCAAACACGCCGTATTGCCTTCCTGGCAACTTTCTAACAGACCATTTTGTGTCTCCATTATGTTTGAAAAAATCATCTTATTTTCAGTACGCAACAAGTTTATTGTTGCGCTTTTGACCCTGGGCATTGTGGCGGGCGGATTTTATGCGCTCAACCAGATTCCCATCAACGCCGTGCCGGACATCACGAATAACCAGGTGCAGGTGGTAACGACCTCACCATCGCTGAGCGCGGAAGAAGTAGAACGTTTCATCACCTATCCGATAGAAATTTCCATGGCCAACCTTCCGGGGGTCGAGGAAATTCGCTCGATCTCGCGGTATGGCTTATCGGTTGTGACGATTGTCTTTGAAGATCACATGAAAGTGACCGACACGCGGCAATTTGTCAGCGAACAAATTGATATTGCCGCGGCCGAAATCCCGGAAGGACTCGGGCATCCGGAGCTGATGCCCATTACAACGGGCCTCGGAGAAATCTACCAGTATACGCTGGAAGTTGAAGAGGGCTACGAGGGGCGCTACGATGCCATGGAACTTCGGACGATTCAGGACTGGATTGTCAAGCGCCAGCTTTCAGGCATTCCCGGTATAGTCGAGGTGAGCAGCTTTGGCGGATTTCTGAAGCAGATCCAGGTTAGCGTCGACCCCGCCCGCCTTCGCAGTCTCGAGCTCACCATTCAGGATGTGCTGACGGCCCTCGAGAACAACAACCAGAACACGGGAGGCAGTTACCTGGAACGTGGCCCCAATGCGATCTATATCCGGGCGGAAGGCGTAGTGAAGAGCCTGGAGGATATCGGCAACATTGTGGTACAGCAGGAGGGAACGCCCGTGCTCCTCAGGCAGGTCGCCAGCATCACAGAGGGGTATCCACCCCGTTACGGTGCTATGACAAAAAATGGTGAAGGTGAAGCGGTCGGTGGCATCACGCTCATGTTGAAGGATGCCAATTCGTCGGCGACGCTCGACAACGTTCACAAGCGCGTTGCCGAGGTTCAGTCGTCGTTGCCGCCGGGTGTGCGCATCGTTCCCTATCTCGACAGGTCCGAACTGGTGGGAAGGACAACGGGCACCATCAAAAAGAATCTGGCTGAAGGCGGGTTGATCGTCATCTTCGTACTTGTCCTGCTCCTGGGTAACCTCCGGGCGGGCCTTATTGTTGCCTCTGTCATTCCGCTGTCGTTGTTGTTCGCGTTTATTATGATGCACCTTTTTGGTGTGTCGGCGAACCTGATGTCATTAGGTGCCCTGGACTTCGGCATTGTCGTTGATGGCGCCGTGATTATTGTTGAAGGGGTATTGCACGCGCTGGTTGCCTTTCATGCAGGCAAGCGCCTGACACAACCCGAGATGGACGCCGTTGTTGCCAGGTCGGCATCAGCAATCTACAAGTCGGCAGCCTTTGGGGTGCTCATTATTATAGTCGTGTTTATCCCCATCATGACGCTCACCGGTATAGAGGGCAAGATGTTTCGGCCGATGGCACAAACGGTAAGTTTCGCTGTGCTGGGCGCATTGGTTTTATCGCTTACGTATGTGCCCATGCTGTCGGCGGTTTTGCTGAAGAAACATGTGGTTGTCAAGCGGAATATTTCAGACCGGATTGTTGGACGTATGCATAGGATCTATGAACCGGTGCTGCGGAAAGCCCTGAACAGCCCCGCGCCCACAATCGCGATTGCGATCGTCCTGTTTTTCATTAGTGTGTTTGTTTTCACACGGCTCGGAGGTGTTTTTATTCCACAACTTGAGGAGGGCGACATCGCGATGCAAATGACATTGCCCACAGGCGCATCCCTCGATGAAAGCATTCGCACGTCGACTCAGGCCGAGCAAATCTTGCTCGACAATTTTCCGGAAGTCAGACAAGTGGTGTCGAAGATTGGTACCGCCGAAGTTCCTACTGATCCGATGTCGGTTGAGCTCGCGGATATCATGGTGGTGTTGAAAGACAAAGAGGAGTGGACATCAGCGGAGACGCGCGAAGCGCTGGTGGCGAAAATGGACGAGAAATTGTCTGCGATTGTCGGCGCCTCGTTTGATTTTACACAACCGATACAGCTGCGCTTCAATGAATTGATGACAGGTGCCAAGACGGATGTGGCGATCAAAATTTTCGGAGAAGACATGGCGCTCCTTCATGAAAAGGCAATGGAGGCGGCTAACCTTGTAGCGGACATTCCAGGTGCGGCCGATATACAGGTGGAACAAACGGAAGGATTGCCGCAGTTGCTCATCCAATACAACCGGCCGCGGATCGCACGGCATGGCATTTCAATTTCCGATTTGAATACTGTCATTCGTACTGCTTTTGCCGGTGAACAGGCAGGCGTGGTGTTCGAGGGAGAGAAGAAGTTCGACCTGGTGGTACGCCTGGCCGACCAGCACCGTGCTGATGTCAACCTCTCGCGGCTTTTTGTGCGTGATGCGGGAGGCAAGTTAATTCCGGTCAGTGAACTCGCCACGGTGCAGGAGGCGGTCGGGCCGGCTCAGATTTCACGCGACGATACCCGTCGGCGTGTCACGTTGGGCATCAACGTGCGCGAGCGTGATATCGAAAGCATGGTCCAGGATGTCCAGGAGGTGCTCGACCGAGCGCTCGAATTGCCACCCGGTTACTACATTACCTATGGTGGCGATTTTGAGAACCTGCGACAGGCCAAGGCCCGACTTGGCATTGCTGTGCCTGTGGCACTATTGCTCATCCTGGTGCTTCTGTATTTCGCGTTTGGGTCCTTCCGTTACGCCTTGCTGATATTTGTTGCGGTACCACTCTCAGCTATTGGTGGCGTGTTTGCCCTATGGCTGCGCGACCTGCCTTTCAGTATATCCGCCGGTGTCGGGTTCATCGCATTGTTTGGGGTTGCTGTGCTCAACGGTATTGTGCTTATTAGCTATTTCAACGAGCTGAAGGAAGAAGGAAAGCTCGGTCTTGAGGAACTGATCATGAAAGGGGGTATGGTTCGCCTGCGACCTGTCGTGATGACCGCTTCGGTTGCCGCGCTGGGTTTCTTGCCGATGGCGCTTTCGGAAACAGCGGGTGCCGAGGTACAACGCCCTCTTGCCACCGTGGTCATCGGTGGGCTGATCAGTGCTACCCTGTTGACGCTGGTTGTGCTTCCCGTCTTGTATCGCGCGGTGGAGCGCTATGTAGCACGCAAGGCGCGTCACGGCGTGTCGCCTGTTGCCGGCGTGATTCTGGTGATGTTGTGCAGCCTCCCGGCGATGGCGCAGCAGCCAGCCATCACGTTATCGGAGCAGGAGGCGATTGATCTTGCTGTGGCGCACCATCCGCAGGTAAAAGTCGCCGAACTTGAGATAGACCGCCAAAGACGTTTGCAAAAGGGCGCTGTAGCGTTGCCCGCGACGACCATTGCAGGGCAGTACGGGCAAATCCACAGTGCTGCACATGACCCGTTCGTAGAGATCAGTCAAAGTCTTGGAAGTATTCCTGCTCATTTCCAACGCGCGAAACTACATACGCAACAGGTGCGTGTAGCCGAATGGCAGCACACGCTCGCTGAACGGGACATCCGCTACCAAACACGGCATGCATGGCACCAGTGGATGTATTACAGACAGGTTGTGAAGGAGATTGAACAACAAATGTCGTTTTACGAGCACTTTGAGTCGCGTGCAGATTTGCGATATCGCCTTGGTGAGAGCAGCCTGCTTGAGAAGAAGCTCATTGAGAACTCACTTTACGAACTTCGCAATGAGCTCATGCTGCGTTCGGAAGACCTTCGACAGGCGCGCAACAGCCTTCGGTTCTTGTTGGGTGTCGACGCCTCGATCACTCCGGCAGAAGATACCCTGACAAGTCTCGCCATGCCCGACACGATGGACAGCGACACGCATCCGACAATCCGTGCGCTGGAGGAAATCGTACGAACCAGACAGGCGGAAGCTGCGGTGGAAAAAGCGCTGTTTTTCCCGGAGATTAAAGTAGGCTATTTCCGCCAGCGCGTGACTGAACGCGACCTCCAGCTCCGAGGACTTCACGGCTTTACCTTCGAAGTAGCCATTCCGTTGTGGTTTCGTCCTCGTCAGGCGCAGATACAGCGCAGTACCATTGAACGCCTTCAGGCGCAAGAGCAATTGGTGCTCGGCCGCGAACAGCTTGACAACGCCCGGCGCAATGCCGCTTCCGAAGTGGATAAGTACAGACAACTGCTCGTGTATTTCCAAACGGAAGGGCTCCGACAGGCCGATGTGATCCGAACAACGGCGACGCTTCAGATGGATGCGGGAGAGATTGATTTCTTCCAGTACCTGCAGAGCATGCAACGGTATAGCCAGACGCGCCTGCAGTATTTCGACGCGGTGCGCAATCACAACCGTGCGATGATTGAATTTGAATTTCTAAACAATTGATTATGCAGAACAAGAATGTCTGGGTAAATATCCTGGCCGTAACGCTGATGCTGAGTGCGTGCACGTCGCCGGAAGAAAAGGATCCGGTATCACCGGAGGAGGGGACATTTACCGCCAGTCAAAAGGCGCTCGCCGGTGTGGAGACTGGAGGTATTGATTACAGGCTCATGTCAGCGGTCATTTCCTGTACCGGCGAAATAGAGGTGCCACCGGAAGGCATGGCCGCCGTTACCGCCCCCCTGGGCGGTTATATCGCTAAGACGGAAATGGTTCCGGGCCGGTATGTCAAGAAAGGCGAACTGCTCGCTCAACTAACCAATCCCGAGTACATCGTCTTGCAGCAAACCTATCTTGAGACGGCTGGACAGTTGACCTACGCCCGCCAGGATTTTGAGCGGCAGCGCAAGTTGCAGGCGCAAGACGCTACTGCCGCCAAAAAGATGCAGGAAAGTGAATCCGCTTTCGTGGTGCTCAAAGCGCGGCTCGCAGGTGTGCGCGCGCAACTCAAACTGATCGGTATCGACCTTGCGAGACTTGAACAAGGGCATATCCAGGACGTTGTCGCGCTGAGGGCACCGATTGCCGGGTACGTCACGGCAGTCAATCACCATCCGGGCGAATATGTTGAACCGCGGGAAGCGATTTTTGAGATCGTTGACCTGGGCGACCTGCATCTTCATCTCAATGTTTTTGAGCAGGATATCCCAAAAGTGACCCGCGGACAAAAGATCCGGTTCAGGCCTGCGGGTGAAGTGGGTGCCATGTATGAAGGCGAAGTCGCGTTGGTAAGTCCCAAGCGGAACGACGGCGATCGTTCCTTTAATGTACACGCCCACATTGAAGGGGAGGATGAGCGATTGAAACCGGGCATGTTTGTCGATGCGCAAATTCTGGTGTCTGCAGACAGCCTTCCGGCGATTCCTGAGGAAGCGCTCGTCTATCGCAACAACAGGGGATTTGTGGTGGTCGAAGAAGAGGGAACTTACCGGATGCAATCGGTAGAGACCGGCGTGAAAATGGATGGATGGGTGGAGGTGCGGAATGCGGACGCCATCAAGGCCCATCACATTGTTGTTCGCGGCGCTTCCCGGCTGTTCGCCGCCCTGGAGCGAGCGGGCCAGTAGAATAGGCAGGGCATCGCGGTCTTAGTGACCGTTCTTCGCCTATTCTTCGCGATCGCGTTTGATTTTGATCCGGGCCTGCGGGCCGACCTGAATCGGGACTTTCTCAACCTCAAGGTTGGCGGCCTCTATACCGTACATCTCTTCGGTGGAGAGACTGAGCGATTTCAACATCCGGTAGCCTTGAATGATCAACCGGTCGAAGTTGGAAATCTCGCTGTCGGACGATGCCCATGAATGCAGGATCACAAATTTGAAGTCGGCCATCATGCTGTACTTGTGCAGGGCGGGGTAGGGGCTGGTAAGGTCGATCTCGCCGGCATCAGCCATTTCGTGGAGGATCTTGTTGAAGATCAGGTTGACACGGTGATTGGTCTTGAATCCTAACCGGATGGTCACGAAGAAACATTTCTTTGGAATGATGGTGTCCACAATGTATTTGCTCGTAAACGGGTTGTCGACAGTTTGCACGTGTACAAACCAGTACACGTCTGCGCGCTTGGGCCGCTTCTTGAACAGGGAGTAGATGATGTTTGAATCGATATAGCGCTTGCTGTCGGCCATCGCGAGATAGACGAGGTTTGTAGCTTCCTTGGGTATGCTCTGGTCAGCTTGCAAGTCCTGTATCATTCCCACATAGTGTTTCAGGTCGACGAACTCGGTATGCCGTTCGCGCAGCTTCCGTGCGTGAACGTGGATGTACATGATGATGAAAAAGAAGCCGGCAATCGTAAAGGTGAACCAGCCGCCGTGCGAAAACTTGCTCAGGTTGGAAATGAGGAATGCGCCTTCGATGGTGAAGAACATCAGGGCGAGCAGCACTGCGCGGACTGTCGACTTCCGGGAGGCGGCAAAATAGAAGATGAGCAGCGACGTCGTCATGAGCATATCGAACGTGATGGCGAGGCCATACGCGCCTTCCATTCGTGCGGATTCCTCGAAGATGAAGACCACAACGATACAGCCCACCATCAGCGTCCAGTTGATGGCAGGGATATAGATCTGCCCTTTGATCTGGCTCGGATACCGCACGCGTGCCGCGGGCCAGAGCTTCAGTTTCATGGCCTCGTTCACAAGGGTGAAAGTCCCGGAGATCAGGGCCTGGCTTGCGATGATGGTTGCGAGTGTGGCGAGGATCACACCAAACAACAGGAACAATTCATGTTGAGGCATAATCTCGAAGAACGGCAACCGCGTGCCGAGCGTCTGTCCCTGGTGTTCAAGCAGCCAGGCGCCCTGCCCGAGGTAGCTCAGCAACAGGGCTACTTTTACAAATCCCCATCCGACCCGAATGTTGCTCTTCCCCACATGTCCAAGGTCGGAATACATGGCCTCCGCACCAGTCGTGCACAGAAATACGGCCCCGAGTATCCAGAAGCCGCCAGGGTAATGGGTCAGCAGGTTGATGGCATACATCGGGTTGATCGCCCTCAGTACTTCAGGCTTCTGCACGAGATGCGGGAAGCCGACGATGGCGATGAAGGAAAACCACATGATCATCACCGGCCCGAATGTGCGGCCGACAATACTGCTGCCGAATTGCTGAAAAACGAACAGGCCGACGAGGATGCCGATAACGATGGTGATGATGGTATTTTGCGATATCACCGGGTCGATGGTGCGCAAGCCCTCGATGGCAGAGGTTACACTAATGGCGGGTGTGATAAAGCCGTCGGCGATCAAAGTTGCACAACCGATGATGGCGGGATAGATGACCCAGCGCGATCTGAACTTGCGAACCAGGGCGTACAGCGCGAAGATTCCACCCTCTCCCTTGTTGTCGGCGCTCAGCGCCAGGTACACGTACTTGAATGTGGTGATCAGCGTGAGCGTCCAGAAGACGCACGACAGCCCTCCCAAAATGAGGTCCTCCGTAACAACGTGTGCCCCGACGATGAACCGAAAGGTATAGATCGGCGACGTGCCGATGTCGCCGTAAATGATGCCGAATGCGATGAGGATACCTGCGGCGGAGAGCTTTGAATGCTGTTTGTTAGCGTATTCAGCCATTAGTTAGAGCACGTCACCTTTCGGGGAGGTAATTAAGCCTGGTTGATGATAGCGGGAAGGTTGCCCAGCGTGGCGGCAAGCGCATGGTGGCAGGTTCGGGCATCGACGGATTGCGTTACACTATTGTGTTATTGATAACGCGGCAAATTTAAGAGCCTTTCCTCAATGACGAAAAGGAAAGTTCGGGAATGTTGTTTTCACGAATACCGCCGCTGAAGGTGCGGACAGCCCTTTGTTAAAGGATTAATTGTCGCGGCTGTGAGAAAACGGGCGCGGGAAATTCATATTTTTGCTTCCAAAATCAAATGCCCTAAAGAATGCCACACAAGCTGCTCTCTCTGGCGCTCCTATGCGCGCTCCTGGCCGGTTGCCGGAACCCTGAAACCGAAACGCTTCAAAAGGAAGTCGACTCCCTGAAACAGCAACTGGAAAAAAGCTACGAGACATCCCGGACGCTTACCGAAATAGGGACGCTACTCGATTCCATCGATGCTACCCGAAAAGTACTCCGCGTAAATCTTGTTGAAGGTACGCCCTACGACGACTATACGCAACGCCTGGAAGACCTTCAGCAATATATCCGCACGACGGAAGCAAAAATGGAGAAGCTGGACGAGTCGCTGAGGTCGTCTACAGCCACGGCCAACGCTTACTCGAGGAGGATTAAGCAACTCAGGACCCAGTTGCAGCAAAAGAGTGAAGAGCTTGCTTTCCTCCAGGAGCAGGTGGAAAAGGTAAGGCATGAAAATGAAACCTTGTTAATTACGGTGAATTTGCAGGACGCCGAGATTGCCGACAAGCAGGAGCAGATCGATGCGAAAACGCAGGAGCTTGCGCTCATTGAAGCACGTGTACAGGAGTTGATGATTCAGGCCAAGGTGAGTGAAGCCGATGCCTACTATATGCGCGCCAGCGCCATTGAAATCGCAGCCGACCGGACCAGGCTGGCACCGAGAAAAAAGAAAGAAACACTCCGTGAGGCGCTTGAGTTATATAAAAAAGCATTCTCGCTGGGCAAGTACGAAGCGGAGGCCAAAATTGCTGAACTTGAGGAACGCCTTTAAGCTTTCTTTAGTTTTTGACTACTTTAGGGCTGTTTAGAAGACAGCCCTTTTGCTTGTATGATAATAGATATTTTACTGACCGTATTCCTCGTTTTTCTCAACGGTTTCTTTGTGGCCGCTGAATTCGCCATTGTCAAGGTGAGAAGCTCGCAAATCGACATCAAGGCACGGGAAGGGCATCGGATGGCGTCACTATCCAAACACATCATCGCACACCTGGATGCGTACCTGTCGGCGACGCAGTTGGGGATCACCATCGCCAGTCTTGGGCTGGGGTGGATTGGTGAAGATGTTGTGTCGGAATTGGTTCTGGATTTTATGGCTTTTGTTGGCGTCGGCCTGACCGATGAAGCCGCCCATCGCATTGCGGTTCCGCTGGCGTTCAGCATCATTACGATCATGCACATTGTTTTCGGGGAATTGGCACCAAAATCGATCGCCATTCAGCGTCCTGAACCTACTACGTTGTGGCTCGCTGCACCCCTGAATGTTTTCTTCTGGGTTTTCCGACCGTTTATCTGGCTGTTGAACGGGTTTGCCAACCGGGTGCTGAGGCTTATTGGCATTACGCCACTGAAAGAAGCGGAAGTGCATTCGCCTGAAGAACTCCGGCTGATGGTCGAAGAAGGTAAAAAGAGCGGCGTGATTGAAGCACGGAAATACGAGATTATCCGCAATGCGTTCGATTTTGCGGAGCGGTCCGCGCGCCAGGCGATGGTTCCGCGCACGCATGTGTTCGCGGTCAATAGAAACAACAGTGTCGAGAAGATTATTGAAAAGGTAATAGAGAACGGCTACTCACGCGTACCGGTGTATGAAGGATCAATCGATCACATCACCGGAATTCTGTTTACAAAGGACCTGCTGTTGAAGTTGCGCTCATCCAGCCCGTTTTCGATTGATGATATCGTCAGGCCTGCGCATTATATCGCCTCCAATAAAAAGCTGATCGATATCATGCGCGACTTCCAAAAGCAACACGTGCAGTTTGCCGTCGTCGTCGATGAATTTGGCGGAACTGAAGGGGTGATCACCATGGAAGATATCCTGGAAGAACTGGTGGGCGAAATCCAGGACGAGTATGATGCCGAGTTGCCGTTGATCGAAAGGCTCGGCGATCGAAAGTATCGTGTGCAGGGGTCGGCCACACTGGTTTCACTTAATGAAAAATTTCCCCGCCCGTTGCCAGAAGACGAAAGCTATGTGACGCTCGCGGGTATGCTGATCGATATCGTTGGGCGCATTCCGAACGTCGGCGAAAGCATTGAACACGACGACTATGTTTTTACGGTGATCAAACGCGTGAAGAACCAGATTATTCTTGTTGATATTGTCGACCGCTACGTCGAAACCGCGGAAGACTAGATCCATCGTTTGTATTTGAAGTATCCGATCATGCCGCCAGCGATCGCCAGCATCACAATCCAGACGGCAGCGTAACCGTATCTCCAGTGCAATTCCGGAAGGAATTCAAAGTTCATTCCATACACCCCTACAATAAACGTCAGCGGTATAAAGATCGTGGAGATGATTGTGAGGACGCGGATCACTTCATTGAGCTTGCTGTTTTGGAGGTTGAGGAATTGATCGGTAAGTCCAGCCGTCAGGTCGCGATAGGTGTCGAGGGAATCGATCAGGTAAATAAGGTGGTCGTACAAGTCGGAAAAGTACCGGTGGTTTTCTTCATGAATGAAATCGCTCTCATCCCGCAATACTTTACCGAGTGCCTCCCGCAAAGGATACAATGCCTTTTGGAGGTAAATCAGTTCCTTTTTGATCTTCTGGATTTTTTGAAACGTTTCGGGGGTAGGGTTATCCCGGATGGTGTCTTCGATGTCGTCAATATGTCCGCCGATGTTATCCAGGACGTTGTAATAGTTATCAACGGTAATGTCGATCAGCCTGTACATAAGGTAGTCGGCCTTCTTCTTTCTTACCCTTCCCTGGTCCTGCCGGATGCGTTCACGGAAGGCATCGAAAAGATCGCCCTCCTTTTCCTGGAAAGTCAAAAGGTAGTCTTTGCCGAGAACGAAACTGATTTGTTCGTAGTCCACTTCAATCCCGTTGATGCGGTACAGCATTTTCAAGGTGACAAACAGGTGGTCTTCGTATGCTTCTGCTTTGGGTCGCTGGTCGGTGAGGATGTCTTCTACCAGGAGACCATGAAGGGAGAAGTGTGATTGCAGCCTGTCGATGATGTCGGAATTACTCAGCCCGTCGACGTTTACCCAGTTCACCTGGCCGGGCCGGATCATTGCGATGATTTCCGAGACGTCTTTTGCCGTAGTGTGATGATAGTTTTCCCGATCGTAAGTAATGATCTCGAGAATGACCGCAGGTGGCGCAGATGGTTGCATGTCAGTCTGGTTTGTCATAATTGGCTTAGCCTATCTAAAATAGTTAAAACCGGGGGATTGCGGACGGCCAAAGGCAAAAAACTACCAAAGGCTTCACGACTTTAAAAACCTTGTGTATAATTGTGATTCATGTCTTTACGCCTAGAAGATATCAAAGCGCCGATTGCCCGGGAGATGCAGGAATTTGAGCCCAGATTCAGGGCGTCAATGAAGACGCGCGTTTTGCTGCTGGACAAGATCATGAGTTATATCGTCAAGCGAAAGGGCAAGCAGATGCGGCCTATGTTCGTGTTCCTTACCGCCGGCACTTGCGGAGGCATCAACGACTCCACTTTTCGTGGGGCTTCGCTTATCGAACTGCTCCACACGGCCACACTTGTTCATGACGATGTCGTCGATGAGGCGAATTACCGCCGCGGCTTCTTCTCCGTTAACGCCCTGTGGAAAAACAAGGTAGCCGTGCTGGTCGGTGACTTTCTGCTGTCGCGGGGACTGATTCTGTCCATTGAAAACAAGGACTTCCAGTTGTTGGAGATCGTTACCAACGCGGTGAAGGAGATGAGCGAAGGAGAACTGCTCCAAATTGAAAAGTCGCGCCGGCTCGATATAAACGAAGAAGTATACTACGAGATCATCCGTCAGAAAACGGCGTCGCTTATTGCGTCGTGCTGTGCGGTTGGGGCAAGTTCGTCGGGCGCCGATGAGGCCATGGTGGAAAAGATGCGGGCGTTCGGTGAGAAGATCGGTATGGCCTTCCAGATCAAAGACGACCTTTTCGACTACGGCGAACTGGAGATTGGCAAGCCGCTGGGTATCGACATCAAGGAAAAGAAGATGACCCTGCCACTGATCTATGCGCTTTCCAAATCGGCGTGGCTCGAAAAGCGGAAGATCATCCGCATCGTGAAAAACGAGGGCGACAATCCCCGTAAGGTGAAAGAAGTGATTGCCTACGTCAAGCAATCAGGCGGTATTGAATACGCCATTGCCAAAATGAATGACTACCACCGTGAAGCAATGGACATCCTGCAGTCATTCCCTGAATCCGCCTATCGCAATTCGTTAAAAGACCTCGTCCAGTTTACGATTGACCGATCCAACTGATCTTCGCTGGCTCTACGTCCGCAGTTTATATCTGCAACCTACGCTCAGGAGGCCATCTGCGCGCGCTGTCTACGCTAAAAGCTTCGGCAGGCAGGCTTTGCAACCTGTGCGTTTCAGCGAACCTTGACGCGTGCGCGCCCTGCTTCGAGCACGGCGTAGTCTTTGAGTTTCTGATAAGTATCGGGTGCCAGCGACTCAAGCGCCGGGCCGTTGTTTTCCGGTTCGAAGACGCCCTGTGTGTCCCACCATTTCCGGGCGTGTTCACGGGCAGTTTGACGGTCAATATCCTCAAACAGGTTTATGCAGGAATCCGAGATCATCCACGGTTTTTCGACGCTGCTGTATTTTTCAAAAATCAGGTTGCGCATGTAGGTACCGCTTTCTTCATTGCTGAAGTGGGATATCGAATAAGAAAGCGTTTCGGGTTCAGTCATCACCATGTCCCAGTACTTATGTGAACTGACAACCTGTGCGGTCGTCAGCAGGTATCCAAAGCCGGTTTCAATGGATTCGCGGGTAATGGGGCAGCGGGCTTTTAACAGGGGCTTTTTCTTCCCCAAGATTTTTTCCAGAAAAGCCATAAATCGAATTTTTGGTTGCGATCATACTCTTCCTAGATACTCGATCCGGTAGGAATAGTTGCACGCCTGACAAAAAAAAATCCAAAAAAATGCAGGCGGCTGCAACCGCAACACGAAATGATTCGGCCCTTTTTATACTGGTTGTCAGAGCTTTCCGGACGTTTTCATCCGTTGGATGCGTTCATACTGCGTAAGGAATTCATCGAGCTTTTCTGCGGGAATCTTCTTTCCGATGATCTCTTTTCGTCTGTCCAGGACGTACAGCGTCGGTGTGGTGTTGGCGTCGTAGAGGTCCTGATACGGGCCAACATAGGTGCGGGGACCGTTCACGGTGATCCACTGCATCTTCATTTCTTTAATGTAGTCGCGCATTTTGGCCATACTCGTGTCTGCGCACACAGCAAAGACTTCGAGATCGAACTTCCTTTTGTTGTAAAAGTTGACCAGCTTCGGTGTTTCCTTTCTGCACGAGCCGCAATCGGGATCAAAGATGTACAGCACCGTGTACTTGTTTGTGATGTCGTACAATTCCCGCGGCTTGAGGTTCGCATCAAGCATGATGAGGTTCGCACCTTTTTGCCCGATCAGGCTCTTGCGCAACCGGTCGGCGTGCTCCTGCAGGTTCTTGCGCAGACTTTCATTTGCCCAGAAGTCCATTTCTCCCGAGGAGAAGTAAGTGTCGTTAAGGTAGACAAACACTTTATCGAGGCCCATGATTTCGGGATTCTGGAATTTGAGTATCGACACCCAGACGGCGTACTTGTATGTCTCCGGATTCTTTTTCGCCTTTGACACAATGAATTCAATGGCCTTTTTAAGTGTATCGGCCTGTGGGACAAATAGCCGGTCGAGGTACTCATTAATCTTTTCCTGGTAAACAGGACGCTGCATGCGGATAAGGGCATCGTCGGCCAGATCGAAATTGTCAAAAAAATGTTCCCTGTACCATTTCAATTGAAAAGTGGAGTCGATGCTGCCATCCGGTCTTGTTGGCGGATCGGGTACTTCGATCGGCTTGTTGATTTTGAAAATTCTCGCTGTCAGGGTTTTGGGATGCGCATCGATAATCTTGTCATGGTAGGCGAGCACTTTTTCATTGATCTTCTGGAAATTTTCCCGCGCCTCTTTTTTTTCATCCTCAGACAATGTGCTGTCCTGTATGATTTTGATAAAGGGATCCGCTTCCTTGTGACGATCCATATTGAAGCGCATGTTTTCGAAGAAGAGTTTGTTGTCGATATCTCCGGTTACTTTCATGTGGCCGATGTAGTCGGCTGTATTGGTGGCAAGCGTAAAATGCTGATTTTGGCTGACGACAAATTCGAAGATTCGCGTCTTGTTCAGCACCAGGAAGTACACACCCTGCGGCAGGGTTTGTTTGCCTTCGAAGAAAAACTCACCCGTATGGTTCACCCGGGCGGTGTCTTTGACAAATGTGCTTTCGCCGTAATAATATCCGAGATACGCAGTGGTATCTTTCAACCCGTCGACCTTAAACTGAAGTTTGTAGCCGCTGCTTTGCGCAAGGCATGCGGCAGAAAAAGTGAATAAGAGAATCAAGGATAGGAAGCCCGTTCGCATAGTCTTAAATTTTGGCGAATTTCTGAAATTCAGTCGATCTATTCAATCTGGTGGCAATTAATGAGCCGTTTTGACGTAAGGTAACAGGGATATTGACCAATATTGACGATGTATTCCTATTTTTAGGCCGTCATGGCGTTGATTGTAGAGCATCTGACCAAAGTGTATGGCCCGCAAACGGCGGTGAACGATGTGTCCTTTGAGGTGAAGACCGGCGAGATCGTCGGCTTCCTGGGACCGAACGGTGCGGGGAAGTCCACCACGCTCAAGATCGCCACTAGCTACCTGCCGCCCACTTCCGGCCGTGTGCTGGTGGGCGGGCGCGATGTGGTCGCAGATCCGATGGAAGTGAAGAAGATCACCGGCTACCTGCCCGAACACAATCCGCTGTACCTCGACATGTACGTACACGAATACTTGCGGTTCGCCGGAAAATTATACGGCCTGCACGGGCGGTCACTCCAGGCACGTGTGAACGAAATGATCCAGCTTTGTGGACTCACGCGTGAACAGAACAAGAAAATTGAAAGCCTCTCGAAGGGATATCGACAGCGCGTGGGGCTGGCACAGGCGCTGATTCACGATCCCGCTGTGCTGATCCTTGATGAGCCAACGTCCGGGCTGGATCCCAACCAGCTGCTGGAGATCCGCAACCTGATCCGAAGCATCAGCCGGAACAAGACCGTCATTTTTTCCACTCACATCATGCAGGAAGTCGAAGCACTGTGCGAGCGTGTGGTTGTCATCAACAAAGGAACCATCGTAGCCAATGACCGGATCAGCAACCTCATGACCAAAAAAGGCAGGGCTGCTACGGTGCTGGCAGAATTTGAGTCGCCGCTGAACATGGACGAGATGGCGCAACTTCCGGGCATTTCCAGGTTGGAGACGCTGGGTGAAAACCGGTACCGCATCACGTTGGAGGCCGGGGTCGACATCAGGCCCGTCATTTTCCGCTATGCAGCCGACCACAATCTGTCATTAATCGGACTGCGCCAGGAGGAAAATTCCCTCGAAACCATATTCAAAGAACTCACCGAAGGGTAGCAAGAGCGCCGCTCCGCATTTCTTATTTTTCAATTTGGATTTTAAATGGTATCTTACTCAGGTAAAAAACTATTGTTCCAATCACTAACCTCCTGTTATGAAAAAAGTAGCGGACATTTTGGCCCAGAAGGGCAGAAGCGTTATTTCGGTACCTCCTCAGGCGATTGTTATTGAGGCGCTGAAGATCATGTCGGAAAGGAATATTGGATCTGTGCTCGTGATGGAGGGCGCGTCGTATGTCGGTTTGCTCACAGAAAGGGATTATGCACGTAAGGTGATACTCAAAGGAAAAGCTTCCTCCGATCTTCGGGTCTCGGAAATTATGTCGACGGGCCTCCCTACCATTGACCCTGACACCTCCATAGAGCATTGCATGGAACTGATGTCTGAAAACAACCTTCGGTATTTGCCGGTGTTCGAAGCCGGCGCCGTTACCGGAATTATATCTATCAACGACGTGATTAAGGCCGTCATCACTAATCAGCAGGATACGATTCAGCACCTGGAGAATTATATCCATTCGTGAGGGGTGAGGGGGGAGTGGTGCGGCTTAACGGGCGTGCAATTGGTAGTAAGGCGTGCGATGGTTTTCGTGAATCGTGAGTCGTGAATCGTGAGTCGTGAGTCGTGAGGCGTGAGTGGTGAGTGGTGGATGGTGCGTCTGAACGGGCCCGCCGGTCGCTGAGCGTGCCGAAGCGCCGGCAGCGTGAGACGTTGAGTCAACCAAGCCATCCCAAAAGGGCCCGCGACACTGCAACTTGCATCCTGCAACCTGCAACTCCAGTTCACGCGTGCCGCACCTTCAACACACGCCTACACCCTGAGCGCGCAACCGGCAACCGGTAACCGGCAACCCGGCCTACGCGTTGACCAACACCATCGCCAAAAGGGCCCGCGACACTGCAACCTGCATCCTGCAACCTGCAACTCCAGTTCACGCGTGCCGCACCTTCAACACACGCATACACCCTGAGCGCGCAACCGGCAACTTGCATCCTGCAACCTGCAACTGGCAACTTATCCCTATATTTGCATTTTGCAGATATGATCCACGTATTATCCAGAGAAT
>CAYMWA010000029.1:24198-29176 GCA_964393795.1 uncultured Roseivirgaceae bacterium
AACTTATCCCTATATTTGCATTTTGCAGATATGATCCACGTATTATCCAGAGAATTCAACAGCTTCCTTAATTCTTTGGTCGCCTATGTTGTGATCGGAGTTTTTCTCACGGGTATCGGCCTGCTCATGTGGGTCTTTCCGGAAACATCGGTACTCAACTATGGCTATGCGGACATGGAGACGCTGTTTTCTCTGGGGCCGTATGTCTTTATTTTCCTGATCCCCGCCATCACCATGCGGTCGTTCGCGGAAGAAGCGAAAGGGGGCACACTTGAACTGCTTCTGACCAAGCCGTTGTCTGACTGGGATGTCATTATCGGCAAGTTCCTCGCCTCTTTTTTGCTTGTGGTCCTCTCGCTGATTCCAACGGTGATCTACTATATCTCGGTGTATTCGTTGGGTAATCCGGTTGGGAATATTGATACCCCGGGTGTGATGGGCTCCTATGTCGGCCTTGTCTTGTTGGGTGCGGTCTTCTGCGCCATCGGGATATTGTCGTCATCGCTGACCAACAACCAGGTAGTATCGTTTATTGTTGCGGCGTTCCTCTGCTATATCCTGTTCGCGGGGTTTGAGTCGCTGGCGCTGCTGAATGTCTGGTCGGAACAAGTATTGTTTATCCGGGAACTCGGGCTGGCGTACCATTATGACGCGCTCAGCAAGGGATTGATCGACAGCCGTGATGTGGTTTATTTTGGAAGCATGATCGGATTGATGCTATTGGTTACGCGAATTGTTTTGGGGGCACGTTCATGGTAAACTGGGCGAGTAACAAGACCGGTGATCTTCTCTTGCTGGCCAACGGCGTTGTGCTGTTGATTTTGATTAACCTGCTGTCATCGAAATTTTTTTTCCGGCTCGACCTCACCGAGGAGAACCGCTACTCGATCCACACTTCTACACGTGAGATGCTTGAGAACCTCGATGACGATGTTTATGTGGAAGTGTTCCTCGCCGGCGAATTGAATGCTGGCTTTCGTCGTTTTCAAAAGCGCATCCGCGAAACGCTTGAGATGTTCCGGGTGTATTCGAACAACAAAGTCCATTACACGTTCACCGATCCGGCCACGGCCATCAGCCAGAAGGCGCGCGCCGAGTTCATGGCCGCCCTTGCGGCAAAGGGCATTCAGCCCACGAATGTGATCGATACACAGCATGGGGAGCGGATCGAAAAGCTCATCTTTCCCGGAGCCATCGTATCCTATGGCGGTGCCGAGAAAGGTGTGATGTTGTTAAAAGGAAATAAGGACGCGCCGCAGGAAGAGGAACTTAATCAGTCCATTGAAGGGATAGAATTTGAGATGGCCAATGCCATTTACAAACTCAGTGTACCGAATCCCAGCCAGGTGGGACTGGTCACCGGCCATGGGGAACTGGAGGGCGCCGGAATTTATTCCTTCGAAAAGGCGGTGGCGGAATTGTATCATGTAAGGCAGGTGACGCTCGATGACCCCGCACTTGACCACTTCGAAGCGCTGGTGATCGCCAAGCCGACCCGTACCTTTTCAGCTGCCGATCAGTATCGCCTGGATCAGTACATCATGCGTGGTGGCAAAGTATTGTTTCTCATCGACCGGCTCGACGCCAGCATGGACAGCACGACACAGGCGAACTACTTTGCCTTTCCCTATGAAACCGGGTTGACTGACCAACTTTTTCGCTACGGCGTGCGCATCAACCCTGACCTGGTGCAGGACCGCTATGCCTCACCCTATCCTGTGGTGACAGGCGTGCGTGAAGACGGTACACCGCGAATACATCTCATGGAGTGGCCGTTCTTTCCGCTGATCAACCGCTTTGCCGATCACCCTGTCACGCGTAACCTCGACCGCGTGCTGACGCGCTTTGTCAGCAGCATCGATACGGTAAAAGCCGACGGCATCCGAAAGACGCCGTTGCTGTTGACCTCGGAATATTCGCGAACGCTTTCTGCGCCAGTGAACGTGAACATCAACGAACTGCGCAAGGACCTGTCAACCGGAAAATTTACGGAACGTTTTGTGCCGGTGGCGTATCTGCTCGAAGGCCGTTTCACCTCCGCCTACAAAAACCGCTTCCTTCCCGACGGGGTTGATGCGTCGACATTCGTGGAATCGGGCGAGCCCACCCGTCTCATCGTAGTCGCTGACGGCGACCTGGTGCGAAACGACATTAACCGGCGAACGGGTGAGCCCTACCCGCTGGGCTTTTCGCCCTTCAGCAACTACACTTTCGCCAATGAGGACCTCGTGCTTAATATGATCTCCTATCTGATCGATGAAGACGGACTGATCCGCGCCCGCAACAAAGAGGTCCGTTTGCGTCCGCTCGACCGCGAGCAGATCGCAGCTGAAAAACTGAAATGGCAGCTGATCAACCTCGGGGTGCCCATCGTATTGCTGACAGTGTTTGGCATTGTAAGGGCCTACCGGAGGAAAAGGAAGTTTGCAAGATTTTGAATATGCAAGGACGCAGAAACAAGAGACGGTTTGTACTACTGACCATTCTCACCGTGGTTACGCTGCTGGTATTCTGGTGGGTACAGCCGGAGAACCGGCTCGATATCGATCAGGATATTTTTCAGACGGATCTGAGCACCATCAACAAAGTAACGCTCCAGTCGGATAGCGACACCGTTACGCTGGCGTACGACGGCAACACCTGGCGTGTGAATGACACATACCGCGCCGATGCCGACATGATTAAGGTGTTGTTTGCCACCCTGCAACAGGCGCGACCGAAACGGGCCGTGGGCAGTGCGCTTGAAGATTCCATTTACCGGGAATTGACGCGGTCGGGGGTAACCGTAAGACTCTACGAAGGGGAAATGCTGAAGAAGGCCTTCCTCGCAGGTGGAAACCCGGAAAAAACACAAGCCCTGTTTGGCGACCGCGAGACCGGCAATGTTTATGTGATGGCCATCCCGGGCTACCGGGTTTATGTGTCGGGGATACTCGAACTTCCGGAAGAAGGGTGGCGGAACAAGTTCGTCTTTGGATTCAACTGGCGCAATTTCAAAGGACTGGAAGTGCGATTTGGAAAGCGACCCGCCGATAATTTCCGCGTAGCCATGAATGATCAGTACTTCGGAATAGCCGGAATTGAAACAGACACAGCCAGACTCAATACTTTTCTGGACAATGTGTCGCTGCTGACGGTCGATGCCTATGTAAATAAACCCGGGTTAAGGGACAGCCTTCTGGCGCTGAAGCCGATGATGGAAATTCTGATAACCGATGTCGGCGACCGCGAGTACCGTTTGCGCCTCTACGACCCGGAGGGTGCCAAAGAGGTGAATGGAATTGTTCAGGATTCGCAACTGGCAGTGTTCGACCGCAGGAAAATCGAGCTTTTGTTAAAGCCGAAGTCGTTTTTCACGAAAAAATAGGCTAGATTTTCGCTTGGGATGCCGGTTTTTAAATTCCGTTTTCTTTATAACTTTACCCCGCTATAACTCAAACCACTAATCCGCCGATGAAGTTTATCGTTAATTCTGCTTATCTGCTGAGGCAGCTCTCTAATATAAATGGGGTGATCACAACCAATCCGGTTGTTCCCATTCTTGAGAATTTTCTTTTTGAATTGGAGAAAGGCGGACTTACCGTGACGGCCTCCGATCTGCAGACTTCGATGATCACCGAACTCCAGGTTGAATCGAAGGAAAAGGGCAGCATCGCTGTTCCTGCACGGATTCTCCTCGATACTTTGAAGAATCTGCCTGAGCAACCGGTGACGTTCTCGATCGATGAGTCGACCTATAGTATCGAGATCATCTCCGATAACGGGCGCTATAAGTTGTCAGGTGAAAACGCTACAGACTTCCCCAAAGTGCCGGCGGTGTCGAATGATTTCACGGCGGAGGTCTCTTCGGAAGTCTTGTCGCGTGCCATCAACAATACGATTTTTGCTACAAGCAACGACGAACTGCGCCCTGCTATGACAGGTGTATACGTCAACCTCGGCGACAAGAACACGGTTTTCGTTGCCACGGATGGGCACCGGCTTGTGCGTTACAGGCGTACGGATGTCAAATCGGATAATGGCGCAGCGATCATTATTCCGCGCAAGGCACTCAACCTGCTCAAGGCCACGCTTCCCGCAGAGAATATCGACGTGGTCGTCAACTTTAACATGGCCAATGCCTTTTTCAAGTTTGGCAACATCCGGATGATCTGCCGCCTGATCGATGAACGCTTTCCCGATTACGAGAACGTGATCCCATCGGGGAACAACATCAAGATGACCATTGGTCGCAATGATCTCCTCGGCGCGCTGAAGCGGATTTCCATCTATGCCAACAAGACGACGCATCAGGTTCGGCTGAAGATCACAGGCAGTGAACTTCAGATCTCTGCCGAAGACCTCGACTTCTCCAACGAAGCCAATGAGCGGCTCAGTTGCGAACACGATGGCGAAGACATCGAAATCGGCTTCAACGCGAAGTTCCTCGTCGAGATGCTCGGTAACATGGACTCCGATCAGATCAAACTTACCATGTCAGCACCCAACAAAGCCGGCGTAATCCTCCCCGCAGAAAAAGATGCGGAAGAAGATATTCTGATGCTTGTCATGCCGGTGATGCTGAATCAGTATGTTTAAAAAATGTGTTGATGTGTTGGGGTGTTGAGGTGTTGAGGTGTGCCCCGGTCCCTGAGTTATGCTGAAGGCTGGGGTTGATGCTTCGAATCAAATGTGTTCATGTGTTAGTGTGTTCATGTGTTCATGTGTGCCTCGGTCCCTGAGTTATGCTGAAGGCTGGGGTTGATGCTTCGGTTGAAAGGTGTTGATGTGTTGGGGTGTTGAGGTGTTGGTGTGTGCCTCGGTCCCTGAGCCTGCCTGCCCGTGCGTAAGCCTGCGCACTGGCAGGCAGGCCTGCCGAAGGGCCTTAATCCGCGCGCGTTGCCGACGCTCAGTTGACAGTTGACAATTGGCAGTTGACAATCGGGGAAGTGTACACCGAGCATTACCGTCTCCTTCCCAATTTCCAATGACTAATGAC
>CAYMWA010000030.1:0-26236 GCA_964393795.1 uncultured Roseivirgaceae bacterium
GGTTGTTGGCTGTTGGGCATTGGGCATTGGGCACTGGGCATTGGGCACTGGGCATTGGGCACTGGGCACTGGGCATTGGGCACTGGGCATTCGTAATTCGCAATTCGCACTATCGGTGTACACTTCCCCTTGCCAATTGCCAATTGCCAACTGCCAACTGCCTATTTTCTATTGCCAACTGCGATTACCTCATAACTCCCATCCCTTCCGATACTCTCTTCTCAGCAATGCATTGGCTTCGGGGATGTTGGTGATTTCCATTTTGACGGCATCGTAAAGTACCTTCTTTTTCGCACGCAAAGCAACCGCTGCCAGATTGATGGTTTCCGAAACTGGTCCGGCCAGCAGAAAACTTCCCGGAGATTGTTTCTTTTCGCGGAAGGCGTCAATCCAGATGTCGTCGCCGCGTTCGGCTTCTTCTTCCGGTAGCGTCGTACCCCCAAGGTATTCCTTCATGCGGCGCTCCGGAATCAGTACCGGATTTTCGTTGCGGAAGCCTCCGAGGATCTTGCCCTTGTCGCCTACGAACATCATCCCTTCTTCGGGCAAATCCTTACCGTCGACTTCAAGTTCCGGAGGTGTCGGCGGTTTCATGCCACCGTCATACCAGAACAGATCGAAGGCAGGTAGCGTCTCTTGTTTCGGGAATTTCAAGCGCACAATGCAGGAATAGGGAAACGCGACATCATTCACGACATTCCGGCTCACATGGTCTACGACCGTGCGCGTAGTCGTGCCATAAGCTTCGGCGCTGATGGGGGGCGTGCTCACGCCAAGCGTCAGAAACATCGGCCACAGACTGTAGTGCCCCATGTCGGCGATACTTCCACCGCCAAAGTCATACCACCCACGAAAAACGCAGTGGGTATAATTCGGATGATAAGGCCGATGCGGCACCGGGCCAAGCCATAAATCCCAGTCAAAGCCTTCGGGCACCGGTGGAGTGTCTGTTGGAAGGCTGGTCCATTGCGGCCACACCGGTCGGTATGACCAGTTATGAATTTCTTTCAGGTTTCCGATTGCGCCGTCGGCGATCCATTTTTTGACGAGATCGTTGCCCGGACGTCTGCTCCAGGCGAGCAGGTGCGTGCTCATCCCTGTTTGGCGGGCAGTCTCTATGTTGCGTCTGCTTTCATAGATTCGGTTGGCGATCGGTTTGTGCATGACGATATGCTTACCCTTCTTCATTCCGGCAATCGAGATCGTCGCATGAAGGTGATCCGGTGTCATGATCTTCAGTGCATCCGCATCATTTTCTTTCTCCAGCAATTCCCGGAAGTCAGCATATGATGTACAGCCTTTATACTTTCCGGAAGGTTTGTTTTTGGCATAGTATTGCTCAACGAAGGCCTGACCTACGTCACGCCCTCCGGATATGCCTTCCACACCTTCATCCCAGGTGTCGTCGCCCAACACTTTTCGAATTGTGTTGCGGATGCCGTGCGGAGACCAGTCAATATAGTTAGTAGTCCGTTTGTTGGGATCACAGACGGAGATGATCTGAATTTTCGGATTCGTGATAAGCGACGTCATTTCCCGTAACCCCTGTGTACCGCATCCGATGTAGGCGATCGTAAGTTTATCACTGGGCGGCACATAATTCTTTCCACCGATTACGTGGCGGGGTACGATCGTAAAGCCGAGTGATGCTACTGCGGCGGAACTTACGAATGTTCTGCGGCTGATTTTGTTGCGTTGTGCCATGGTGGGAAGGTTGGTGAGCGTTTGAAAGTCCTTTGTAATGGCACTCAAAATAACGTCTTCGGGCAACTAATGCAACTTGTTTCGCTGCTAAGGCATTATCAAGCCACAAATCACTAAATAACGCAATACACAAACATCTCAACGCCATCCACGCTCAAAACAACCTACAGCCTCCTAGACTGCGAACATGAACACGCGAACGCATTAACACATTAACACAAAAAATAATGATCAAATCCTTGATTCTATAAAATTCCGTTTCGATCTTTATTTCACAACAAAACGCCTGACTTATGCGAAGACCCTCTCGCCAAGGCCAGTCGGCGGTGCTGTTACGGCATTCCACCGTTGCTGTTGCCCTATCATCCCTTCTCCTGGCTTTGCCCGCGGCAGCGTCTTACGGACAAAGTCTCAATGACGGAGTCAACCACTACTTCGAGGCCGTCAGCAATGGCGAATATTCGCGGTTTCCTGAAGTAGATGCTGCGTCATCAGCCGAAGTACTTGCGGATTTTTACGACACCGTTGTGCCTCGATTGGCGGGCACCGACAACGACGACATACTTGTGAAGCTCAAAGCATATGAGTTGATTGGGTTTGTCGCTTCGCATGTACACGACATTGACGCGCGTGCCAAAGGCGTGCACCTGCTGATGAATGCCTGCGCGGAACATTCATTCCGGGTGCGATCGCGCGCTGTTGATCTGCTCACCCGTTTTACTCCTTCCGATTTTCAGAACGCAGCGAAGGACACACTGAGAAAACTTGTACGGTCCGAAGCGCCACCTCTTGATCGCTTCATTAAGCTCGCTGGGTTCGTCGGGATCGATGATCTGCAGGCGGTGATCAAACCATTTTCATATGATGGGTATCCTGCGCACCTCCGTTGGGCTGCACTCGTTGCACTTGCGCGACTCGGCAACCGGTCTGCCCTGGACGGGATCATGCAACGGGTAAGGCGCATCCCCGTCAATGACGATGTGGTCTATCAATTGTTTCCCGATCTCATCTACACCCGACAGCCCGAAGCGATCGCCTATATAATAGAGGCGCTTCAAAGCAACGCGAAAAATTGCCGATCGGCCGACGCCGAAAGGGACGTCGCCATCCCCTGTGGATATCGCATTATGGAACAACTTGCACCGGTTGTTACAGGCTTCCCGCTTACGCTGGACGAAAGCGGTGATCTCGACACGGATGACTACCCCGCTGCACTACAAGAAGTGCGCACGTGGTTTAATGACAACAAGTACTGGAAAATACGCAAAGACACTTACTAAACTAAAAACAAAACAAAATTGAGACAGAAAGGATAGCCGTAAGACATTAAAAGACCCTAAGATGAAAATACCCTCTCCAGTTACCGGGCTGCTCGCAGCGGTGTGCCTTGTTGCCTGCGGACAGGTCGCTTTTGCCCTGAGTGATTCGACCATGGTAGTCGCATCAAAACACGTCGTTTTTCCCGAAGGGCCGCATCCGGCATACCGGCAATTCGAAAACCTGGCCATTTTAAACCGCCACCAGACCGCCAATGATCCGATCGAGCTGCCCCAGGTTCCGATTGCTGACAGCATCCTCCAGCAACGCGCTCATGCACACGCGTTGCTCGAGAAAGTAGTGAGTGGACAGCGGTTTCTTGAATCGCTTGATGCAATGTCAGTAGTGGATTTGCCGATAGGGGTGGTCAGAGCAGGAGGCGCGTTTGATTACAGCATTCTCGTTGACCGCATCACTATCACGAGCGCAGGTGCGGTGATGGATGTTTATGTTTCACTCGCGCTCCCTCAAACGGGTGCGCGGCTTGCGTTTCACGGCAAAGTACCCCTTTCGGCCGAAGGCGGTATCGCCGGAAACGCGCGGGTGTATCTACTGGGCGACCATCCCATGAAGCTGAATCATACGACGATGGTCACCATTAAAGGCACGGACCGATCGTATGTCGAATTCGACTGCGGTGGGTTTCTCGGCGTAAACCTGGATGCCACGCTCGAATTCTCCTCCGATGTACTCTTTGCCGAGACCGATGATGGTGAACCCACCGGCGAACGCCTCAAGATCCAATTCAGTACATATGCACAGGATCTTCACGACATCATTTCGTATGTCACTGTGCCACCGTTCCAGGTAGCGGGCCTGCCGGGCTTCGGCTTTCGCGCTACACAGGCTTACCTGGACTGGAGCGACTTTTCTAACCCTGAGGCTATGCGCTTTCCAGATGGTTACACCTCTCCCCTTCTGAAAGCGGGACTTCCAGACCTTTGGCAAGGCGTTTATCTACAGCAACTTGAAATCCGGCTACCCAGGGCCTTCGAAAAGCAGGGCACCGCCGAGCGCGTTTCGATTGGCGTCGAACAGATGATCATCGACGACCAGGGCGTAACCGGAAAGGCGCTCGTCAGCCACGTGATCTCCAACGGCAGCATGAACACGTGGACGTATACTGTGGACGAGCTGTCGCTGGAACTCGTCACGAATCAAGTGACCGCACTTGGTCTCAAGGGATCGCTTTCGATCCCAATGCTCAGCGCAAAGGATGGGCAAGCTTCTCGATTTCAGTATACGGCGCACCTGAGTGCTGAAGGCCAGTACATTTTTGCCGTAGCGATCGAGGATGAATTGAAGCTTGGTATGTGGATGGCGGATCTGAAACTCGAAGAAGGGTCGCGGATTGTGGTGGCCATGAATGAGAACCGGTTTTATCCGTCTGCACATCTTTCCGGCACATTGTCCCTGAACCTCGCGGCTAAAGTGCCGAAGGGATCGATCAAGGGCATCCGGTTCGAAGATATGGTGATCAACAGTCGGGCGCCCTATTTCGAAGCGGGCACATTCGGATTCGGACGCGAAGGTTCGCGATCATCGCTTGCCAAATACCCCGTTGTGATTGACAACATCAGGATCAAGGCAAGGGGCAGCAGGGCGGGGCTTGCTTTTGATCTCGTCGTCAACATTAGTGGGAAAGCGGAGGATGAATCGTTTGCCGGCAAAGGCGCCTTGGTCATTTGGGGCAAGCAAGACTTACCCGTCGGGATGGACGACGAAACCACTACCGTTGTCGGAGAGCATCCGCCATGGCATTTCGAAAAAGTGGAACTGAGCAGTCTGAAGATCCGCATCGACAAACCCAAGCTTATTGAGCTTGCCGGCGAAGTGCGCTTTTTTTCGGACGACGAAACCTATGGCGACGGATTTAAGGGGTCACTAACAGGACGGATACAGACGATCGGAGTTGAAGCGGAAGCCTTGTTTGGCAGAACCGAAGCATTCAGGTACTGGTATGCCGATGCGCTTGTGGAGTTGAAGACGGGCATTCCGATCGTACCTGGTGTATTGTCAGCGTTCGGATTTGGTGGCGGTTATTATTCAAAGATGAAGCAAGGCACATCGTCGGGATCTGTTACGCTCGGCCGAACGCCTTCCGGAATTACCTATGTACCGGATGAAGAAACGGTAGGGATACGCGCTGTCGTGCTGATTGGGACACCGCGTCCGGAGGTGATGAGTGGACAAGTTACACTCGAGGTCAGCATCAATCGCCATGGCGGCATCAACGCAGTAACCTTCACCGGGAACGCCAGCTTCATGAGCCCGGTGACAATCGCAAAAGACAAACTCCGGGCGCTGGCAACCGCGTCAGTGAAGGGCGACTTTGCCGACCAACTTGGCAGTCTTGCGCGTGGACAGGTGTACGGGAGTGTGCGTCTTCACTTTGACAACGTCAACGACACTTTTCATGGCAACCTCGAAATATATGTCAACGTAGCGGGCGGCATCGTACGCGGTGTAAGCGAAAAGAACAAGGCAGGCTGGGCCGTGCTGCATTTTGAAAAGCACAACTGGTACATTCACATTGGCACACCCGATCAGCCACTCGGACTTGAAGTGGCCCGTATTTTCAAATCGAAAAGCTACTTCATGCTAGGGAAAAACCTGCCGGCCAGTCCGCCCCCACCTCCACAGGTTTCAGAAATTCTCGGCGACATCGATCTGGATTATATGCGTGACCTGAATGCGCTCGAATCCGGAATGGGCATCGCGTTTGGCCTGCATTTTCTGGTCGACACCGGCGACCTGCAGTTCCTGATGTTCTACGGGCGTTTCAGTGCCGGTACCGGGCTGGACTTTATGTTGAAGGACTATGGCAATCAATATCATTGTGCCGGCTCCTCCGGATCGATTGGTATCAACGGGTGGTATGCCAACGGTCAGGCCTATGCGTTCGTCATGGGAAAGATCGGCATCAGGGTAAAGCTTCGTTTCTATAGTGGCACCTTTGATATCCTAAGCATCGGCGCAGCGGCAGTCCTCCAGGCAAAAGGCCCAAATCCGTTCTGGATGAAGGGCACCGTCGGCGGATACTACAAAATCCTGGGTGGCCTCGTCAAAGGCAAATGCCGGTTCGAAGTGACAGTCGGCAAGGAATGCGTTCCTGTAGGAGAACAGAACCTGCTGGAAGACGTCAGCATGATCGCCGGCATCGCCCCGGTTAAAGGAACTTCGAATGTCAGCGTTTTCAGTGCACCGCAAGTAGCGTTCAACATCCCTGTCGGCGAGGTCTTTGATATCACGGACATTGAAGGCAGGCGGCATACTTTCCGCGCCGTGCTCGACGGATTCACAGTCGTTGACAATGGCCGGCGGATAAATGGAACCTTCACTTGGAACGCTGATCGTGACGTTGTCGCCTTCGACGCTTCAGATATCCTTCCGCCGAACAGACAGCTTAAGGCAAAGGCCGTACTCGCATTCGAGGAAGCGGTCAATGGCCTCTGGCGAAGAGTCAAATTCTCCGGACAGGCAGTTGTTGAGTCTGTGGAAACCAGCTTCGAAACCGGGGATGCACCAGACTATATTCCGGCAAGCAATGTGTTAGTCTCCTATCCGCTACGCGGTCAGGAAAACTTCTTTCCAGAAGAATACGATCGCGGACTTATCCACTTGATCGACGGCCAACCTTACCTTTTCGATCCGGATGACGACTGGACGCAAAAGGTGCGAATGACCCAAACAAACTCCGAAGCGTACTTCGAGGTCGAGCCATCCTATGATGCCCGACAGCGTATGATCACCTTTCCTGTCCCGGCGGCGCTTCAGAACGGGAAGGTGTATCGGCTTGAGATTGTCAACATCCCGCGCAACGGTACCGCGGTTGACCAGAACGTCGAAAAAATCACGCAGGAGCTAGCCGTGGATGCTTCCGCCGGAAACGCAACACTTACCACACAGTCTATCACGGGTACACTTACCGCACTTGAAACAAAATCTATCTACAGTGCCACGTTCAGAACAAGTAAGTACAACACCTTCACTGAAAAAATGCAGCACATCAATCTCTCGCCGGCAATCCGCTATAACCTCGGCAACAACGTGTTCCAGCTGGTGGGCAGTGTTTCAGGCGACGAACGCTTCGTGGCGGACGAGCTGTCGGGGCCTCGAAAGGTGATGCGAATGGAAGCCGTTACTGAAGGCAACCACTGGTATGAGGGGTACGTCTATCCACTCTTGTATGAAGGTTATCCTCTACTGGGATGGATGCGTGTGCGCCGGTCAATCCCGGATCAATTAGGCATTCCACCCGTACGGGACGTTATTTTTGACGGTTTAAAAGCAAGTGCAGGCCTCCAACAACAGGTCGTTGCAGCGCCTTTCAGTAGTGAACGCCTCGTGTTCAACATGGGCAGATCCGTTGCCGCGGACTTCAGATACCTACAGCGTCAGGCAGTGAACTACGTCGTCGATTATCCAACACAAATGACTCCGAGACTCGAGGCGTTGATCGTCAAGCCCATGCCCTTTATTCGATTTGGTCGATATACCATTAGGATTGACTACGTCATTCCAGGCATCAACAAGGTGACTTCGAGTCACGAGATGATATTGTTCAACCGGATTCCCGATAACGATCAGTAACATGAAACACTTTTCATCCATACTCCTCTGTTCCGGAATGCTTCTTTTCGCAATTGCCTCCAACGGCCAGCCCGACTCCCTGATTCGCGAGCGAATCGCAGTCACCGCACGTGCGTCTACCGATTCCATCACCTTGCGATGGGCGCCAGCCACATTTGACACCTGGCAACGAGGCAATCAATATGGGTATCGCGTAGAACGATACACCATCGCCCGCAACGGCCATTTGCTCACCCCGGCTGTGCGGCACATCCTCGATCCGACAGTCAGGTGTCTCCCTGAGGAGGGATGGGAGTCCCTCGTCAAAAGAAATCGGTACGCCGCTATTGCAGCCCAAGCATTGTATGGGGAGGCATTTCAGGTTGATCTGAGTCGAAGTGATGTCGTGTCGATCGTCAACAAGGTGAGGGAAAACGAACAACGTTTCGCCTTCGCACTTTTCGCCGCAGATATGTCGCCGGCAGTAGCACGCGCATCCGGCCTTTGGTTCACCGATCATGCCGTCAATCCTGTGGAAAAGTATCTCTATCGCGTCATCATCAATTCGAATGACAGCTTGCGGGGAAGCGTCTTCGTTGTTGCAGGTGGCTCCGTTGCATTGCCAGCTCCCCGAAATCTACAAGGTGAATTCAAAGAACAACTCGTCTCGCTCAGGTGGGATAGTCAAAATCAATTCTACAGTGCTTACCGTGTTGAACGGTCAACTGATGGAAAGACCTTTGAGCCGATATCCGACACGCCACTTGTCACCGTTTCTCCTTCCGCTGAAGACGATGGCCGTTATCAGTATGCGATCGATTCCCTGCGCGACCTTGCTACAGTCTACCACTATCGCGTGGTAGGCCTCACCCCTTTCGGTGAGGAAAGTCCGCCCTCTTCGACGGTAAGCGGTCGGGGATCGCCACACGTCCGCCAGGTACCGTACATCACCGCCGCTGAAAACATCGGCAACACAGCGATAAAGATCACATGGGATTTCCCTGTCGACGACAACAACGCCATAACAGGATTTCAAATTGTCCGCACCGAAGCACCAACCAAACCATACGATCAGCTCACCCCGTCAGAACTCGCCCCGGACCTGCGGATGTGGGTCGACAAAAGTCCGGGTCGTGTAAACTATTACAGGGTAAAAGCGCTTGGCCGCGACGGCCAGGTATATGCTTCACCTGTTTATTATGCGCAACTCGTCGACAGCATCCCTCCTGCCGTTCCTGCGGGATTGCAAGCCACGGTCGACGATACCGGTGCCGTATACCTAACATGGAATGCGAACAACGAACGCGACCTGTTGGGCTACAGGGTGTACAAAAGCTACTACAAAAGTGAGGAACCCACGCAAGCCACAACGGGCCCGGTACCTGACACCTCATTTACAGACCATGTCGACCTGCACACCTTGAACGCACATGTGTACTATCACGTCATGGCGATCGACGGCAATCAGAACCACTCAGCACTTTCGCCGCGTCTCATTGTTTCGCTGCCCGATCAGGTTGCGCCTCAGCCGCCCGTATTTCTGCCAGCCAAAAGCAGCATAGCCGGAGTTGATCTCAGTTGGATACCGAGTCCGAGCATGGATGTGGCGACCTACAGTATTTACCGGAAATCATCGGACGCGCCTGGCTGGTCACTCTTGAACACATTGCCCAACCACGGCGATTCGATTTATCACTATCGGGATGGTACCGCCACCGCCGGGATGCTATACTTCTACACCGTTCTCGCCATGGATGAGGCCGGATTGGAATCTCGGGCCGCGTCACCGGTCACTGCTACCAGAATGCGAAGTCTGGCGCCTCCCATTGTGTGGCGAAAGCCAGTGATGAACCGCGAAGAGCACCGTCTCACATTGAGGTGGTCCTTTGACATGGATCTCGTTGATCACTTCCGGCTCTATATCGCCATCAACAAGGGAGTTCCGATGCGATTCGGCACAATTCCCGCGAAGGAAAGAACTTTTACGGACACACTGATTCCCGGCAGACACTACGAGTATAGAATCGTAGCGCATTTAAAAGACGGGCGACAATCGCAGTTGAGCGAACCCCTCGTCTTTGACTATTAAAGATCCCTTCCGGTGAAGCACCGCGAGGAAACTCAAAAATCTTGTCATCAAAACGATCGTGCTATGAAAAACGCTTTACTACTCTTCGTTCTGATCCTCGCAGGATTGTCACATCGCGCCTTCGGACAAGGTTGGCACGCAGAAATACACCTTGAAGTAGGAAACAAAATCGTCATCGTTGAAAATGTAAATGTATCGTTATCGGAGTTCACGGTCTTCGACCACTCGCGTTCGATCATGGATTTAACGATCGACGGACAGGGACCATTGCCTACGGTAATGTCTATTTATGTCAGCGGATATTCAGACGAGTACCACGGGGCAACGGTTGAGCTACGCGCGCAATATAATTTGCAGGGGTTGACGCCATGCGCCGTCGACAGATTCTACATCGCGACGGAGCAGGGAGATGTCGCAGGCAGTATCGTCATTTACCCGCAGTTAGAAATAAAAAGGAGTTCTTCCGGATGTGGTATGGTTTCCCTTTCAACGCAGATGTGTGCGGGCGCCTATTTTTGGACATGGGAAGTGAGCGATCACGCGCTTGGTCCATTCCTGACGCTCGCCGAAAAAAAAGCATCGATCGACGTCACTGCATTGGATCTCGAAAACCTTGGACTAACCGGATATGGGCGAAAGTTTTTTCGGGTCAGCAGTGCGCCGGGCACAACCAGCAGCGTCAAGGTGATCGACCTGCCCTACCCTGCACCTGAGGCCACATTCGTCCTTAACCCTCCAAAGTGCCATAAAGGGAACGATGGATCCATCGCCATTACAATTACAAGCGCGTTTCCTGACGTCATCGATGATTTCATCGTCACCCTTTCGGGCAACGGTATCGTGAAACAAGAGGTACTCAACAATTCACGCGCACTGCTCTTCTCCGGCGTGTCTGCCGGGAGCTATGACATTACCATTGAAAACAATACGAACATCGCCATGTACGGAAGTTGCAGCAGGTCCTACCTGGTGGGACCACTGATTGATCCTGAACCCATACAACTGCAGGCGGTGTCTATATCCGACTACAATGGCTATAATATTGCCTGCCACGGTGATCACAATGGTTTTATCAAGACTGAGGCCTCCGGCGGTACAGGTGTGTATCGCTCCTATGCATGGACACCCGAGGTAAGCACAACTAGCGATGCATCGGAACTATCTTCGGGAACGTATAGCTTAGAAGTGACCGACTCGAATGGCTGTCAGAGCGAACCGGTCAGTTTCACACTATCCGAGCCCGAAAACCTGCAACTGCAACTTTCGTCCACAGGTGGAAAAGGAGGTTTTGGCGTGAGCTGTAGCAATCAAACCGACGGGGTACTTACCGCTGTTATTTCAGGTGGTGTTCCCTCATATCGTTATCTCTGGGGGAACGGCTCCACACAAAGCCACCTTGAAAACCTGGGCATCGGAATGTATACGATTTCTGTTAGCGATGCTAATGGTTGCACCGTCAATGACGCTTACGTGCTGACAGCGCCGGACCCGATAACCTTTCAGCTCGACGAAATTTCAGGGATATTATGTGCCGGCGATCAAACAGGCGCATTGGCAGTACACGAAGTGCGCAACGCAATGGGTGCTGTATATTACAAGTGGTCATCCGGAGAAACCGGGAAAGACATTTCGACTAAAAGTGCCGGCACCTATTCGGTGACCGTATCCGACGACCAGGGATGTCATGCGGAAGCTTCATTTGTACTCGAAGCACCTGAACCACTGACTGTGAACGTGTTGACTGCAAGCAACTATAACGGCTTTGCCGTCTCGTGTCACGACGCAACCGATGGCAAGCTGCAGGCTATTGCGTCAGGCGGCACCGGAGATAACTACGCCTTCACCTGGCAGGATGGCACTAGTGGCGAAACACGGAGTGACTTGGGGGCAGGAACGTATGTCGTCACTGTGCGCGACATGAACGGATGCGAAGGCCTGGCAAAAAAAACATTGACCGCACCGCTGCCGATCGCACCGGTCGTATCAGTAGCGTCTAACTACAACGGGCAGGCGATCAGTTGTGTGGGGGCCGCTGATGCGCGACTGAAAGCTTCGGCCACAGGAGGCGTACCCAACTTTCACTATACCTGGAACACTGGACAGTCAGGGTCTGACCTGGTGGATGTGCCCGCCGGGAACTACCGCGTTGCCATCACCGATGCGAACGGCTGCGAGGCTGAGGCATCTATGACAGTAGCGAATCCCACTCCGATGGTCGCACTGATCACTGACAAGTCTGAATACAGTGGTTATGGCGTTTCCTGCAACGGTCTGGCTGACGGCCATCTTTCATGTAGCGCCACGGGCGGTCAAGCGCCGTACCAATACGCATGGTCCTATGGCGGCTTTCAAACGGCTGACATAAGCGCCCTCGCCGCTGGCCATTATGAGGTTCGCGTTACAGACGCAAATGGTTGTAGTGCGACAACCGAGACACTCCTAACCGAGCCTGAGCCCATCCACCTGGCAATTGCCGACGTCACGCCGGTCAATTGCTTTGGCGGCGATGATGGTGAGGTAGTGCTCCTCGCCTCGGGTGGCGCTCAACAGTTCGACTATTCAATGGCTGAAGATCAATGGCAGTTGTCTCCCCTCTTCACCGACCTTTCTGCCGGGAAGCACACGTTTTTCGCGAGAGATCAAAATGGTTGTGTGCGCACGACCGCCGCAACCCTCACCGAACCCGAACCGCTGGTCATTCAAATCAACCAGATCCAAGCCGCGTCGTGCGGTGATTCTTCGGGGCGTATCGATGCTTCGGTCTCTGGCGGCGCCGGCGGGTACGAGTACCAATGGCAAGATGCGTTTGAGAACACGCTTTCCGACAATGCGACAATTTCGGAGGTACCCGCAGGACTATACTTCCTTGCCGTTACCGATGCGCATGCCTGCGTTGCCCGCCAAACTGCAGGCGTTACATCAACGAACGGTCCGAAGTTAGTCGTGCAGGAAATCATTGATGCCACATGTTCCGATTCGGCCGACGGAAGTGCCCGGATAGAAGTAACCGGGGGCAATGGTCCCTGGCGTTTCCGATGGGAAGATGGGCAGACCGAAGCGGTGGCAGCAAGTCTGTCAAAGGGCGACTACTTCGTAGAAGTGACCGATGCCAACGGGTGCACGACAACTGCGAAAGTGACCATTGGTGCACCGCAAAAGCTCGGCATCACGCTGGACGACCAAGTCGCGCCGATGTGCCATGGTGGCTGCGATGGAAGCTTACGCGTACAGGGTATTGGCGGTAGCCCGGACTACCATTATTTGTGGGAAGACGGATCAATCGGTGATATACGGAGCAATATCTGCGCTGGCATTTACGATGTCACCCTACTCGACGGTCATGGATGTTCCACTCAGCAGACTTTCACCGTGAGCGAGCCGCCACCGATTGTTGCAAGCATTCGGGTTACGGAGGTACCTTCTTGTCATGACGGATGCAATGGTGCACTGGAACTTTCCGCCGACGGAGGCACAGGCACGCTGCGCTACACGTGGTCTACAGGTTCTAAAGATCGAAGCGTCGCAAGTCTCTGTCCCGGTACTTACAGCGTCATTGTTGACGATGCCAACAATTGCCAGGTAACCGTCTCCCAGGTGCTTGAAAACCCGCCGCACGAATCGCTTGACCTTGGAGGATCTGCGACCGTCTGTACGGGGCAGGCGCACATGCTCGATGCCGGCGCGTACTGGAAAAGCGTCACATGGTCAGGCACTACCGGATTTGAAAGCCATGAACGCCGGGTATCGCTGACACAGGCGGGACACTACTGGCTGGAAGCCGTAAGCGAGAAAGGATGCGTGGCCCTTGATACCTTTGAACTTCGAACGTCGGACGAACTTCTCAATGCAAATTTTCTGTTGGCGTCGACGGCAAGCGTCGGAGATACCGTAATGATCATAGATGTCTCCTGGCCTTTGCCTGATCATATTGCCTGGCACCTGCCTGTCGCAATGAACAGACTCACCGATTTTGCCGACATTATCTCCGGTACTTTCGCGGACGCCGGCGAATACGACGTCGCGTTGACCGCAACGCTGGGAGAATGCCGCGACGAAATGGTTAAGCACCTTGTCGTTCTTCCGCCACGGAAAGAAACGAACCCCGACCCTATGGTCGGCTATAAGCCATTTGTTATTGATTTCTCACTCTATCCCAACCCGAATGAAGGTTCATTCGACGTGTCGGTAGAATTCAGGGAAGAAAGTCGAATGGTCGTCACCATCTGGAATATCCTTTCGATGCAAAAGATCGAAACAGTCGAAGACCATGGCGAAAAGGCTTATGATAAACACTTCGACCTTCGTCCATTGAGTTCCGGCACTTATACCGTGCGCCTTGATCATGACCAGGGCACGGCGTATCTGCGGTTTGTAGTTCGGTAAACGCCCCGTATATTTACTGAAACTCAGTCAGCCAATGTTAACATTATCTAGAATTCCGGCGTGCGTCTGCCTTGTCCTTCTCTTCGTTATGCCCGCATATGCTCAAGAAGCCAACTATGATGAATCGAAAGTTCCAGCCTATACACTGCCTGATCCGCTGCAGTTTGCTGACGGCAGCAAGGTAACGACTGGCAAGGCCTGGACCACCAAACGAAGGGAAGAAATACTCGACTTGTTTCGGGAGCATGTATACGGAAAATCACCCGGCAAGCCCGACGGCTTGCACTTCAAAGTCACTTCCGAAGACCGAAATGCACTCGACGGAAAAGCCATCCGCAAACAAGTGACCGTGTTCTTTTCAAAAGATGAGGACGGCCCGCAGATGGACATGTTGCTCTACCTTCCAAAAGTGCGTCGCAAGAGTCCGGTATTCGTTGGTCTTAATTTCTATGGCAACCAAAGCATACACAAGGATCCGGGCATCGACATGCCGGACAGTTGGATGAGGACCAACGAGGACTTCGGGGTGGTCGACAACCGGGCAACAGAAGCGTCGCGCGGCGTGCGTGCCAGTCGCTGGCCGGTTGAGGAAATCATCGCGCGGGGCTACGGTCTTGTCACGGTTTACTATGGCGACATCGATCCTGACTTTGACGATGGATTTCAGAACGGCGTACATCCCCTTTTCTACAAATCTGGTCAGACACACCCTGCCCCTGACGAATGGGGTTCAATTGCCGCTTGGGCATGGGGCTTAAGCAGGGCAATGGATTATCTGGAAACTGACCCGAACGTTGACGAACGTCATGTTGCGGTGATGGGGCACTCGCGCCTCGGCAAAGCGGCCCTTTGGGCAGGGGCGGAAGATGAACGTTTTGCACTCGTCATCTCCAATGATTCCGGTTGTGGCGGTGCTGCGCTCTCCCGCCGGGCATATGGTGAAACCGTCGCCCGCATCAACAAGAGCTTTCCGCATTGGTTCTGCGACAACTTTAACCATTACAACGACAACGAAGCAGCTTTGCCGGTGGATCAGCATATGTTGCTTGCACTTATGGCGCCCCGACCACTTTATGTAGCCAGCGCTGTCGAAGATCGCTGGGCTGACCCGCGGGGCGAATTCCTTTCCGCCGTACACGCCACCCCTGTGTACGCCCTGCTCGGGAAGTCCGGATTGCCGATAGATACCATGCCCGCTCTTCACGCGCCCGCCTTCGGCACCATCGGCTATCACATCCGCGCCGGGAAGCACGATGTGACCGATTACGACTGGGAGCAATTCATGAATTTTGCTGACAAGCACTGGAAATAGAGAAGCTGTGGCGGCACGATAATTTAGGATTTCAGGCGATTAAACAGACCCATTTCAAAGCCTCGAAATCCCATTGTCTGCCATGAACAACATCTTTTACCGGAAACCTCTCTTTTCCAGTGTATCGCCATATGTCTTCAAACTGCCTGCCTCTTCAACAACAAAAAAGAATGAGTATGTTGAAACACTTCGGGGCCTGGCGATTATCCTGGTTGTCTTTGGCCATATGATCGGTATTACCAGTACTGGAGGAATGCGCGTGAGCGACGATTCCATTTACCGTTATCTATATTATTCGCTCGAATACGTCCGCCTCCCTCTCTTCACCGTGATCTCCGGTTGGGTGTACGCCAACAAGCCTGTCCTGGCAACAAACCGATTGAAATTCGTCAAGGGAAAATTCCGGCGCCTGATCATACCCATGCTCGTTATTGGCACGCTGATGTTTCTCATGCGCATGGCCATTCCGGGAACCAACACGACACCGCACCTTTCCGAATTGCCCCGGAATCTGATCTTTCCATACGACGTGTATTGGTACCTGTTTTCGTTGTTCCTCATCTTCATCACAATCTCAATACTCGACACACAACCATTCTTTCACAAACTTCAGGGATGGGTGACCACCCTTTGCTGCGCATTTGTTATTCTCTTCATTTCGGAAACATTTTTGGACCCCGTTCCCAACTTCTTCAGTTTCAAAGGCGCGGTCTACCTTTTTCCTTTTTTTCTACTGGGAATCGGAATCTTCAGGTTCAGAGATACCCTGTTGAACGACAAACTAATTGTCCCAATGCTCGTTGTGTTCGTCGCTGCGGTGATCGTGCAGCAGTTAATGTGGTTTGGCTATTTTCCCATGCAGCACCGCAAGAGCCTGCTTGGTATGACTGTAGGCATCACTGGTGTCGTGCTGTTGTTCCGTTTAGGACTCAAGAGTAACCTGCTTACATGGATCGGCGGATATGCTTACGGTATTTTCCTGTTCCATGTCTTTTTCACGGGCGGGAGCCGAATCCTGCTCACACGTCTCGGCATTGAAAGCCAACCGCTTATCCTGATCCTCGGCGTATTGATTGCGATCAGCGCCTCCATCGTCATCGAAAACATGCTCAAACGCTCCGGCACACTTAGTCTCTATTTCCTCGGACTGAAAAAACGGGAACGATCGAACGCGCGGGCGAACGCGTCGGGCAACACCTTAGCGCGACCGGAAGGTACGGCGTCCCACAATCGTGATTGAACAAATAATCGTGTGAATGCCGGGCAGTCAACGGATTGTCAAAAAATCTTATAGTTTTGCCGTTGGTAGATACGTCTTGACCGCAACATTCCGTATTTGCGCGAATGTATCGCATTTGTATTAAACAACGACATGATAAAAATCGACACGAGACTTGAGGTCGCAGATCTTACTGCAAGCTTGCAGCGATTCTGGGAACTTTCAGGGGAAAAGATCCGGCTGATTGAGAATGATTATGATGCCGGAAAAGGGTCTCCGGTCTTCACTGTAAACGGGAAATATACGACGCGGGGATGGACAGAATGGACACAGGGTTTTCAATACGGCTCTGCTATTCTTCAGTATGACGTCACAGGAGACAAGACGATGCTCGACATTGGACGCAACAAAACCGTGGACGTGATGGCACCACACGTGAGCCACATAGGTGTTCACGATCATGGTTTTAATAATGTCAGCACGTACGGAAACCTGCTGCGGTTGATGAAGGAAGAAAAAATTCCGTACAACGCCTGGGAGAAAGATTTTTACGAACTGGCGCTAAAGATTTCAGGGGCGGTACAGGCATCACGATGGACACCCATCCGCGACGGAGGCTTTATTCATTCATTCAACGGGCCCCATTCTCTCTTTGTCGATACCATCCGTACGATCCGTGTGGTTGTTCTCAGTCATGCCTTGGGCCATGTACTGCAAAGCGAAGGGGATGCGCGTGTTGACCTGTTAAATCGGGCAATCCAGCATATGGAAGCCACGGCACGATTTGGCATTTACTACGGTGAAGGTCGTGATGCCTATGACGTCCGCGGGCGGACGGCACACGAAAGCATCTTCAACGTGAAGGACGGCAACTATCGATGTCCGAATTCCCAACAGGGCTATTCCGGTTTCACTACCTGGACAAGGGGACTTGCCTGGGCGATTTGTGGGTATGCAGAAGAACTTGAGTGGTTGCAGACATGCGATGAAACAGCACTGGAAGCTGTTGGTGGAAAAGCACACATCACGACCTTTATGATGAAAGCCGCGAAGGCGACCTGCGACTTCTATTTGGAAAACACGCCTTCAGACGGCATCCCTTATTGGGACACCGGCGCACCCAATCTCCACAAAATAAAAGATCACGGTGACCGTCCCGCAGATCCGTATAATGAATTTGAACCCGTTGACAGTTCCGCGGCGGCCATCGCCTCACAAGGTCTTCTGCGCATGGGCCGACTGTTGCAGGATACCGAACCTGAACTCGCGAAGCGCTATTGGCAGGCGGGGCTGACGGTTGTCAAAACACTGTTGCAGGAACCCTATTTGAGCACGGACCCCGGCCATCAGGGACTTATCCTTCACTCTATTTATCACCGGCCAAACGGATGGGATCACGTCCCTCAGGGAAGCAACATACCGAACGGTGAATCAAGTATGTGGGGCGACTATCACGCCCGTGAAGTGGCGCTTTTCCTTCACCGCATTATTCGCAACGAAAAATACTATACGTTCTTCAATTGCCTCTGATGTCAGTGCCTCCTATCTCCAATCTGTCGCGGCTGTGTATCCACACCATTACAACCAAACCCTGGAACATAGAGACTGCAGCAAAACATTTTAGCGCTGCGGGTGTCACCGGCATCACCGTGTGGCGGCAGGCGCTAGAGGGACGCAGCGTGCAGGCCACTGGCGAGATGCTCAGGAGTGAAGGGCTTGAAATTGTATCACTTTGTCGCGGCGGTTTTTTTCCACACCTTGATCAAGGCGAGCGTGCGCGCGCTATCGATGAAAACAAGAAAGCCATTGACGAGGCGGCAACCCTTGGAACCAATTTGTTGGTGCTCGTATGCGGAGCAGAACCGCGACAGCCTCTCGAAGACTCCAGGAAGCAAATTCAGGAAGCGATTGAAACACTCCTCCCGCACGCCGCCCAGGCGGGCGTGAAACTCGCGATTGAACCGCTCCATCCCATGTACGCCGATACACGTTCGGCCGTGAACACACTATCCCAGGCAAACGCCATGGCTGAGGCGATTGATTCCCCGTGGGTGGGCGTAGCGGTAGATGTCTATCATCTTTGGTGGGACCCATCATTGGAAACGCAGATCAAACGATGCGGTGAACATGGCAACCTGTTCGCCTTTCATGTGTGCGACTGGAATGTACCCACTATCGACATGCTTAATGACCGCGGACTGATGGGTGAAGGATGCATACCCGTTCCGCGCATCAGGCAATGGGTGGATAATGCCGGATTCACTGGTTATCATGAGGTGGAAATTTTTTCTGAGAAGTTCTGGAAGGAGGACCAGTCGGTATTCCTGGAAAAAATAATTAACGCTTACAAGACGAGCACCTAGCACGTGCACGTGATTCATGAAACTGAATTGAAAGTCAAGAAAATAGAAAAACCATGAAGCAACATACAGTGGGCATTATCATGAATGGCGTCACCGGTCGCATGGGTACCAACCAGCACCTGCTCCGTTCGATCGTTGAAATCATCAAACAGGGTGGTGTGCGGATCAGTGATAATGAAAGGATCATGCCCGATCCTATTCTTATTGGACGAAATACCGCCAAGCTTGAAAAGCTTTGTGAAATTTCAGGCGTAAAGAAAATGTCGACCAACCTGGATGAGGCCCTTGCTGATCCCAACAACATCATTTATTTCGACGCGCAGACTACGGGCAGGCGCGCCGATGCAGTTCGGAAGGCAGTGAACGCCGGCAAGCATATTTACTGTGAAAAGCCCATCGCTGTGGACACCGATACCGCGCTGGAGCTCGCTTCCCTTTGCGAAAAGGCCGGCGTGAAGAACGGTGTTGTTCAGGATAAACTCTGGCTTCCGGGCATCATTAAAATAAAACGCTTGATCGCGCAGGGGTTTTTCGGAGAAATACTTTCTGTGCGTGGAGAGTTCGGATACTGGGTATTTGAAGGAGATACCATCCCGGCACAACGGCCTTCATGGAATTACCGCAGTGAAGACGACGGCGGTATTATCGTCGACATGCTATGTCACTGGCGATACGTCCTCGATAATGTTTTTGGAAAAGTAAAGGCAGTCTCGTGCCTCGGTGCAACGCACATCCCCGAGCGGGTCGATGAACAAGGCAGACGATATAAGTGTACTGCAGATGACGCAGCGTACGCGACTTTTGAACTGGAGAACGGCATCATCGCACAATTCAACTCATCGTGGACGGTCCGGGTGCGACGAGATGATCTGTTGACTTTGCAGGTAGATGGCACGAAAGGGTCAGCTGTCGCCGGCTTACGCGATTGCTACATTCAACACTATGGCAACACGCCAAAGCCCGTATGGAATCCCGATATACCGCAGCCGATCAACTTCTTCGAAGGATGGTCAAAAGTGCCCGACCAGGAGACATACGACAATGCGTTCAAAGTGCAATGGGAATTGTTTCTCCGTCACGTCGTGAATGACGAGCCCTTTCCCTGGAATCTGCGCGACGGTGCGCGGGGTGTTCAACTTGCTGAAAAGGGAATAGAGAGCTGGCAAAAGCGTTGTTGGGTAGACATTCCCGCTATCTAAAATTACCGATATGAGAAACGTAGCCTTGGTAACCGGGGGGACGCGCGGCATCGGACGCGGCATTGCGCGCGAGCTGGCCGTCAGCGGTTTTGATTTGGCCGTCAATGGCGTTCGACCGGAATCTGCTGTGACCGATGTGCTTGACGAACTCCGCGCACAAAAGGTTGACGTGATTTATTGCCAGGGAAATCTGGCATCCTCGACCGACCGAAACGCGATTATGGATAAAGTCAGGGACCATTACGGAAGGTTGAATGTGTTGGTCAACAACGCAGGCATGGCACCACGGGAACGCCGCGACATACTGGAAGCCACCGAAGAAAGCTTCGATGAAGTAATCGGTGTCAACCTCAAGGGGAATTATTTCCTTACACAGCGTGCAGCTAACTGGATGATTGAATTGAAAAAGGCCGATAGCGAATTCAACGCCAGTATTGTGAACATCTCTTCCATATCCGCGACCGTGGCTTCAGTAAACCGCGGCGAATATTGCATTTCGAAGGCCGGCATCAGTATGGCTACCCAACTTTTCGCCGTTCGCCTTGGCGCCTTTGACATCCCCGTCTTTGAAGTCCGTCCCGGTGTTATCTACACCGACATGACCAGTGGCGTGAAGGCGAAGTACGACGCCCTCATCGACGAGGGGCTGTGCGTCACACCACGATGGGGTGAGCCAAGAGACGTGGGCAAGGCAGTCAGCGCGCTCGCCCTTGGAAATTTCCCCTACTCAACCGGTCAGGTTATAATGGTCGACGGGGGTATGACGCTCCAACGTTTATAAAATAAACTTCGGCACAGTTTTTTTATGTCTTTTTGATTCCCTACTTATGCATCTTTTAAGAGGGATTCTCAAGAAGCTGGAATGAGCGGACCAACAAAACAAGTCGCTGTACTGGAGTTGCGAAGGCTGCTGGTAGAACTCAAAGAGCACCGGCCCGACATCTGTGTGCGCTATCGCATCATGGGACAAATGTGGGCCGGGAACTTCATGCGCGTAAGCCATGTTAGTGACCGGGGCGCAATTTTCAACAACGAAGCAGTCAACAGACTCGTTAACGTCCAAAACCTTAATCAGATTATACAATTTGAATTGGACAAATCCTTCCAGGCCTATCAACCCTATTTCCACTACGACGTTGTCCCTTCACCGGAATGGTGAACGAAAGCCGTCGCCAAAGCCAGCCTTCGCGAAACTGCGTCTGAAGGTCGGCGGTTTAAGTTTAATAGCACAACATTCACGTCGTACAACGATGTTCTGAAAAATTGCATTTCCTTTGCGCCTGGCGATACAGACAGCAATGGACCTATTAATAGACCTATTATATGATTCTATTTTAGTATGACAGGCAAACGACAATTCACACTCATCCTGATTCTCGGCTCCCTGTCAACCATCAGTCCATTTTCAATAGACATGTACCTTCCGGGATTTCCCGCCATCGCGGAAGATCTCCAAACCACCATACCGGTTGTTCAGTTGTCGCTCACAAGCTACTTCGTCGGGATCGCGGCCGGACAACTACTGTACGGCCCTTTGCTCGACCGTTTCGGCAGAAAGAAACCGTTGTATGCCGGCCTTCTGGTGTACATCGTGTCTTCCCTTGCCTGTGCACTCATCCATACGCCAAACGCACTCATCAGCATGCGGTTTCTCCAGGCCATTGGCGGATGTGCAGGAATGGTGGCAGCGCAGACGCTTGTTCGGGATCTCTTTCCTGTTGACAAAACCGCACAGGCCTTTTCATGGATTACACTGGTAATCGCAGTGTCTCCGATTGTGGCGCCTGCTTTGGGCGGTTATGTAGCCGTCGTCTTTGGATGGCAATCTATTTTCTACGTGCTCGCGGCCCTGACTTTCCTGATGCTTGTTGCGGTTTACCTCTATCTCCCCCAGGGACGCGGTGCCAATCCGACCCTGTCGCTGCTTCCGCAATCGGTCATCAAGAACTTCGCCGTCGTGATCAGGCAGCCACAGTTTCTGCTCTACACCCTTTCCGGAGGCATCGGGACGGCAGCGCTGTTTGCCTATATCGCAGGTTCGGCCGATGTGTTCATGACGATTTACAAAGTGAGCCAACAGGAGTACGGTTGGATCTTCGCTATTGTCGCGTTCTTCCTCATTGGTGCGACCCAACTCAATCACCTGTTGCTCAAGCGGTTTACCAGTAATCAATTGGTAAAAGCCGCCCTCCTGTATCAATGTGTTGTCGGTTTGTTTCTGGTGTTGGGGACAGAACTGGCTATCCTGAGCAAGTACGCTCTTGTTGCGCTGATTGCCCTTTTCATGGCCGGACACGGGCTGGTCAATCCGAATACGAACGCCCTCTGTCTCGCACCGTTCTCCCGGCATACCGGGAGCGCAGCATCGCTCACCGGCAGCTTCCGGATGGGCATGGGGGGCGTGGTATCCGCGCTTGTTACGCTTTTTCATGACGGAACAGCCGTGCCAATGGTGGGTGTCATGGCGGGGTGCAGCTTTACAGGCCTGGTAATACTGCTCGCAGGCAGCAGGTGGCTCAACGGACGGCTGCCGGACAGCCTGAACGAAGAGGGCACCTCAATGGCTATTTGACCCGTTCTCGATTTGGAGACGGAGTCCCCTACTCCTAGCGACGCTTCCATTTATCGGACCACCGGTCCGCTTCCTTTTGTCGCTGGATCCTACCCGAGGCAATCGCTTCGTGAAGCCGTTCATTGATCGGTCCTTTGGACGTCAAATGGTAGTTCCCACAATCTTCGCAGCGGTACACAGCTATAGGACCCGTACCGGGAGGATAGTCATATCGGGTCCAGGCCTCGATGAGTTCATCTTCGGCGACACGTTGACTGGCATACATCCGCTTTCCGCTGCTACAACGTTCCATGGGTCAAAATTAAGAGGTCGAAGCGTTATTTCATTGTTCGCTGGATGATTCGTGAACCTGTGGGGCTGCGGTTGTGTCATTTCCTTAGTAAAATCAGAATACAGTACTAAATTGCGGCGCAAATTCCATTAGATGAAAACAGCGGAAATCCATACACAAAAGGGCGTGATGAAGATTCAGTTCTTCGAGAAGGACGCCCCCAACACAGTGAAGAATTTTATTTCACTTGCAAAAAAAGGATTCTATGACGGGCTTACTTTTCACCGGGTCATTCCAAACTTTGTTATTCAGGGCGGATGTCCGAACGGAACGGGCAGTGGCGGTCCGGGCTATACTATCGACTGTGAGCTGACTGGCGAAAACCAATACCATGACCGCGGCGTGCTTTCGATGGCACATGCGGGACGAAATACCGGTGGTTCTCAATTCTTCATTTGCCATACCCGGAGCACCACCAGCCACCTCGACCGTAATCACACTGTCTTTGGAAAAGTGGTGGAAGGACTTGATGTGATCGACGAAATCCGAGCCGGCGACGTAATGGACAAAGTCTTGATCAAGGACGACGCTGAGTAGCGCTATCGATTCAGTTCAGCATCAAGCCGTTCGTGAAGAAAACCACTTTCGCGATCGGGTAAGGTCTCTGAACGCTTTTTTGCTTCGGCATTGGTTCGTGCAATTGACTCGCTTTCTTCTACGGTGAAGGGATGTTCTTCCTTGCGCAGCAAACTGTCGTACGGTCCTCTGGGAGAGACGAGCTTGACAAACACGGGAGCGGTTTCAATGGCGATAAACAGCAGCAGGATAAACCAGTGCGCCCAAAGTATGGCGTCGCTGTGTTGTGTGACGCGGTCAAGCGCTTCCATTCTTGCCGCCGGTCCATCCATGGGCGATCGACTCAGTGCATCAAGTTCGCGGTTCATGGCGGTGACACTCGCAGCCTTCATGGTTTGCATCGACTTGATTAAAGCATTGTTTTCCGCCATCAGCACCTTTAGTTCCGCATCCGCTTTGTCAGCATCGGCTTTTTTCAACTTATAGATGGGACCCGGGTTTCGGCGCATGCTCCCGCCCGTACCATCTGCTTCCTCTCTTGCCATGCGCAGCAAGTCATCGCGCTGGCTTTGCTTCGCGACAATCTCCGCCTTCAAACCGTCAATTTGTAATTGCAGGCTGTCCTGGCCCGGAAGGAACCGGCTCCGCACTTGCTCTTCCTGTGCGGCGTATTTCTCCTGTTGCATCAGCACCAGTTCGGGCGCAATCTCTTTCTCAAAGATCTTTAATTCCAATGGGCGTGCGATGACGATGGAAATGAGGACTGCAAGAATAAGTCGCGGTAGCGCCATCAACAATTCGCGATGTGGTTTCCGCTCCTTCCGCATGCTGGAAACAATAAACCGGTCAAGGTTGAAGATCATAATGCCCCAGACGAGTCCAAAGAGGATCGCGGACCACACATTGTCAAAAACAGTGTACAATGCGTATGACGCCGACAAAAATGCAAAGACGCCAGTAAGAAACACCGTTGCCCCTATCCCGGTATACTTTGACGTTTCCGTCGGACACTTTTTCAACAGCTCCGTATCGGCACCCGAACAGAACCAGAAAAAGGAAATAATTGCTCGCATGTAGTCCTAAACGTAAACGGGCTAAGGATGTTGTGCAAGTGCCGTTGCTGCAGACAACAACTTACTGGATCACCTTGATCAACATACCCTGTGAAACGCGGTCATTAAGATGCATGCCATTGAGGATAGCCAGCTCTTCGAGCCGGTCCTGTTCCATGCCGAGGTTGCTTAGGGCTTCGGCAAGGGTACTGCTTTGCCGGACCGGCTGAACACGTACCCGTTCCGGCTGCCGGTTTATCTTTGATTGATCGCGGAGTTCCTGAAAGCTGCCCATCGCCGATTGAAATAGCAGGACGTAGTTGTTGAAGTCAGCCTGCCTGGATGCGCCGATCAGACTGTAGATGTTGTCCCCATATTGAATAAAATACAACAGCGCCCGCACAGTCTGACTGGATGCTTGTTGCTGTTGTTGTTGGTCCGCCCGCTGGTCACCGACAACAACGATGGCGGGTAAGCCATTGACTGACTCGCGTTTCGAATCAATAGGTGAAATGCTAAGGTTTTGCAGCATAGTCTCTGCAGCATTTTCGAGGGAAGTTCCCTGTGCAAGCCTCAGCAACATCACCGCCCGCCCGTCAGATGGTGCCATTTGCACCTGTTGCGGCGTATTCTGTACAGCCCAGTTGGTCGGGATAGCAAATTGAAATTTCAGGACCGGATGGTAAAAAACATTGTTTTCAACAAACCCTTGTTTGGGGTCATCTCCGTAGATGATACCGTCAATCATTCGCAGATAGCTATCGCGACCTACTTCCAGGTGGGATGCGTCGGTCTTCCGTTTCCAGACCTCCGCTTGCCTGGCTACTTTGGCTTCGCGGTCGGCCGGGTCGGGATGGGTAGACAGGAAAGTGGGCACTTCCTCGCCGTTTTCCTCGCCCAGGCGATCGAGTGTAGAAAAGAAGGCAGCCATCTCCGAGGCGTCGTAGCCGATCTGCGTTGAATATTGGACCCCGAGTTTGTCGGATTGACTTTCGGCATCCCTCCCGAATTTCAGGAAGAGGAGTTGCATCCCCGTTTGTGCGATGTCGGCAAACTGCGCAAATTCCGGCGACAACAGTGTACCTGCCACCAGCCCGAGTTGCCCCAGCATCGCGTTACTGTATTGCTTCGCCGAATGACGTGCCGTGATGTGGCCGATCTCGTGACCCAGTACGCCCGCAAACTCAGCTTCGTTGTTAAAGTACGCCATGATCCCGCGCGTGAAGTACACATATCCGCCCGGCACGGCGAACGCGTTCACCACCGGTGAATCCACGATCTTGAATTCATACGGAAGATCGGGGCGGTGAGAAACCGCGGCCATGGCTTCACCCTTGGCATCAATGAAGTTCTGCAATTTCTCGTCCTGGTAAATCCCGAAAAACGCTACGATATCGGGATCAGATTGCTTTCCCATAGCAATTTCCTGCTCCTTTGAGAGCAGCATCAGCTCATTTTTCCCGGTCACCGGATTCTTTGCACAAGAATCGGCCAGGAGTATTATGATTAAGAGGCATCCGCCAAATCCAAACCTTTTCATATCCTGCTGCTTGTTTCCGCAGGATGTAAAAGAACTATACCCGCAGCACCTATGGCCCATCGACTAT
>CAYMWA010000030.1:26336-29082 GCA_964393795.1 uncultured Roseivirgaceae bacterium
CTCTCAGAGGTACTTATTGTCGGCTCTCTCGATGGCCTTGGTGATAGACCGCACCACATCATCCAGCTTGTTTGCGGATTCATGGAGGTGCTGGCGAATGACATGGGTATCGTCACCGGGCTTACACTTCGCCAGCAGGTTCAACAGCCCCAGGATGGAAGCGACCGGGCCGCGAAGTTTGTGCGCATTGATAAAAGCATATTCTTCCAATGCCTTGTTTTTCTTCTCGAGCTCCGCGGTTCGCTGTTGAACGATCACTTCCAGGTTTTCGTTAATGCCCTGGATTTCTTCCGCCTGCGCAAGAATCTCTTCGTTCTGAGCCTGGATCTCTTCCGTCTTTAATTGAATTTCTTTTGTTCGCTGTTCTACCCTGGCCTCGAGGATCAGTTTATCTTCGAGCAGCTTCCGCTCTCGGAACTTGATTAAGGCGAACACACTGATAACAAACAGACCTAACGCAAAAAAGTAGAAAGTACCGGTCTGCCAGAACGGGGGGCTGATCGAAAAGGCGAGCTCCGCCGTCGGCGAATGACTGAAGTCGCCGGTATCCGATACCTTAACCTTAAAGACATAGTTGCCGGGCGGCAGTTGTGAATATGTGACATCGCGGTCGCGCGTCTCCATCCATTCGAGGTCGTAGTGCTCAAGTTTGTAGCTATAATTGAGGCTTCCCGCATTCTGATACCAAAGCCCCAGGTAGTGCATGGTGATATTGTTTTCACTGTACTTGAGGCGTTCGCCTGATCTGACATCGCTGTCTTTGCCGTAGACCCTGACGCCGTCAATCACCGGTTTCGGAATCGTGATCGCCATGTCATTATCGAGCGATAATTTGATAATACCTTCAGTTGTCCCAATATAGAACTGACCCGACCGGTCGGTGGCTACGGCATTCAGGTTAGGATGTTTGTCGCGAATTCCCGTCTCCTCACCCCAGTATCGCATTTGCTTTCGCTCAACATCGAATACATCGATTCCAAAATTATGCATCGCGATAAGATGCCCATACTTGTCGGCCACCAGTGTCTGCACCGTGTTGTCGCGCAAACGCAATTCCGGGACAGTCACAAACCCGTCTTCATTGAAGCGGTATACACCGTTGTCTTGTGCGCTTACCCAGATGTCGCCGTTCGAATCCTCCGCAAAGCTGTACACGACCCTGGATGCCAATCCATCGGCATAGTGATGAAATCCATTATCGTCCAGCATGGTCACACCTTTGCCATCAGTCGCAAACCAAATGCGCGACTGGCTGTCCATGAATACCTGATAGATAAAGTCTGAACTGAGTCCATCATCGGAGCTGTAGTTGTGGAAGACAAAGTCGTCCTCCTCTTTGCGGATGACGGTACTCCCCCCAAGCGTTGCTACCCAAATAACGCCATCGCGCCCGGTAATGCTGAGAATGTTGCCATTGCGAAGTTCCTTGTCAAAATGACGGATGCGCCCCGTTTTCGGATCAATGCGCAGGAGGCCATTGCCATACAAGCCGGCCCACACGTGTTGATCCTCGTCAGCATACAAGCTGATGACGTTGGCATTGCTAAACGGTGTATCCTTGAGTACTTCGCGGACCGAGGCCACCCCATTTGTATCTATGGTTCTCACGAAAAGTCCTTCACGGGAGGAAAACCAGAGTCGGTTTTGAGCGTCGACTGCCAGTGCCAGTATGTTGATATCCGTACAGGGCGCAAGGGATTCCAGGTGCTCGACGGCGTCGCCCAAAGTGCGGATGAGCCCAAATCTGGAGCCCACCCAGATATTCCCTTCAATATCTTTCAACAGCGTGTTAGCTGATGTCAGACGCTGGCCGTCGAACTCACTAAAAAGCTTGAAGTGTTTACGTTTGCGATCATAGACCACCAGGCCATTGCGCGGTGTTGCGATCCATATCTGATTTTCTTTGACAGCCATGTCGGAAATTGATCCGTACTTCCACGGTTGGCCGTCGAGTGATCTGAACTGGTGGGTCTTGAAATCATAGGCAAGGATGCCAGCGTCTTCTGTTGCAACGATCACCGTATCGCCGTGGAGCGCCGTTATTTTTCTGATGATGATATCCGGAAGCCCATCCTCGCTATCGATCACGTGGATACTGATTTTCGTGTCCTTTAGCGTACAGATGGCAATACCGCCATCGGTGCCGGCCCAGATATTGCCTTCCGAATCTTCAAACAGATCGTAAACGAAAAGGTCTGGCAGTCCCTCCTGTTGATCCACCCGATAAAGTCGGTTGTTGACGAAGTAGTACAAGCCGTCGTTCAGTGTTGAAAACCACAATCGTCCCTGACTGTCGAAGAGGATGTCGGATACACGCTCCACGGCCGAACCTTCGCGTGTCTGAAAGCGGATAACCCGGTCGTTGTCGAGATACGACAATTCCCCGTTGGCATGCCCCATCCAGATTCGTCCGATAGAATCCTGTGCGACAGCGGTTACGGCAAGAGCCGGGAGACTGTCCGTCGCGCTGAAACGTTCATAATCTACACCGTCAAACCGGAACAATCCTTGATCAGTACCCAGCCAGATAAGTCCTTTATCGTCCTGAAATACTTTGTACACTTCCGCCGGCCGGTTTCTCTTCAGTGGTTGGTACTGTTGAAAAAACGGCGTCTGTGCGACACTCCACGTCACGTTGACGGCCACCAGTACAATCAACAGTTCCAGGGATTTTTTCATATCTCTTCTTGCGATAGTATGGCTTTGAAGGCGACTTCAATTTCCGTCGCAATCTTTTGGCTAACCA
>CAYMWA010000031.1:0-25489 GCA_964393795.1 uncultured Roseivirgaceae bacterium
GGGGACTGAATACTACTCACTTGCCGCCGAAAAAGCCGAAGAGGTTATCGACAACAAGTGGTACGAGCTGTTTGACAGCTATGCGTATCTGCATGACAGAGCGCACAAAAATTTGGGTGAATTTATCTTCCAGGTGCAATACCTGGCTGGGGTTCGTACAAATAGTATTACCGAATTTGTAACACCCGACAAAATCGGGATATCGAAACTGAGTGGGGAAATCGGTGCCTTGATGCCCCGCGACGAATTCGTTCAATCGTACGAGCCAAACGACAAGCGCGCGCGAGAACGCGAGTTCTTTTTCTCAAGCTATCCTGCGAGCGGAAGTCCTGCAACAACGATTCAATTTGGTGAGTATGCGCTGTACAAGTTTTGGCTCACAGAAGCGGCCAGTCCTGGCGGCGATGCGAACTCCGACCTAAACTGGACGCTGCTGAGACTTCCTGAAGTAATGCTGATATATGCAGAGGCTACAAATGAGATCAGCGGCCCGACAGAGAAGGCGTATGCGCAAGTAAACCTCATTCGTGAGCGGGCTGAACTTCCGGCGCTCGAAAACCTGACAAAAGACGCATTCCGGGAAGCCATCTGGCGTGAGCGCTACCATGAACTTGCTTTTGAAAATAAGGCCTATTTCGACATTCAACGAACCCACAAGGCGTATAACCTGCTGGATGGGACATTTGAGGACATCTTCACCTACACCAATGAGAGCGGGGTGAAGTTTAACGAACAGTATTTGTTATGGCCCATCCCCCAATCGGAAATGGATGCAAATTCTAAGCTCGTTCAAAATGACGGTTGGTAAGAGGGATCGCCCTCTGAACAATGTTCATTTCCAAAAAAGGATTGAGAGATCGGCTACCCGCTGTCGTACGTTCGACTATTTGTTTTGAAATTGTTAGATTGCTACATTGACGCATGATGAAAAGTCCATTAACCTTTATTATTGTTGTCACACTCCTTCTCAACGGCTGTGCATCTCAAAAGAATGAAGAAAACACCTTCTTCGCACAAATGGCCGACACGCAGTTCGGATTCTTCACTGACAACAAAGACTTTGCCGGTGAAACAGTCAACTTTGAAAAAGCAATAGCAGAGGCTAACCGCCTCCAGCCGGATTTTGTTGTCATCTGCGGAGACCTCGTCAACAAACCCGGCGACGATGAACAAATCCGCGAGTACAAGCGCATTGCCGCCCAACTCGATCCCGCGATACCGCTCTATAATGTTTCCGGTAATCACGACGTTGGCAATACACCAACGCCCGAAAGCATAGCTGCGTACCGGCAATCGTTCGGTCCGGATTATTATACTTTTGAAAATGGAAAGATCTTTGGCATTGTCCTCAATTCTTCGCTGATGAAGGATCCCGCCACGGCCCCGGATGAGGCCGCCGCCCAGGAGGAATGGCTTCAGGCTACCTTGAAGAAGGCGCAGGAACTCAAAGACAAGATCTCCGTCGTGTTCATGCATCACTCGCTGTTCCTCAACGATCCTGCTGAATCGGATGAGTACTTCAACTTTCCTGCGGCGGAACGGATGCGCTACGTAAATCTTTTCCGCGATCATGGCGTGAACTATGTCTTCGCCGGACATTATCACCGAAACGCCTTTGGCCGCGCGGGCAAGCTCGAAATGGTCACCACGGGTCCCGTTGGGCGACCGCTTGGGAAGGATCCGTCCGGCTTCCGGATTGTCGTGGTCGAAGGAAATTCCTTGCAACACAACTACTATAGTCTCGATTCGATTCCCGCGACTGTGAGATAGCGCCGTCGGCCCGCGTCAGGAATCTGTTTTGATGGATGATATGCGTCCGCGTGTAGAATCAACTTCCGGGAAGTTTAGAACTTTCCGGAAGTTTCTGGTCGTACGGGCGGTCGTGCCCGGCCGGTGGGGGTGAGGTTGCGGATTGTGCTCGCGTTATGAATCTGGTTTGATGGATGATATGCGTCCGCGTGTAGAATCAACTTCCGGGAAGTTTAGAACTTTCCGGAAGTTTCTGGTCGTACGGGCGGTCGTGCCCGGCCGGTGGGGGTGAGGTTGCGGATTGTGCTCGCGTTATGAATCTGGTTTGATGGATGATATGCGTCCGCGTGTAGAATCAACTTCCGGGAAGTTTAGAGCTTCCCGGAAGTTGACGGATTATTCCCGATATTTGAGCAAGGTTCTTTACCTCCTTCGTTCACCAAACCCATCCGATATGATCGACATGGTAATCGCCGCACGCAAGGCTTCCATTGCACCCGGAATGGCCGTTCGCAGAATCCTGCCGTTCCGCCTTCGCCGCATGGTGGGTCCGTTCATCTTCATGGATCATGCCGGCCCTGTAAACGTTGCTCCGGAGCGACTTTCTTCAATGGATGTGCTACCACATCCACACATTGGCTTGTCTACCGTAAGCTATCTTTTTGCCGGACGCGTCACCCATCGCGACAGTCTGGGCGTTGAACAGGTGATCAGGCCAGGCGAAGTCAACTGGATGACTGCCGGAAGTGGCATTGCGCACTCGGAACGCTTTGAAGACCCGGCAGCGCTGGCCGGCGGCACACTTGAAATGATACAGACCTGGGTGGCCTTGCCGGAAAAAGACGAGGAGTCGGCACCGACGTTCGATAATTACCAGCCCGGGGATCTACCGGTATTCACTGAAAAGGGATTGTGGATGCGCTTGATTGCGGGCAATGCCTATGGACTGAGGAACAACGTAAAGACGCATTCGCCACTTTTCTACGTACACGTTGTTCTTGAAAAGGGACATCACTTCGGGCCACCGGAACAAATAGGGGAACGCGCAATGTATGTTGCCAAAGGCAGGGTGGAGGTGGCGGGCCGGGCGTATGGCGTTGGCGAAATGGTCGTCTTCAACACCGGACCGACGCCGATGATCATCGCGCTGGAAACGGCTACGCTGATGTTGCTCGGCGGTGAACCGCTCGGCGAAAGATTTATATGGTGGAATTTTGTTTCCTCCAGGAAAGAAAGAATTGAGCAGGCAAAGGCGGACTGGAAGGAAGGCAGGATCGTATTGCCGCCCACCGACAACGAGACATTTATTCCACTGCCCGAAGGCGGGTTCAAACTATCGAGCCGGCCGTCACCCGAACCGCTTTCCTGATCTCCCCCAATATTTGGCAGAACGTGTAGTGATTCTTCAGTGATATCAATCCGAAAAGTCTGTTGAATGGCAGCATATTTTTACTATGTTCCGGATAACAACGGGAACATTGATAGATAGATTTTTTGTCGCCTTTCGAAGCCGCAATTACCGGTTATATTTCTTTGGACAGTCCTTGTCGCTGGTGGGCACCTGGATGCAACGTACGGCCGTGTACTGGCTTGTATACGAAATCTCCGACTCTGCCCTGATATTAGGCGTCACCGTTTTCTGTGCGCAATTTCCCGCTTTTATGTTTTCCATGTTTGGCGGTGTGGTGTCAGATCGCTTCGATCGCTATCGTGTACTGCTCATGACGCAAGTGTTATCACTGCTCCAGGCGCTGGCGCTGGCCGCACTCGTCTACCATGGAGGCTATGCATTATGGCACATCCTATTCCTTACGGTGATGCTGGGAACGATCAATGCCTTTGACGTACCTGCGCGGCAGGCAATGGTATACGACATGGTCGACAAAAAAGAACACCTTGGAAATGCCATCGCGTTGAATTCTTCCATGGTGAACGCGGCGCGTTTGATTGGTCCCGCTATCGCGGGATTTGTCCTGGAAAAGTTTGGCGCCGAAATCTGTTTCGCGTCGAACGCATTCAGCTTTCTGGGTGTGATCCTTTCACTAATGCTTATGCGATTGCCGACGTTTATTCCGCGCGAGCGAAGGGCAACGATTCGGGCAGACCTCAAGGAGGGTTTTCACTATCTGCGTAATACCCCGCAAATCAGTAAGATCATGTTAATGCTGGCGTCCGTCAGCCTTATCTCCCTGCCGTTTATCACACTCCTTCCCGTCTACGCACGCGACATCTTCAACGGCGACGCCTCAACCTTCGGATTTCTCAACAGCTTTGTCGGAGTAGGTGCAATAGCCGGAGCGCTGTTCCTTGCCTCAATGAAACCAGGGACGAATCTCAAAAAGGTACTGTTCCGCTGTACGTTGCTGTTCGGTATGGGCTTGCTCGCGTTTTCTTTCCTGCGTTATTTTCCGTTGGCATTGTTGTGCATCTCCATTGCGGGTTTTGGGATGATGGCACAGACCACGATCAGCAACACGATTATTCAAACGACGGTGGCGCCCGCTATGCGGGGTCGGGTGATCAGCTACTATGCGATGGCGTTCTTCGGCATGCAACCGATCGGCGGCCTGCTCGTCGGAAGTGCGGCGTATGCCATAGGTGCACCGCTTACCATGCTCCTTGAGGGCCTGGCGACACTGGCCATCGCGATCGTATTTTTTCCCTTCCTGCGGAGGGATATTCTGATGCGTAAACACCGCATGAAAATCAAACAACTCGAACAACACGTCATCGAAAATACGTGAGGTGGTCATTGGCTGGCCGTCGGCGGTGTACGGCTGTCTGTCAGCGTCGGGAATGATCACCTGTTTATCCCTCATCTTCTATTAAAAATAAGTGTTTACGCGTAAAGCAAAGAAAAGAAAGTTTTTTAGACTAAAAAGATAATAAAACGAAGGATATTGTTGTATATTTTTTACTTTAGCTTCTTGATCGGTAATAAGCATTCCTTCACTGAAACGGCGTGGGGCCCAAAAGGGACCTGCGAGCGGGATAGCGCGGAGAAAAAACTTTTGATCGAATGAAATCAGACAGGAACGGCGTGAAATCGACCGTTAGCCGTAGAATGGCCATCCTCGCTCATCTTGAGCAAATGGGGCAGGTCAATGTTAGCGAACTGAGCAAATCGCTTGGTGTAAGTGCGGTAACCATCCGGAATGATCTTGTGCAGCTTGAAAAAAAAGGTATGTTGCTACGGGCTCGGGGCGGTGCCGTGAAAGTCCTTCAATCTTATGTTGGCCTTGACTACCCGTTGTCAGACAAGCAAAAAAAGCATCTCGCTGAAAAGCAGGAGATCGGAAAGGCGGCCGCTGCGCTTATTGAAGAGGGCAATACCATTATCCTCGACTCAGGTTCGACTACTTTTGAACTTGCCAAAAATCTTGAGCGATTCGAACGGGTCACGGTTATCACTAACGCCGTCAATATAGCCAAGTATCTCTCGAAGCATAAGAACATCAATGTTATCGTTCCTGGTGGAATTTTAAGGCGGAATTCTATGTCGCTGGTTGGAATGTTAGCGGAAAAAGGTTTTAAGGATTATTTCTGCGACCTATTGTTTATCGGTGTGGACGGATTTGACATCAACTACGGCATTTCGACGCCCAACAACGAGGAGGCGCAACTGAACCGGATGATGATCGACATTTCGCGCCGGGTGGTGGTCATTGCTGACTCGAGCAAATTCCAACGGCGGGCGTTCGCGTTTATTGCAGGCATCGAAAAAATACATACAGTCATAACTGACCATGGGATTTCTATGCTAAACAGGAACAAGTTGCAGAGCATGGGCATCGAGGTAATCGTTGTCTGAAAGGTCAGGTTGGAACGCAGTTGAGGCCGTTTTCCGTCATCAGGTATTAGCCCGCCCTTACGCTAAGCACGATGTTTCCTCTTTTTGTGCCGAACTGGTGATCGTGAAGCTTCTGCGCGCCGTCCTCGAAGGCTCTGAGAACATCTTCACACGCCCGTTAGTTTCACCGTGTCGTTCTGATCGGCCTTCTTGTCTTTTGTTTCTTCGACACCCATCATCAATGCGGAGGCGATCGCCAGCACCATTCCGGTAATGATGACAGGATGGGGTATGAAAGCATAAATAATTAACGATATGACCACTGTGAGAACGGGTGACAATGCTGTTGTCATCGGCGCGATGATGATCGCTTTTCCGAAGCGGAATGCGTAGACAAGGCACAACGCTCCAAAGGCGTTCAGAATCTGCACCAATGCCGCCAGATAGGGACCCTCGAAGCCCATGTTGATCGGTTGCGAGAAGTCTGTCATGAGGATAGCGACCGGGATCAGTAGAAGTGAACCGATGGTCATGTAAAAGAAGATGCTTTCGGCTTTCATCGTTTCATTGGCGAAGCGCATGATGTAGCCCTGCGTTCCCCACGCCAGCAAAGGGATCGCTGCCAGCGCCATCCATAGGTATCCGCTTGTTCTTTCGTCTCCGGGTGGCTGATAAGACAATAGCAGTACAGCAATAATAGCGACCGCAATACCGAGCCATCCCAGACGGCCTGTTTTCTCTTTGAGAAGCACAACGGCGAGAAGTATGGTGACCAAAGGCGTCAGCGAAAGCAGGGGGAATACGAGGTAGGCGGGCGCTATCTTCAATGTGAAGAAGAGCACGAGTTGACCGGCGGCACCGAGAACACCGGCGCTGAGTCCTAAAAGTATCGATTTGCGGTCGTACTCCACCTGCCACTTATTGATGAAAAGGCCGACGACTGCTGCGGGGATCATGGTGAATGCCCACACCACATAACCAAGGGTGGCCGGAAAGCCATTCTTCTCGGGGATTTCAATGAGTGCCCCCCAAACGCCCATAAAGATGACATGTATAATGACGAAGCTGATCCAATTCCGGCCTTTGTTCATGCGCAACGATTTAATAATGTTTCTGTTTTATTATACTTTTTTCAAATACTGGTTGAACCATGCGATGATTCGGTTGTACAGATCATACCGGTTTTTCGGCTTCAAATCAGGCCGCCATCCATGACCTTCTTCCAGATACTGGACGAACGAGGCAGGCACGCCCAACTTCTTTAGCGCCACATACATTTCCTCGGCCTGTGATACCGGCACTTCATTGTCTCGCGTTCCATGCACGAACAAAGTGGGCGTCACCACATCTTTTACATTTCTCAGGGGTGACCATTGCCACAACAGGGGGAAGTTGTCATAGATGTTTCCGTTGAACTCTGATTCCATCAACGAATGGTAAAGGGAAGTCCCGCCGAAACTGATGAGGTTACTGATACCACCATCAACGACAGCTGCTTTAAAGCGGCGCGTCTGCGTGATGATCCAGTTTGTCATATATCCACCATAACTCTGGCCGGTCACGCCTAAATTGTGCGCATCAATCCAGCGATATTTTTCTATGGCGTAATCAACGCCCGCCATCAAATCCTTGTAATCACCTCCACCCCAGTTCAGCACATTTCCGCGTGTAAAGGCCTGTCCGTACCCACTGCTCCCCCTTGGGTTCATAAAGAGCGTAGCATACCCTTGCGCGGGCAGCAATTGCATGAGCGGTTCAAAGCCGTAACCGAACATGTTATGCGGACCGCCATGAATAACCAACACCAATGGGTATCGTTTAGCCGGATCGACATGCGCCGGCGGAATGATCCATCCCTGAACAAGCGTTTCGTCAAAACTTTTGACCCAAAAATCATCTGCCTGCTGAAAAAGGCAGGTGTCGACCGGCGTTTGGTTTTCGCACGTGATTCTTAATGCTGACGAATCGGGCTTCTTTAAAAAAATTTCGTCCGGACTGGCGATCTCACTTTTTACGTACGCGATCGTCTCGCTGTCAGGGCCAAGCGCATAGGCTGATAGTAGGTGGTGGCCACCAATGACGAGTTCCACTTTTTCAGCAGAAGGAAATGCCCTGTACAAGTTTGTGGCACCGTGATGGCCGGCCGTGAAATAGACAATGGGCGCTGTTGGATGCCATTGAACGTTCTCGATTTTCCGGTCGAATGCCCGGGTTAAACACCGCGCTGTTTTACCGTCAGGTGATACGAGGTGCAACTGCATGTCGTCCGCCTGGCTGTCATTTGTGCTGATTTTGCTGGTCGTTGCCAGGTAAGCAATATACTTTCCGTCAGGCGACCACCGTGGTTGGAAGGCCGTGCCAGGACCTGCTGTAAGCCTTGTCACTTCTTTTGTTCTCAGGCTGACATGCCACAAGTCGTTCTGCTGATTGTTGTCGGGATCACTTGTGCGGTTACTGATAAAGGCAATGTGATCGCCGTCGGGTGCCCATGAAATTGAATGCTCATTATAATCGCCGGGCGTTATCAATTCCGGTTCGCCGCCCGCTGCTGGAACTACCCAGATGTGGGTAAGTCGATCGTCAGCGAAGAAAGGTCGGCCGTATCCGCCTTTTGTCTTGTATAGAAGCCTGTTGATTTCCCTTATTTCCGACGACTCATTTTCTGTAAGGGAAAATGGTGCCGTGCTTACATAAGCGACAAAGCGCCCATCCGGTGACCAGGCAAAGTTGTTTTCAGCGAGATGATCAATGAAGCTATCGGAGTGGTAGGTGGGTACCAGGAATTTTCGCTCCTTATTTTTAAGGGTATAGATCCAGATTCCGGTCTGACCGTCAGCCGTTGCCAAATACGCAATCCGCGTTCCATCCGGCGACCACTGTGGAGCGCTTCCTTCAGCAAGGACCATCGATTCATTACTTTCGATAGTGATGAGGTTAACGTAGTCACGTCTCTCGTTCGTTACAAGATCGGATACTGTCGCCACATAAGCGATTGTTGCTCCGTCAGGAGCAACGGTCAACCCGCCGAGCGGTCTGATGTCAAACGCTTCCCGTGTACCGAACAATCGCTTCCCCCGATTCTGAGCCATAGTTACCTGATGTTGTATTATTCTGGTCGATCCGTTTTTTGGCTGTTCTGCAAAAAAAACATCGAGCGTCCAACTTGTCTATTCCGGCGCTTGCGTTGGAGCCAGCTGCGGCGTCAACTTCCGTCAAACACGCATGTTTTTTTAGAATTTTACATCATTCGATTAGTAAAGCAAAAATAAATGTTAATTTTGAAAACGCAAGGATAAATAAGAATATAGCAATCACAATCTATCTTATAGTAATGATTTGAAAGTTGTGCATTCCATCTTAAGCATCTTTAACCAGGCAGTCCGCATTCGGCTCAGTGGCTCAGAAACCGCAGGTTTCGGAGTTGATAATACCAGACAGATTTAAACAAAGTTACCATGGTAAAAGCATTCTGGTCTTTTCTGCTGCTTCTATGTGGTCACGCGATGGCTGTCAATACTTGTTTTACAGCGAGTGCTCAAGAGCTAAAACACGATGGGATGGTCGTTTCGGACTTGCATCCCCGTCTCTATGTACGCGCAGACGATGCTACCATTGGCAGAGGGCTCACACTTTCAGCGCTGCGCGCACGACTGCATGACCCAGCGTATAGACACTGGGTCGATTATGAAGGGGGCTTACATGCACATTCAATCAGCGGTTCTGTCCGTTGTGACTTAAACCTTATAGATGTATTTCGATAATATAACAAATATGAAGCGCACAGCTATTTATGCAAAGGCCTCGACGATTGCATGCAGGCAGATTTTTATTCTCACAGGATTCTTCCTCGCCATTGTGATCGGTGCATCCGGCCAACGAAATTCAGTGGATGAGCGGATGGTGCGAATGACTACCTATCCCTATTCTGATCCCAACCCGCTACCGGCGATGGCCATTAACCATGCAATATCGTCGTTCTACCCTTACAACATGTTCAATGGCTACACGGATAAAAGCGTGCAACAGGACTGGAAAGTGGTGTCGATGGAGAACCCTTACATCAAAGTGATGGTACTACCCGAAGTTGGCGGGAAAGTGATGGGTGCGATTGAAAAGTCCACCGGAAAAGAATTTGTGTATATCAATCATGTGATGAAGTTCCGTGCCATCGGCATCCGCGGGCCGTGGACAAGTGGTGGCATCGAGCATAATTTTGGACTGGACCTCGGTCATGCGCCGTGGGCCGCCGGAGCAGTGGACTATCGGATAATCGAAAATGCGGATGGAAGTACCAGCTGCGTAGTGGGCGGTCTCGACCTGGCTTCGCGCACGCAATGGCGTGTCAACATCCATTTACCGAACGACAAGGCGTACTTTGAAACACAGGCTTTGTGGTACAATGCCACGCCGTTTCACGAAGCCTACCTGTCATGGGAGAACGCTGCCTATAAAGCGACGAACGACCTTGAATTCTACTTCCCCGGCACGCATCACATTGACCATGGCGGAGCCGTTTCACCCTGGCCGATTGACGAGAAGGGACGCAACCTGGCGCTTTATAAAGAGAACAATTTCGGGAGTCACAAGTCCTATCACGTCATTGGCGATTCGCGGAACTGGTTTGGCGGTTACTGGCGCGACGCCGATTATGGCTTTGGACACTGGGCGCCATATGCGGATGCTCCGGGGAAAAAATTGTGGATATGGGCGCTGAGTCGCAACGGCGCGATCTGGGAAGACCTTTTGACCGACCATGACGGGCAGTACATAGAAGCACAGTCGGGCGTAAAATTTAATCAGGCAGGGGAGAAGAGTGGTTTTCATAGCCCTTTTAACCAACTCTCACTCCGGCCCTTTTATGCCGAGACGAAGACGGATTACTGGTTTCCGGTCAAGGCAACGGGTGGAATGGTCGATGCGTCGGCGTTTGGAACATTGAACGTGGACTATTCGGCAGGAAACGCAAAGATCGCCATCAATCCCACGGTTTTCATCGACGATACGCTAACGGTGAGCCTGGGCGCAAAGGTGCTTCACAAAGAACGGCTGCAGCTGTCGCCCATGCAGGTTTTTGTAAAGGATATTCACGCAAGAATAACGAACGATGAAGTCTTGCGCGTGCGCATTGGAAATAAAAGGCTGTACTATACCACAGATTCGACTGAAACGCGGGTCACCCGTCCGTTGGTGGATGCCGTCGAAACGGAATATCGTTCTGCAGAAAGACTTTTCAGGTTGGGAGAGGAGGAGCATGCCATGCGCAACTATGACGCCGCAGAAGCATTTTATCGCGAATGTCTTGCAGCCGCACCCACGCATACGTTGGCCATGACCCGCCTGGCGGAGCTATGCTTCCGAAAGCAGTTCTTTCAGGAAGGCATCGATCTCGCACGAAAGGTGTTGCAGATCGACACCTACGATGGTCCGGCAAACTTCATTTATGGTATCTTGCTTGCGGAGACAGGTGACCTGACTAATGCGGAAGAGGCCTTCAGCGTTGCCGCGCGAACAATGGAGTTCCGATCCGCGGCTTACCTGCAAATGGCAAAGATCAACATGCGGAAAGGTGCGTGGGAAGAGGTGATCGGGGATGCGATCCGGGCGCTGGACTACAACCGGTACAACCTTGCAGCCTATCATATGCTGGCAACGGCTTATCGGAAAACAGGTGACGGTGAGCGCGCGCAGAAGACACTGGAGACGCTTTTGCGCATCGATCCCTTGAGTCACTACGCGCGTTTTGAACAGTATCTGCTTCATCTGGATAAGGAGCGCCTTGAAATATTTACAGCAGCCATCCGGAACGAGTTTCCACACGAGACATTCCTTGAACTGGCGGTGGAATACGCCAACATGGGGTTGAAGGATGAAGCCATAAAGGTTTTGTTACAGGCACCTGAATACCCGACGGTGTATTATTGGCTCGCCTGGCTTAAGAAGGATCGCGATGCAGCGAAGAGCAAGGCCTATCTGCAGTCTGCGGTCGCCATGTCGCCGGCACACGTCTTCCCTTTTCGCGCGGAGACCATTCCTGTGTTGACCTGGGCGCAGGGGCAACTGTCCTCATGGAAAACGGCCTGGTATCTCGGTCTCATCTATTGGAAGCACCGTGATACTGATAAAGCGAAAGAATTGTTCGCCGAGTGCGGATGGACCCCGGACTACGCGCCCTTTTATCTTTCACGCTATGTTCTTTTTCAGGACGATAAGGGCCGCGGTCCTCAGCTGCTCTCCGATCTTGAGAAGGCGTTGAAGGTAGCGCCGACGGAGTGGAGGGCCTGGCACCATTTGACGAGTTATTATATGGGGCAACGATCGTTTGACGCTGCACGTACGCATTCGGCCAGTGCCTTTAAAAAATTCCCGGACAATCCGGTTATCGGAATGGACTACGCCAAGGCGTTGCTGCAAACAGGAAATTTTAAACCTGCTTTGGACGTACTGAGCCGGATCACGATACTTCCGCAAGAGGGTGCGCGCGAGGGACACGATATTTATGAACTCGCAAATCTATGGGAGGCATTGAACATGATGAAGCAAAAAAAGTTTAAGAAAGCGCTTCGGTATATTGAGGCGGCGCGACAATGGCCCGAACATTTGGGTGCCGGCATGCCCTACAACCCCGATATGCGGTTGCATGACCTGATGGCCGCTGTATGTGAAGAAGGGCTGTCAGATCGTTCCGCCGCCGAACAATTGTACGGACGAATCGAAAGTTACACCCTTGCCGCAGAAGACCGCCGTCACGGCGACGTGTTGAGTACTTATATTGGTTTCAAGGTTTTGAAAGAGAGAGGGAATGACCAGTTACACCAATCGGTAGCGGAATGGAAGGCCTCCGCAGACTCCATCCGAAACTGGCAGATTGGGGCGGGCTCTTCTTCCCTTGAGTTTCAGTGGGCATTGGCGAAGATTGAGGCAGACAAAGCGAAGGCCGATCAGTTGGAAGACAGGCTTCTGAAGGACGGGCGACTAACCAGGTTGCGTTTGTTTCAGGAGCTGATGGGTCTGAGAAAAGACGACTAGAAAGTATCTCAATGCAACTTTCGTAGTCGTATACTTTCTTTCTCAACTCCTTTTTTTTCTTGTCATGAGGATTCTGTCACCTTAATAATAAGGAGTCTCAGCGGTTACAGACATCATCATTCTTGCCATATCTATCCATTGAATGTTTTCGCTTTCTTATTTTTTTAAGTATTAAAGTTTCTTTTTCTTTGATTTTAAAATTTTTCTATCAAAATTTAGCCAATGAAAGATATTAAAAGATTTTTAATCCCCTTTAAAGCCCACCAATATGATATCAAGTAACTTTGAAAGAGTTTCGGCTTCGGCCGGATTGCGGGTGACGGTAACATTCCTTTTTGTGTTGGGATTTTGTCTTTGCGCGCTTCAGGCAATGGCCTTTGACACCGGAGGCGCAGCTACCGACAACCGCCATCGGGTAACCACGCCCAAGATTGTAGCGGAAGACCTTTCGAAAGTAGCTTTCTTGCAAGCTGCTGTCTCGGGAAGGGTTGCCGACAATGCAGGTAATCCCCTGCCGGGTGTTAACATTCTTGTGAAAGGCACCTCGACAGGAACAACGACTGACGTCGACGGCCGGTTTTCAGTTGCGGCGGACGAGAATGCTGTGCTCACTTTTTCCTTCATCGGGTACGTTACCCAGGAGGTCACGGTGAATGGCAGGTCCGTCATCAACGTGACGCTTGAGGAAGATGTCACTGCCCTGGATGAAGTAGTGGTCACGGCCCTCGGCATTCAGCGTCAGCCCAAGGAGCTTGTGTACGCCACGCAAACTGTTGATGCAGACCAGCTCACAGAGATACGCGATCCGAACAATTTGTTAAACGCATTTCAAGGCCGCGTAGCCAACGCGGTGATTACCCAGAGTTCGGGTGGTGTTGGCAGTGGCGCGCGGATTATTCTGAGAGGAAACCGCTCGATTGATGGTAACAATAACGCATTGATCGTGGTCGATGGTATCCCTTACAGTAGTGATATTAACAGCGTCAATCCTGACGACATCGAATCTATTACTGTCCTTCGCGGCGCTTCTGCTGCTGCACTGTACGGCAGCCAGGCAGGTAACGGCGTGATCGTCATTACCACTAAGAAGGGTAAAGCGGGTCAGGTTTCTGTCGACATCAACTCCGGTATCAGGCTGGAATCGCCGTTTGCGCTGCCCCGGGTCCAGAATACCTATGGACAGGGAAGTGGTGGCGTGCTGGATGCTTCAACAGGAAACAGTTGGGGTGCCCGCATGGAAGGCCAATCCTATACCAATATTCAGGGTGAACAGAGAACGTATTCACCCCAGCCTGACAACATCCGCGACTTCTTCAGGACCGGTACCAGTTTCCATAATTCAATAGGCGTGTCGGGTGGTTCGGAAAGAATGCAAACGTACCTGTCGTACACCAACAACAAGGTGCAGGGTATTATCCCTAAGAATGATCTGATGAGCCACACGGTGAACTTGCGGTTGTCTAACAAAATCAGCGAACGATTGAGTACAGATGCCAAGGTTTCCTACTTCATACAGGATATTAACAACATTCCGCGCGCGGGCGAAGGAAACACACCAGTGCTGAATGCTTATCAGATTGCACGCAACGTAAGTATCGAGGACGCCAGAAATTACCAAACCATCAATTCGTTGGGTGTTCCCGTACGCGCACCCTGGGCGGCGACCTTACCCGCCATTTATGGCAACCCCTATTGGTCTGTCAACAACGACATCCATGATTCTAAAACCGACAACATAGTAGGTTTTCTATCCGCCAAATATCAGATCACTGACTGGCTGGATGTGACAGGAAGAGCGAATCTCGACCGCTCGTTTGTATCGGCGGAGCGAAGAATCTATCAAGGTACCCTGCTGCATGCCACCCGCCCTGGAGGATATTTTTCCAGAACGGAATCGACCTCAACGCAGAAGTGGTTTGACGTTATTTTCGACGGTCGCAACACACTCTCGCAAGATTTCTCGGTCGACTACCATGTGGGTGCAATTTATCAGGATAATAAAGTTGAGAACGTGAGCGGAATTGCCAATGGCTTGAATGTTACCAACAAGTTCAGTCTTAATTTCGCAACCGATCCTCAGACTTCTATGAGCGGTACGCATGTCCAGACGCAATCGGTTTTTGGTCAGTTTAATTTTTCATACAAGAACGCGCTCTTCCTTGAAGGGAGCATCCGGAACGATTGGGATTCCCGCCTGCCGGCGCCCTATGCCTTTCAATATTATTCGATCGGATCGTCGGCGATACTGTCCGATATGATGACCCTGCCTGATGCGTTGTCATTCCTTAAGGTGAACGCAAGCTATGCTGAAGTGGGTAATGGCGGTCAGTTCGGCCTGCGCAGCACCTCTTACACTTACAGTCAGGGTGCAGGCAATGGTTACCTGAGCCGCAGTGCGGTTCTTCCGATTCCGGGCCTGAAGCCTGAGATTGTAAAAAGCAAGGAGGTCGGTCTTGAGGCGAGGTTCTTACAAAACAAAGTTGGCGTTGCCCTGACCTACTATCACAGTAATTCTTTGAATCAGCTTCTCACCATCAGTCTTCCTTCCGGAACCGGATATGCCAGCCAGTATATCAATGCAGGAAATATTCAAAACAGTGGCCTTGAGGTTGTGCTGAACGCCTTTCCCATCATGAATGACAGAATGGAATGGAGTATTGACCTCAACCTTGGTATAAACCGCAACAAGGTGATCGAGTTGAGTGAAGACCTGGATGTGGTTTACCTCGGAGGCTATATTGACTTTGGTGGACGTCCTCAGATCAGAGAAGGCGGAAGTTACGGCGATATCCTGGCACACCAGTGGATGAAGAATGACGCCGGGCAATATCTTGTGACCGATGTCGGCACACCGCTAACGACGTTGACGGCCGGAGAAGTACCTGGTGTTATTGGTAACTTTAATCCAAAGGCCAACATCGGTTTGAACAACACATTGACCTTTGGGGATTTCACTGTACGCGCACTGATCGATGGCCGCTTTGGCGGCGTAATGGTGTCAGGCACGGAACAGAACCTGGCGTTCAGCGGTATCACGGAAGGCACCGAACCCTATCGCGAAGGCGGATGGAATCTGGGCGGGGTCAATACCGAAGGCGATCCGGTGTCGGCGACCATTACATCCCAGCAATTCTGGCAAACGGCCTCTGGCAAACGCTTTGGTGTGGGTGAGTTTTTCGCTTATGATCTTACCAGCTTTCGGTTAAGGGAGTTGGCGCTGGGATACACGATCAATGTGCCATCCGAATCTTTTATTCGAAAAATTCACTTGTCGCTCGTCGGGCGTAATGTGCTGTGGTTGTATCGCGGAAGTTCAATCCTTGACATCCCTGGCGTGGAGAAAAGAAAGATGTGGTTTGACCCGGATGTTAGCCTGGGGAATGGCAATAACTTCCAAGGGGTGGAATACGGTGCGTTTCCTTCCACAAGGAGTATAGGTTTCGATCTAAACCTGACGTTCTAATCACTCACTATTCCAAATGAAGAAATCATGAAAAACATGAATAGATTAAAAATATACGTGTACGCATTGCTGGCCTCGGGTGCGCTGCTCACATCCTCATGCACTGAAAACTATGAGGAGATTAACACGAACAAGAATACCATTGCCACCGTAGGACCGGCCGAGTTACCCTTCCTTTTTTCCAAGGCGATCTCGTCGGTTCCCTGGAATGACCAGGTCGCTCAGAATCTTTACTCCGATCAGTTCGCCCAGTATTTTGCCAACACCACCGCATACTTCCCTACTGACCGTCTGGTGATCCAGATGGAGTGGGCACAGTCGCCATGGGATGCGCAATACACCGAAGTGGTGCCGCAATTGCAAACGATATTGGAGAATACGGATCCTGCATCTGCCGAGAATGCGCTTGCTAACATCTGGTGGGTGTATTCTTTTCACCGGATCACCGACTACTGGGGTCCGATTCCGTATTCGCGGGCCGGGGAGCCCGGTACTTCTGTTGCCTACGACGATCAGGCCGCCATCTATGACGACTTCTTCAAGCGCCTGGCAGCAGCTGTGGAAACGCTGGAAGGTAAATCGGGCGACAAGCCTTTTGGTACCTTTGACCTCGTCTACAAAGGCGACGTAAACAAGTGGATAAAGTTTGCCAATACGCTTCGTCTGCGCCTGGCTTTGAGAATCTCGAAGGTTGATGCCCAACGTGCAAAGACGGAAGCGGAAGCTGCCTATGCCGCAGGCGTTTTCACAAGCAGCCCGGGGGATGATGCGCTCGCAGAGAAGAATTCAATCGACCGGAACAAAATCTCCATCATGTCAGAATGGAACGAATTCAGAATGACGGCGGCTATGGAGTCCGCGCTGAAGGGATATGACGATCCACGTATCGCTGAGTATTTCATCCCTGCTAAGGAGACCGGCACGTATGAAGGGCTGAGAAACGGGCTGTCAATCGATCAACTGACCGATCCTATGAATCAACCGAATGCCAACTCACACGTAGGGCCGCGCTGGACCGATCCGAAGTCGGGTGGTATTCCCAGTTTCTTATCGACGCCGTCCAACATCATGGCTGCAGCAGAAGCATACTTCCTCCGCGCAGAGGGCGCGCTGTTGGGATGGGATATGGGCGGAACGGCGAAAGAACTGTATGAAGCAGGTATCACCAATTCCATGCATCAATGGGGCATTACCGATAACACGGTCATAGCGGATTACATCAACAGTGTGGCTACCCCCGTAGAGCCGGAAGACTATCTCGATTCACGTGCGTTGTCGGATGTACCTGTCAAGTTCAACGAGGTCGACGAAAACGTTCAATTGGAACAGATTGCTATGCAAAAATGGTTGGCATTATTCCCTGACGGATGGGAAGCGTGGGCCGATTACAGAAGGATGGATGTGTTGCCTTTGTATCCGGTTGCCAATTCAGACAATCCGGAGATTACAGATCCTACCGTGCAGACAATTAAGCGATTGCCTTTCCTTACATCTGAATATGAAACAAACCGGGCTGAGGTGGAAAAGGCGGTCGACTTGCTGAGCGGTCCTGATAAAGTTACTACGAACTTGTGGTGGGATGTAGACTTTTAGATCTTGAGGGGAGGAAATCGATTTCAGCGCTGCACCTTTCGGCTTGTTTGTTACCTGATCGCCCTTACCGCGTTGGCGGGCTGCGATCAGACGGAGCTGTTGTTTACCAAGCTTGATGCCGAGGACACCGGAATTGATTTCGAAAATACGCTGTTTGAAAGGGAGTCATTCAATATTCTAAACTACTCCTATTTCTACAACGGAGGCGGAGTCGCAGTTGGAGACATCAACAATGACGGATTGCAGGATGTTTTGTTTACCGGCAACATGGTGGCAAACAGACTATACCTGAATCGCGGCGATTTTACATTCGAGGATATTACCACCCAAAGCGGTGTCGCTGAAAAACAGGGATGGTGCACGGGCGCCACTATGGCGGATGTAAACCATGACGGACTCCTGGACATTTACATCTGTCGTAGCGCGGATGTCAATTCAAAAAGAAGGAAGAATTTGCTGTTTATCAACAATGGCGACCTCACGTTTAGCGAACAGGCCGAGGTCTATGGCCTGGCCGACGACGGGTATTCCACACAGGCTGCCTTTTTTGACTATGACAAGGACGGTGACCTTGATTGCTTTATTATTAACCATTCTTTGCAACAGTACTCCGCCGGCAGCAAGATCGATGCAAACCTGCGCGATCGGTATAATCCACATTTCGCCAGCAAGCTATACCGGAATGACAACGGCCAATATAAAGATGTAAGCGCAGAAGCTGGAATCACTTCCAACATTTTGACGGCCGGGCTGGGACTTGGCATTTCGGACATCAACAACGACGCCTGGCCGGACGTGTATGTCGCGAATGATTTTAATGAGCCCGACTATCTGTTTGTCAACAACGGTGATGGCACGTTTAGCGAAGCACTTTCATCACACGTGGACGTAGCGCCACTGTTTTCCATGGGTGTCGACATCGCTGATTTTAACAATGACGGGTTCACGGATGTGATGACCCTTGATATGCTGCCTGACGGAAATCACGGCCAAAAGATGCATGCCGGACCGCACAACTACGACAAGTTCCAGAACCTGTTTGACAACGGATTCTATTACCAGTACAGTCGCAATATGTTACAGAAAAACAACGGCGACGGTACCTTCAGCGAAATTGGTCAGATGGCCGGTGTCTTCGCTACCGACTGGAGTTGGGCTGCCCTTTTTGCCGACTTTGATAATGATGGCCTGAAAGACCTGTTTGTATCGAATGGCTATGTGAGGGATTATACCGACATGGATTTCGTCATGTATTCGGTAAACAACATTCTGAAGGAACGACAGGGAGAAGAACTGAATCCGTTGACGGATTATATTGCGAAAATGCCACCCAATCCTATCCCCAATTATATTTATCAGAATAACGGGGATGAAGCGTTCACCAGGCGTAGCAAGGAATGGGGATTGAGCGAGCCGACGTTGTCAACAGGAGCAGCTTACGCGGATTTGGACAATGATGGCGACCTCGATCTTGTGGTGAGCAATACCAATGGTCTCGCAGGTGTTTACAGGAACAATAGTGATATCCTTTCCGAAAATAACTATGTAAAGATCCGTTTGCAATCGCACTCTGCCAATACCCGCGGCATCGGTACGCGTGTCGTTTTGTACTGCGGAACATCTGAATATCACCAGGAAGCTTTTGTTACAAGAGGCTTTCAGTCGTCTGTTGATCCGGTTCTCACTTTTGGCGTAGGTACCCACGCGAAAGTGGACTCGGCAGTCATTCTATGGCCCGACGATAAAATTCAACACCTCTTTGATCTGGGCGTGAATCAACTCTACGTTGTCGACGATTCAAAGGCAAGTCCTGGCTTGCAAGGCGACTCAGTTTCAGATTCGGGTCAGCCGTTGTTGTCGGCGATTCCATTATCCGGTGTTCGACATTCGGAAAACAGATTCCGTGATTTTACGGTGCAGTCCTTGCTGCCGCACTATCTTTCGCGTTCGGGACCGTCACTGGCGGTAGGCGATGTCAACATGGATGGGCTGCAAGATCTTTTTGTAGGAGGGGCAAAAAACGAATCCGCTCAATTGTTTCTGCAGGATAAGAACGGTGCCTTTTTGGCGAGCACGCAGCTGGCATTCGAAGCAGATGCGGCCAGCGAAGATGTCGCTGCTCACTTTTTTGATGCCGATGGAGATGGCGATCTCGACCTTTATGTAGCCAGCGGTGGCTATGCGTTTGCGGAAGCAGACCCTGCTTTACAGGATCGGTTATACATCAATAACGGAAGTGGCGTATATCAAAAAAAGGAAAGTGGATTACCAGGGATATTGACCAGCAACGGCTGCATAACAAGCGCAGATATTGATCGCGATGGAGATCTTGATATTTTTGTCGGTGGTCGGTTGGTGCCGGGCAGGTATCCAGTCACGCCCGGAAGCAGAATCCTCATGAACGATGGGAACGGAAACTTCACCGATGTCACTTCTACTGTGGCGCCCGACATGGAGAAACTGGGGATGGTGACAGACGCCGCCTGGATCGATATTAATCGCGATGGCCTTCCGGATCTGATGGTTGTTGGCGAGTGGATGCCGGTCACGATATTCCTTAATGAAAATGGAAAACTGATTGATGCAAGCGATACTTACATCAAGTTCCCTAGCACGGGCTGGTGGAATACCCTCCATGCGGAGGATATGGACGGCGATGGTGACCTGGATGTTGTGTTGGGCAACTGCGGTCTGAATACGCAGTTCCGGGCAAGCCAGGACGAGCCGCTTACGCTTTACTATGATGATTTCGATGCGAATGGATCGGTAGATCCTATTATGTGCTACTTTATCGATGGCATATCTTATCCGGCCGCGTCAAGAGATGATTTGATTGCGCAGCTCCCCGCGTTAAAGAAATTGTTCGGGAATTATGGCGATTACGCCGATGCTACGATTAATGACATTCTTTCGGAAGAACAGTTGCAGCAAGCTTCGCTGCTGAAGGCGGAACTTATGGAAACGGTGTACCTGGAAAACAGAGGTAACGAGGGATTCATCCTGCATCGATTGCCGAGGGAAGCGCAGTATGCACCCGTATACGGGCTGGCATCGCTCGATGCGAACCACGACGGTCATAAGGATCTTCTCCTTGCGGGAAATAACTCGTGGACGCGAATCAAATACGGTCGATACACAGCGAACCACGGCGTACTGTTAGTCGGTGACGGGAAAGGCGGGTTTAGGTATGTTCCGCAATATGAAAGTGGACTGAACATTCGTGCTGACGTAAGAAGCCTTGAACGAATTCAGGATTCCGAGGGTCGTGAGATGATTGTGGCCGGGTTAAATGACTCCACCGCAATGGCGATAAAATGGAGACAACCTGAGAAAATAAAGGCAGACTGAGCACCCGGGACCACGCTATTGATTTGTATATAGTTTAATGTCGAAACATATGAAAAGGTGAATAACATGAGAAGAAAAAAGAGATGGAGCGATCTGATGTCAAGATCAGCTGTAGGCGTATGCGGCCTGTGGTTCCTGATGGTCACGCTTATGCATGTGAGCGCTTTGGCGCAGGGAATTACGAAGCGTAATATTGCCTTTATCGAATATCCCGATTTTCCGGAAGGACATTCGACCTGGGATGATATCGGCTACAACGCAAAATATAATACCGTGTACGTTGGCGTCACGAATCACAAGGACAAGATTGCGTTTTATGAATATAAGTGTGCGGACCAAACCATAGAACTGAAAGGCTTCATCGGTGACATGGCATATTTAAGACCTTTCCAATGGCAAGGTAAAATTCATTCAAAGATTGTTGCCGGTTCTGATGGGTGCATGTACTTCAGTACTGATGGTGGCGAGTCACGAGAAGAATACCTGATGAATCACCCTCACGGTTATGCGGGCGGTTATTTCATGAAATGGGATCCTGCAACCGACAAACTGACGAACCTTGGAATGGGATTGCAGTATGAAAGTATCAAAGACGTTGATGTAGATTCTGAAACCGGAAAGATCTACGGTATCAGCTATCCGCAGGTACACTTTATGATTTACGACCCGAAAACAAATGAGTTTGAAGACCTTGGGCGGTTAGGAAGTACGCACGTGCCACGTGTTATGTTTACAGACTGGTGGGGAAACGCCTATTACGTGGACTGGCGGCAACGTCTGGTGAAATATGAAAAAAGTTTGAACAAACTGATTTTTGCCAGGGAAAGCCTGCCCGCATTTCCGGGGACACCAGGGAGCAAGATTGTTACCGGTATCACCGCTTTTGCCAAAGACGAAAAAAACGGTGTCATCTATATGATCACTTATGGAGCAAAGGTGCTCGCGTTCTATCCTCAGAAAAATGGAATTGGAAGAGTCGAAGACCTCGGGGGTGTGGCGGACACGGGTGAAAAGGAACCGTGGCGCCCTTACGTACCCAATATCAATCTTGGCAACAACGGAAAGCTGTACTATTTCATCGGCGGACATGGAAACTATATAAAGGAAAACGCAACGGTGATGGTGGAACTTGATCCGGCTACAAAAAAGACGCGGATCATTTTTGAGTACCCCATAGCCGAGATTTCCGAGGCGACGGGAGGGGATACAAAGGATAAGGACGGGAATCTTTATTTCCTGGGAAGAAAGAATGTAAAGAGTGGAAACGCTGCCGGTGAGGAAGGAATGGGTTCCAGTGCGTTTCTCATCAAGTTCAACCCTGAGGAGGTAATAAAATGAAAAAAGTAACAATAGCACTATTGGTAGGCTTCGCGATCAATGCGAGCCCCGGATTATTATATGCCCAGTACAAGTTCTTTTCTCCTAAGGAGGGGTTTTCCATTGAGGTATCGCTTGAGAATACCGACCTGAAGCGGTTACCAATGTATCGGAATTCAATTTCCTCCCTGGCTGTGACGGGCGACTTCATTGTAGGTGGTACTTCTGCCAGAAAAGGGCTGAGTCCCTTCGTCTTCGTCGCTTCCATTAAGGAACAGCAAATGAAAAACCTGACGGACTTGAATGAAATCGTCAAAGGGCAACGCAGTATTCCGACAGGCTATGCAAGGGGAAAGAATGATGTTTTGTTTGCCGGAACAATTGCCAATGCAAACGCAGATGGTTCTAACGGTGATGGACACCTTATCGAAGTCAAGATCGGCAACCGCGGCCAAATCAAAGTCAAAGACCTCGGCGTGCCCGTACCTGGCGAAGGGATTTTCGCCCTGACTGCAGGAGGAAAGGGAACGTGGCTCTATGGCATAACCTATCCATCAGGAATTTTTTTCAAATACAACGTGGGCACAGGGGCGGTCAAGACGTTTGACGATTTGGTGCCGTCGAGAAGGGACATCGGAAGATTACACGATTATGCGCTCAATCCGGAACACTATCTCGGAAAAGCATTGATCGAAGATAATTCCGGAGTGATTTATGGGAGCGCGCCAATCAATCGGATTTTCGCATTCGATCCAAAGGACGATAGTTTTACGATTCTGGACAGCCCCGTTCCCGAAGTGTGGGGGCGCCGGACCATGGGACAGATCGAGTCGTGGGCAAAGTCGGCCGATGGAATTTTGTATGGCGGCAACGCCGGAGACGGACAACTGTTCACGATCGATCCTGCTACCAGGAAGGTGACGAATCTCGGCAAGCCCATTATGATGCCGCGACTGAGGGGTTTGGCATTTGCGCAGGATGGAAAACTATACGGTGTTGCAGGTGGCGCTCCCGGCTACACCCATCTGTTCAGTTATGACGCAAAGGGTGCCGGTTTTGTTGACCTGGGAAATCCGGAATTCAGGATGGTTGCTCCTGGTATTGAACAGGGAATTCTGTGGCGCGGGTTTCAGATCGGGACCCTCACTACTTCGGAAGATGGAAAGTACGTGGTGATGGGCGAAGATGAAGACCTCAGCCAGCTGCTGATCTTTGCTGTCGGAGAATACAATGAGGGTCGGATAGGGTACTAAAATCAAGTAAAGACAAATTTTAAAACGTATATCATGTTGAAGTTCAGTAAGGTTTTCCTGCTCGTCATTTTTGCAGCTGGTTGTTCGAAGCCAGCGATGGAAAACGAAGGAGGCCGGTGGCAGTTGAGCGTTTTGCCTTCGTCTGTAAGGCTCGACCCTGTTACCAATGAAATCATTGAAGACAGGTTCAGCGGAATCAAAGATGGAATATCGCGAGAAGGAAACCTGCTGAACAAGAACTGGATTTATGACGGCGAATCCGTTTCACTTCACGGTGCACGTGGCGAATACGTTTCCTTTCAAGTTGTGTTAACCAACGCGACTGATTCAATGCTAACGGATATGCGCCTGGAGATGGCGCCATTCAAAAGCAACGATACGCAATTCGAGATCAGTCCGGAGATGTTCCTGGAATGGTCCGTAGAAGTAAAAAGTACCAGTACGGGCTATCCGAAAGCCACGCTGGGTACCGGATGGTATCCTGATGCACTGATACCTTTCAGCAAGATACAAAGCGATTCTTCGAAGGTGAAGGGCAGATGGGTTTATCCGTTGACGCTTCCTGATTTCAACAATCGAATCGAGGACCAGCGTTCCCAGATCTTTTGGGTTGATCAGTATATTCCGTTTGAATATGAGGACGCAAAACCGGGCGAGTATACAAGTACGCTCAGGCTTACCGTTGGGGGCACGACGAAGGAAGTTCCGGTACGCCTCAAGGTCTGGAATTTTGCTATTCCGAATGAAAATGAGTTCAAGGCAAGTCTTCAACAGGAAGGGTTTCTGAGCCGGATGGACGAGGCCCAGGAGCTTCAGGTCTATCAGCTTTTCAAGCGCAACCGCGTTTCACTGATGGATCCGACATATTCTCCGGAGTTGCAGGTATTGAAGAACGGAAGCGTGAACCTCAAGTGGGAGGAGTTTGATCATCGGCTGAAAAAGTATCTGACGGGAGAAGCATTTACGCCTGCATACGGATATACCTATGGCCCGGGCGTCGGTGAGCCGATTGAAACCTTTGCGCTTCCGTTTGACGTCTACGGAAAGCATGGCACACCCGGATGGCCTGATATCGGGAAGCCGGATGTAGAACGCAACCCGGAAAATCAGGCGCTCTATGTGCGTACGATACAAAAAGTCCGCGATCATCTGAAGGATATGATTAACTCGGAAAAAACCGATCTTCTGGTTTACCTGAACGGTCTTGATGAATCCTATTTTCCCGAAGCGTGGGATCGGATGGTGTTTTATGGGAAGGTGTTCAAGGATCACTATCCCGAGGCAGAGTTCAGAGTGGACGGCGCGTATACGGAAGAAGCAATGAATGTTATTGCGAATTCGATTGATGCCTGGGCATCGCACACCATCAATTATAATATTGATGAAGTGAGAAAGTATCAGAAGAAGGGCATTAAAGATTGGCTGTATGGCCCCATGCTTTATGAGAGCAAGGTCAACAGCTGGGTTGGGAGTTCAACGTTCATCGATTTGCCACTCGTGAACGACCGGGCCATCAGTTGGAGTTGCTGGAAGTATGGCACGTATTCCTGGATCAGTTGGGGAATAGGCGCCGGGTGGGAACGCGGTTGGTATGATCCTGAATCCTGGAAAGATTTTTATAAAGAAGCTTCTGAAGCCGATGCCGAATTCACGTACCGGAAATTTAATGGAAACGGTTCGCTGATTTACAGGCCTGGCGTAGTGCCGAATGTGAATGTAGCGTGCCCATCGATCCGGCTAAAGACCATGCGGAATGGCGTACAGGATTACGAATACCTGCGATTACTGACCGAATTCGATGGAAATTCTGATCGGGCCGACAAGATTGTTAACGATATCATTAAGCGTCCGTTTGGTGAGCATGCGATTGGCAATCTTGACGTGTGGTCCTTTGATGCCAAAGATTGGGATGAAGCGAGGATCGTCCTGGGTGAAATGATTCAGGAGCGG
>CAYMWA010000031.1:25589-28346 GCA_964393795.1 uncultured Roseivirgaceae bacterium
TCTGCATTCCTTGATCGCTTAAAGTGCCTTCCTGTCATTGTTCAGGTCGAACCTCCAGGAAAAGCGTTTGTCTGGATGGGGCCGTGCGCTACTCCTTTAAGAAGTATTCAAAAAAGGCGTAGATCACTTCATTCGATTCCTTATTCGGTCCGTGTGTCGGACGATTGTGCATCGCGACCCGATCTTCGTAGCCCAGCAGACGGTTCACTTCCACCGCGTGGTTTAACGCCTGCCAACGACTCGCTGGATCCTCTGACCCGCCGGAAACCAGGAAGGGTCGGGGGGCCATCAACGCATGCAATTCATGGAGGTCGGTTTGTGTTTCAATCATTTTCTTGTAGGCACCGGTTCTGCCGCTGCTGTCGCTAATGACTCCGGGCGTCCGCCAGGTGTTGCGGTCATAGCCGAGATACCATGGCTCCCAATAGTTTACATTCGGGCGGGTTTCGTCAAAGACGATGCCGCCGTCAGACCAAACGCCCAGTGCAAATTTGTCGTAGAGACACGAAGCGAACATCGCCCATTTTCCTCCATAGGAATGTCCGAGTACGCCGATGCGGTCTTTATCGACGTAGGGCAGCCCGGCAAGCATTTCATAGCTGTTTGCGGCCATGTACGCCAGCATTGAAAGCGGTTGCAGGGTAGCGGATGCGGAGTCAGGGTAATAGTTGGAGTCGTACGGACTTCCCAACGAGAGCGCCACAAAACCGCGTTTTGCGAGTTGGTAAGCGAAGTCGCGCATCGTCAGTTTTCCAAGCCCTGCAGCTGTGTTGGGCTCATAATACACCACAAGCGCGGCGGGAAACGGACCATCTCCGTCCGGGATAAAAAGGATCGCATCGCGAGTCCATCCTGGCGCCACCTCAAGTTTAAGACGATGCTGAAGGATTGTTTCACGTCTGACCGTATCCAGGTACTGAACGGCCGGGTGTTTAATAATATCAGGCCATTGGCCCAGCAAGCCGTGCCATTTCCGCCTGATCTCTTCCGCCCTCTTTTTCCAGTCTTTTTTGTTTTGCACCTTCTCTCCTGAATCAAATAACAGCGGCGATCGGTAACTACCCATCTCGCCTACAAATTGCGACGGTGGCGCGAACAGGTTCTGCAGGGTTGGGGGCAACGGTGCGCGTGTGCGTGCCGTCTGTTCAGACCGGCACCCGAGCACAATCATCGCTATCATAAGCAGCCCGGACAGGCTTCTGCTGCGCGTCTGGAAAGATAGAAGCCATTTATGCCATTGAGGGCGCTGCGCTTTGCTTTGCATCGACATCTAGTTTTAGTCCGTTCCTCAAAGTATAGACAGACTTGCCATTTAACAATAGTAAAGTAAAATATTGTCATTATTACCCCTTCGATAGGCCCAGTCATGGTTAGCGTTCTCAAGGACGCCTCCGCGGCTATTTATGGTGGCGGCAGTGGTGTGATTCTCGTTATCATAGCATCGCGGCTGATGCAAAGCGTTGGCTTTGAAGAGATACATCAGCGTGCAATGCTGCCCGCCATCGATAACGTTTGATTCAACCCCTTCGGAGTTCTGCCTTATGGACGCGGGCATATAGCGATCCGTTAAACTACAACACTACATCAGAACAAAGAGAAACACCATCGGTTAGCACGAATTCACTCACCACTCACCACTCACACCTTCAACCACTTATCGAACCAGTCAAATGCTTCCCCTTGCATTTTTGCGTCGAACTTATGCGGGCCCGGATAGTACGAGCACTTGTAACGGTCTGCCGCATTTGCTTTCCGGTATATGTCGCGCAGGATGTTGTCGGCATTTTTCATTTCCGGTAATGTGTACAGGCTGTCGTCTTCGTCGTTCAGTACAAGGGTTGGAAGTGGCGTACGCAAGCCGAGGATTTCCGGAAAATCGAGTTCATTGGGAAGCAGGGGCGCGTAAGCCATCCAGGTGTGGATAAACGATTTGTTCATGATAAAGTCTTTCCACGTTGTCATGAATCCTACACACACGGCACATTTAATTCTCGGGTCAAGCCCGCCCATCATGACCGTACGCAGACCGCCCCCCGACAAGCCTCCGCATCCAATGCGGGAGGCATCGACGTCCTTGCGTGCACAGAGCACGTCGAGCGCTTTCTGATCTTCAGCGAAGAAAACGCCTGGCCAGGTAGTACCAGCGCTAAACAGTGATTTTGCCATGATGTGCTCATGTTCCGCTGCCCAGGTATTGTACGACTGAATCTTTTCCTGATCGTGATCTTCAGGATCTTCCAGCCCTTGACGTATTCGTTCGGGTACATCGCTGATCAGCACGCGACGGCTTGCGAACGCGAAAGCGTCGGGGACTAAAACGACGTACCCCTTCTTCGCGATGTCGTTTGCCCATGCCCTGTTTTCGTAGTAGTGCTCCTGATGCGTCACCATCATCGGATGCTGGTCATCACTTGTGCGCGTAATTTTTCGCCTTCCGAAGTATTTGTTTCCGCCGTGATCGTGAAAGGCGAGAATCGCCGGCAGCCGACCTTTCGCATTTTGCGGTTTTAAGAGTATCGCTTCTGTAGGGCGACCATACGGTAGCTGCCACGTTAGTTCTTCAACATGAAGCCCATCATACGTGTATTGTTTTTTGATTTTCACGTTCGGCACGCTGCCAATGTCTGGTATGGCAAGTCGGTCCACAACACGTTGCCGTGCTTTTGTCCGCCAGGCATTCACATCCGACCACTCCTTTCGTCTGAATGACAGGGATGGTAAATCGTTGCCGTTGAGGCCGGCCGCCCATTCGCCATA
>CAYMWA010000032.1:0-4690 GCA_964393795.1 uncultured Roseivirgaceae bacterium
CGCTGTCTCGCGCTACGTCAGTTTTGAGTGACAAATGGCAATTAGAGAAGGACAGACCACCAATGAAATTATCAGCGACCTCACCTATTTCAAACTGAGGGTTACCGATGGGATGAAGACACTCAGCTATGACAAATACCCCTATATGATGTCCCATTTTAATGCTCGTGATGCCGAATGGCCGTTGAAAAGATCCTTCAGGCAAGACTATCGTTTTGGTGAGAAGACGATTTCGCTAAAAACCCTGGATTATGTTCCATTGGCGAAGGATTCAATTCAAGTCACGGAATCGGGAAAGACGATGCTCAATATTGTGTCTGTGTCACGGGGCGGTAGAGAGAATCATCTCCTTTCAGAAGGTGAAGTGAGAAATATTGACGGAACAATGTTCGCCTTTAACAGCCCTGCGCGGGGAGCAGTTCATTTGACGGAAGAGCATGGTGGCGTGACGATCACCGCACCCGTAGAGGCACGATATATGTCTATGCTTGGACAGCAAAAGGGAATCGTGACCGATTCGGTATCATTGGCTCGTCGTTCGGGTGACATTAAAGCCAATGTACCGACACTTCTGGACCACAGGACGCTTTATACCATTAATAACATCAATTTCATTATTCCGAAGAAACCCTTCAAGGGTAAAATAGTCTATTACAAAGGAGATAAAAGTCATCCGGTCGATAAAAATCGTTTGGACATTATCGCAGTGGAAATGAGCTCCGGAAATGAAAAAGATACGCTGTTGATCCAAGGCGGAAAAGGTGTCACGGGATATAGTAAGACAATAAGGATTAATGGGCTGGATGTCTCGGTGGGATTTGGCTCCAGAATACTGTATGCGGATTTTTACTTGCGGTGCGATGATTTCTTACTCGACCACTATCCGGGGTCAAATAATCCGTCGTCTTACGAGAGCAAACTGACGGTGATAGATGGAGGTGTAGAGCATCAGCACCATGTTTATATGAACAATGTCCTGGACTATCGGGGGTACCGATTCTTTCAGACGAGCTATTTTCCCGATGAATCAGGGACCGTTCTTTCTGTTAACGCCGATTGGTGGGGCACCCACATCACGTATTTAGGATATTTTCTGTTGTTTTCCGGAATGTTTTTTACGCTTTTCTGGAAAGGTACCCGGTTTTGGAAGTTGAATGAGTCATTGAAGAAGATGCGGGCTAAGCATCTTGTTCTGTTTCCTCTTCTGATGCTTTTGTGGATGCCTTCGCTCGCGCAGAATAGTAGGGTTGAGACGAAACATACAGCGGCTCATTCAGCAGAAAGGCGTGGGCCCGATGCTCAGTTCGCGAAACCCGATGAGCTTGGATCGACGAGGGTAGTCGACCCTGTTCATGCAAAAAGGTTTGGTCGCCTGTTGGTTCAGGATTTTCAAGGGCGGATAAAGCCTATGGATACACACGCACTGGAGCTACTTAGGAAGGTCCACAAGAAAGACAAATATCAAAAGGGTGCGCTTACCCTATCTTCATTGCAATGGTTTATTTCAATGCAGATTGATCCCGGTTATTGGGCTCATGAACCGCTGATCAAAATAGGAAAAAAAGGAGGTGACAAGCTACTGAGGGAAACCGGTGCTAACCCAGAGGGCTACACTTCGTACTTCAATCTTGTTGATCGAAATACCGGAACGTTTAAGTTGGAGGAGCAAACTAATGAGGCTTTCAGCAAACCAAAGGCTGACCAGACTAATTATGACAAAGCGCTTATTGAGACAACTGAACGATTCAATATTTTTAGCAATATCGCCTTCGGGTATTATACCAGGGTTATTCCAGTGAAAAATGATCCGGCTCAAACCTGGAGAAGTTGGATTTATACCTCTGAAGAGAACGCTGCGGAAGTGGATGAGACAGCTTATGCACTCTTAACAGATTATTTCGATGGAGTAAAAGAAGCCTTGCAAACGGGGAACTGGGGTAAGGCGAATAAAGCTACTGCAGACATTATTCAGTTTCAGCAGGTTTGGGGTGAAAAGATTGTCCCATCGGAATCAAAAGTGAGTTTGGAAATTCTTTATAATCATTTGAATACTTTCTTCTGGTTGATGATCGTCTACAGCTTTCTGGGGCTGTCAATGATCATTCTCGGATTTGCAGATGTGTTGTCGTCTGGATCACGGTATGTTCACCTTGTTAGGATTCTGAGCAGGATTTTATTGGGAATGATGGCTGTGGCATTGGCCGTTCAAGCGATAGCTTTGGGTGTTCGGTGGTATGTTTCAGGACATGCGCCCTGGAGCAATGGGTATGAGGCTATCATATTTATTTCTGGAATCGGTGTCCTCTCGGGGATCCTTCTTTACAGAAACAGAAATGCGTTTATCCCTGCAGCCGGAGCTTTGGTGGCCATGGTCATGATGGGATTTGCTCACGGAGGGTCCATGCTTGATCCGCAGATCACCCCCTTAGAACCCGTTTTGAAGTCGTATTGGTTGATGGTTCACGTGGGCATCATCACCTCCAGTTATGGATTTTTCGGATTGTCGGCTGTTTTAAGTTTGATTTCTCTACTCTTGTTCAGCGTAAAATCCACGAGTAGGATAACGTACTCCATCAGGGAATTGACCATCGTTAATGAAATGGCTCTGACTGTGGGCGTCTTTGCCCTTTCTGTAGGGACCTTTCTCGGGGGAATGTGGGCGAACGAGAGTTGGGGAAGGTATTGGAGTTGGGATCCGAAAGAGACCTGGGCATTTATATCGATTATATTCTATGCCGTGGTGCTTCACCTGAGATTAGTGCCTAAGCTTAGCGGGAAACTAACCTTTAATATTGTTAGCCTGTGGGCGATATGGTCCATCATATTTACGTATTTCGGGGTGAATTATTACCTGGCGGGCCTGCATTCCTATGCCTCCGGTGACTCCATACCGATTCCCGCCTGGATTTATATTACTGCCGCAGGTATGGTCATCGTTTCTCTGACGGCATATTTTAGAAATCGCGGAAGCGGGAAACCCCAGATCATGCCGGTTGAGGCGTGAAGGGTTAAGCCATGGATGACCCAACATTACTGTCAGTCGGCAGAATCTTTTATGCATATTACAGTTTACCTGGTTACTTTTGTCAATTATCCCTCGCGATTTGACGGAACACATACGTTTACTCCTCCTGATTCTCATTCTTTCATACCTCTGTTTTTCGTGTTCCAATGGAGGGAAAAAGGCAAAACGCGAGGTTGAAAACACGCCGACTTCCGAATCCGCGGCAAACGAGCCCCTGACACCATCGGGACGCTCGGGAGAAGTGTTGGCGAAAACGTACTGCGCCAGTTGCCATGCTTTCGTCGATCCACAACTGTTGCCCAAGTCAATCTGGAAAAATGATGTGCTCCCGGCAATGGGTCAACGACTTGGTATCTACAGCCGCGGCTTCAGACCGAACAACCTGTTCGATCCGGGAGTGAGCGGCACGATTGTGCGCAAAGCCAATATCTATCCTGAAAACCCTATGCTGGCGCTGGAAGACTGGCACAAGATTGTGCAATTTTTTGTCGAACAGGCGCCCGACTCCGTCGCCCCGCCCCATCGCGAAAGCGATATCACCATCAGGCTCAAACATTTCAAATACAAGGAAGCATCCTTTGTTCACCGTCCTGCGATGACGACTATGGTCCGACTCCTCCCCGGTAGCCGTGGCCTTGTATTCAGCGACAGCAAAGCCGAACGAAATGTGCTGACGTTCCTCAACGATCAACTCCGCGAAGACTACAGCCTTCGCCTGCCATTGGCGCCGGTTCAGTTGTCCGAACGATCCAACGAGATCTACCTTACGCTCATCGGGAGAAACGTGTTCCCAAATGACGCCCCGAACGGCACGCTGCAACGACTGAAAAGAAACTGGCCGGATCCTCAATACAAGCCGGCGAATGTTGTGCTTCGTGATTTACAACGACCGGTCTGTATGGCGTATGGTGACCTGAATCAGGACAGCCTTGAAGACATTGTGGTCTGCGAATTTGGGAACCATACAGGGCGACTATCGTGGTACGAAAACAACGGACAGGGTGGGTACACCAAAAGAATCCTACAAGAAAAGTCAGGTGCAGTTTCGGCTGTTATCCGCGATGCCAATGCTGATGGGCTTCCGGATATCTATGTGCTTATGGCGCAAGGCGACGAAAGCGTCTTTCTTTATGAGAACCAGGGCGCGGGCAAGTTCGAAGAGAAAAGACTGCTGTCCTTTTCGCCGCTCAATGGCTCTCAATATATCGAACTCGCCGATTTTAACAATGATGGCTTCGATGACATCCTTTACGTCTGCGGCGATAACGCTGACAAGACGCCGATACTAAAGCGCTATCACGGAATTTATATTTTTCTTAATGACGGAAACCTGAACTTCAACCAGGCCTGGTTTTATCAGATGAACGGCGCGTATAAAGCAATCGCACGCGACTTCGATTTGGATGGCGACCTCGATATCGCTGCCATCTCATTTTTTCCGGATTACATCAGGCATCCAGAAGAGAGTTTCGTCTACCTGGAAAATAGAGGAGGCCTTCGATTCAAAGACTACTCCTTCCCGGAGGCGTCAAAAGGAAGGTGGATGGTCATGGATGCAGCGGACAAGGATGGCGACGGAGATATCGACCTCGCCCTTGGATCCTTTGTCTATTTTCTACCAGATGGTGATACCACAGGACTGGGTAAGCGGTGGCTGGAAACGTC
>CAYMWA010000032.1:4790-16048 GCA_964393795.1 uncultured Roseivirgaceae bacterium
CCATCAAAGCCACAGAGATAGAGCTCATCATTCTGGTCTACCCCAAAAGATGATGTATTGAAGTCCGCTTCGAGCAGCAGCGTGTTGACGGGGTTGTGGCCGTCGTTGTAGTCCAGCGCCCAGATTCGCCGGCTGCCATAGTCGGCATAAATGTATTTTCCGACCAGGCTTTTGAGCGTGGGCCCGCGATAGACAAAACCTCCGGTAACAGAAATTCCTTCATTGCGACCGTAGTCGTGAATGGGTAGTTTCAATCCCGATTGATCACAACCGTTCTTCGGATCAAAGCAGTGCTTGCCCTCCATTGTATTCCATCCGTAGTTCCCCCCTTTCTCAATGACATCGATCTCCTCGTAAGCGTTCTGACCGACATCCCCCGTCCATAGCCGGCCGTTGGTTTTGTCAAAGCTGAAACGCCACGGATTTCTCAGGCCGTAAGCGTATATCTCAGGACGGTAACCGTTGTTGTTATTGGCGAACGGATTATCGGCGGGGATGGCGTACGCTTTTCCATTCTCCGACTTGTTTACATCAATCCGTAGGATGGTACCCAGCAGGGTGGAGCGGTTCTGGCCGTTTTCCTGGGGATCGCCTCCTGATCCGCCATCACCGACGGCGATGTAAAGAAAGCCGTCCGGCCCGAAAGAGACCTGGCCGCCGTTGTGATTGCTGTAAGGCTGTTCGAAGGTGAGTAGCTGGACCTCACTGCCCGCGTCCGCCTTATCGGCGTCTGCTGCCGAAACCTTAAATCGCGAGATGACCGTGCGATTGGGATTCTCGGCCGTGTAGTTGACGTAAAAGTAACCGTTGTTTTTATAATCGGGATGAAAGGCCAGCCCCAGTAAACCCTCTTCGTTGCCCTTGTCGTCCACCTTATCGCGAAGGTCTAGAAATGTCTCCCGCGTGGTCACCGACGGGTCGTTTGGAAATACCGAGATCACGCCTGCCTGCTCGACGACAAAGATGCGATTGGTATTATCAGCAGGCGACTGAAGGTCGACGGGTCGCTTGAACGACAGCCCGGGAAAGGCTTCCATCGTCTTGTAACGACCCGGGTTGGTAGTATCTCCGTTGTCTCGGGAAGTGTCCGCGCAGAAGGCGAACACAAAGAACACAAGAAATAGCGGATTGAGGCTTTTGACAGGCTTCATAGTATAAAGGCTTATGTTGGCGCCTGAGTAAAGATAACGCTTCCTTTGTCGCTACGCTACCTCAAATTCCTTTTTGAATGCACCCACGAGGTTGGGCAGTTCAATTCTAAACTGCGTGCCGCTACCCATTTCCGACTCGAGTTCGATCGAGCCACCGAGTTTCTCAACGGCTTCCTTCACAATATACAGCCCAAGGCCCGCACCGTCGTTTGTTGACGTAGCCCTGAAAAACATGTTGAAAACTTTTTGCATGTAATTGTTCTCAATACCGATACCGTTGTCGCGGAACACTAACAATGCCTTCTCCGGATGGAGCCGGATGGAAATCTTGATGAAAGAAACGTCTTTGGAAGAATCGGCATATTTGATGGCGTTCGAAATGAGGTTGTTCAGTATGAGTGAGAGCCGATAGCGATCTGAGTAAAACTGGTTTTGTCCGTCGATGGAGATTTCTTTCCTAATGCGCTCATAACCGGGCATAAATTGCATTCTTTCAAAGTTGTCGTTGATGATTTTTTCAAAGTCAATTTCATCAACAACCAATCCTTGTCGCGCATTGCGCGAATACTCAAGAATTTCGCGAAGGGTGTCGTCTAGCTTGCAAACGCTGCTCTTCATCATGTCGTGGTATTGTTGAATGATGGTACTGTCCTTTTCATTTCTGGCAAGGTCGAGCAGGCCCAGTACGCTCATGAGAGGTGCGCGCAGGTTGTGCGAGATGCTGTAGACAAAGCTGTCGAGTTCCTTGTTGATCTTGATCAGTGTTTCGTTCTGCCGCGCGAGTGCCTGGGCTGCCTCGACCTTCTGGCGCTCAGCTTCTTTTTGCTTCAAAGCGTGATTGATCACGTTCGGCAATCGCGCCAGGTTCGATTTCAAGACGTAATCGTCGGCACCGTGCTTGAGCGAGCTTACGGCAAACTCCTCCGATACCGCACCGGTCACGAGGATAAAGGGAATCTGCAATTTGCGTTCGTGAAAAATTTTCAGCGCCTCATGTGAGTCGAACTGCGGCAGTGAGTGGTCACACAAAATCACATCGGCGCCGAAGGTATCGAGCGCCGCACTGAATTCCGCCTTGCTGTCTACACGTTTTGCCTTGAAGTCCAGACCGGCCTTTTTCAAGGCGTGTGTGATGAGAAAAAAGTCTTCCTCAAGGTCCTCCAGCGACAATATTTTGAGTGTACCTTTCATTTCGTATTTTGATAAGTTCAGCGTCCCAGTTGCTAAATGACCAAAATCCCATTCCAGAACAGGCCTTTCGGTTTTACTGCTGTTTTGAAAGTGACGATGTCCTTACTTGTGGAGTGAACTCCTCACTGCACCGGAGCCGTTCGGGGATAAGGGTCTAACGAAAAATGTAAGGTTTTTATGATTTAAGCGCTTTTTGGTTGCGGTAGTAGCGCAAGCTTTTCGGTGAATACAAAATAAAAGAGACGGAAAGGCCCCCCTCCGTCTCGTTGCAGAATTAACATGAATGAATAAAAATCGCTGGAAAGCGGTTAGCGTTATCGTTTGCTCAGGACGGGCCTGAACCTTGTAACAAGATCATTGTATTCAGGATGTTCCCTGATAAATCTTGAAACGGCAGCACAGTTTACCATCACCTGTTTTTTCGCCTTCCTCTGGTCATCTAAAACCTGCTGAATGAATCTTTGCGCGTTCCCCTTGCCCCGGTATTTTTCCGGCACATACGTGTGCATGAGTACCTTCGTATCATTCTGAAAACGGTACTCCATGTAAGCGATGTCAGTTCCGAGATCAAGTTCGAAACGCTGCTCTTCCTTGTTGTTAACTACATTTACTTTTTCCATTGTCTTCATAACAAGGAATATACGAAATATCGTTCCTTTTGGCTGCCGCTTTTTTGTGAACGGTAAAGGACGTAAAGTGTCATGCGCCACGTGGCTCAGATACGCCACTATGGGCCACCCGCTCGCTGATCAATGGTTATGTAATAACGATGTAAGATTTCCTTGAAGTTGCCTTTTTTAAGTCGGGAGTGTTCTCTATTTTTATCACGCCCATCACTAGCCAAGACGTTTGTCTTGTACGATTCTAGCAGCAATTCACTTTCGTGATCTTTAACCCCTGATCGTTTGAGAAAGACCTTCGTTCGATTCGGATTTCTTCTCGTGTGGACTGACACATACGCGCAGGGCAGCGCTGATGCGCAAACAACCGATGTCTTCTCCTGGGGATGGGTCGTTGCGGCGCTCTTGTCGTTGTCGCTTGTTATCTGCCTCCTGCACTTGCTCAGAACAAGGCGGGTGATGCGCAGACAGGTGGATAACCTCCAAAGCGACTTGATGCGGCTGTACGATCGGGCTCCGTGTGGCTATCATTCTACCGATGAACGGGGTATCATTATCGGTATCAACCAAACGTTACTTTCGTGGCTTGGCTATTTCCGCGAAGAAGTGGTCGATAAGCTTGCGTTTACTGACCTCGTCGGTGGTGGGGAAAGCGCAGATGCCGCCAAAGTCATCGCGCTGGTGGAGGGAAGAATTTCCACCTCAGTTCACTGTCAACTCGTCAGGAAGGACGGTGAAACGCTTCCGGTGATTGTAAAGGATATGTCGTTTGGCGATCTGAGCGGAAGAGGCCATCAAAAGCTTTTCAGTACGATCGACAACAGCGAGTGTTATGAGGCACTTGAACGAATCAAAACCCTCGATCAGGAACTTGAGTCCTTCAGCTATTCCATCTCCCATGACCTGCGGGCACCATTGCGGTCGATAGACGGCTACTCAAAAATCCTGCAGGAAGATTATGCCGGCCAGTTGGGTGAGGAGGGAGAGCGCGTGATGAAGGTAATCATGAACAACGCGCAAAGGATGGGTAATCTTATAGATGATTTGCTCGAATTCGGACGGCTCGGTAGAAAAACCCTTCAGCGTTCGGAGGTAGACATGACCGGGATGGTTAACGACATCGTCCATGAGTTGCTGTTGGATGCCGGCGACCGTAAAGTGAATGTAAAGGTGGGCGACATGCCGACTGCGAGCGCTGACCCAGGTATGATGCGACAGGTGTGGCTGAACCTGCTCGGCAACGCTTTTAAATTCACGAGCAAGAATGAAACAGCGAACATAGAAGTAGGGGTGTTCACGATGGAAGACGGGGCCGTCTGCTACAAGGTGCAGGACAATGGTGTTGGTTTCGATATGAAGTATGCCTCCAAACTGTTCGGTGTGTTTCAACGCCTTCATAAAATTCAGGACTTCACAGGCACGGGTGTAGGACTTGCCATTGTGAGACGAATAATTTCAAGACACGGGGGCCGTATTTGGGCCGATGCCGCGGCCAATAGGGGTGCCACATTTTACTTTACAATTCCGATCGACGATGAGAAAAGATGACGAGATAGAGATCTTACTTGTGGAAGACAATCCCGACGACGCGGGGTTGACCATCCGCGCACTGGAAAAACACAACCTGGCCAGAAACCTGCTTCATCTGCATGATGGCGAAGAAGCGTTGAACTACCTCTTTTCCGAGGAATCGCTGCGAATTCCGAAGGTGATCCTTCTCGACCTGAAAATGCCTAAGGTTGACGGCATCGAGGTACTGCGCAAACTCAAGCAGGATGCCCATCGGAAGATCATTCCCGTTGTCGTGCTGACGTCTTCAAAGGAAGATCGCGATGTGTTGCAGTCGTATCAATTGGGCGTGAATGCGTACATTGTGAAGCCGGTGGATTATGACAACTTTGCAAAGGCAATTGGCGAGGTGGGCCTTTTCTGGTTGGTGCGAAATCAGCCGCCGAACAAACGGTATTGATGGATGACGAACGAAAAACATTTGCGCATATTAATGTTGGAAGACCTGCAGGACGATGTGGGTCTGATTGAGCGTGCCCTTCGGAAGGAGGGCCTTTCCTTTGAGGGCAGACGCGTCGACGGCGAAGAAGCGTTCATCGAGGCGCTTGCCTGGTTCCAGCCCGACGTCATCCTCTCCGACCATGCGCTTCCGCAGTTCAACTCGCTGGAAGCATTGAGTATTTGCCGGAAGGAGGCGCCGAACATTCCCTTTATCCTGGTCACCGGAGCTGTCTCGGAAGAATTTGCCGTGAATTGCCTGAAGCAAGGTGCTGACGACTATGTATTGAAATCGAATATGGTGCGCCTTCCGGCGGCGATACAGAACGCCTTGAGGCAACGGCATGACGTGCTGAAGAGAAAAAAGGCCGAACGCACACTTCGGAAGCAGAACGAAGAACTGGTCAAGATCAACAAGGAACTCGATAATTTTGTCTACAGCGTCTCGCACAACCTTAGGGCACCGTTGATGTCAGTGCTCGGACTGATCAACCTGGTGCAGTTGGAGTTCAAGGACAACGATGGGGCTGTTGGCGAGTACTTCCAAATGATGCAACATAGCATTCACAGGCTGGACGATACGCTTAAGGAGATACTCGACTACTCACGGAACGCCCGCAGTCCTTTGAATCGCGAGCAGGTTGACATCACCCGGATGGTGGAGGGAACGTTCACAAGACTCGAGTACATGGAAGACGCTACCCGTGTGAGCAAGTCAGTGGAAGTGCGCGGAGCGGTGCCGTTTTTTACCGACGCATACAGACTTTCTGTTATTATTAACAACCTGGTGTCGAACGCTATCAAATACCGCGACCTTCAGAAAGACCGCCACATCCTGGAGGTGAAAGTAAATGTAACCGAAAAGGAGCTTGAACTGACCTTCAGTGATAACGGTATTGGCATTTCGAAGGAGTACCTTCCACGAATCTTTGACATGTTTTTCCGCGCCACCGAACGCAGCGAAGGGGCGGGGTTGGGTCTGTACATCGTGCGCGAGACGGTAGACAAACTTCGGGGAAGCATGGCTGTGCAATCGGAACTTGGACAGGGCTCCGAATTCAAAATTACCCTGCCCAACCTCAATAACCGTTGAACGCTCCGTCGTCTACGCTGCTTTTCCATGGCAGATACGCGATGGCAGCAGAGAATGCTTTAGAACAGAATTAAAACCTTTTGCACTCCTTGGCATCTTCTCGTTTTTGCGGTGAGCATTACCCGAGATGCGCCTAGTTTTGTCCTGAAGAAAAGCGGACCTCATAGATATCCATGCCACCCGCCTTATCCCGATCTGACGAAAAGTACGCCCTGGTGCCGTCTTCCGAAAGCACGAAGTCTCCTTCGTAGCCGAAGGTGTTGATCGGGTATCCCAGGTGTTCGGGTCGAGTCCATTGTTTGCCCTCCGGCTTGCTTTTATAGATGTCGTACCCACCGATGGAGGGATGTCCGTTTGAAGAGAAGTAAAGTGTTCCATCGGTATGGATGAATGGCGATTCTTCATCAGCCCGCGTGTTGATCACCGATCCCAGGTTGCTGGGACGTCCCCAGTCGCCGCCTGGTGTCCGTTCACAAACATAGATGTCATATCCGCCCTTTCCTCCGGGGCGGTTGCTGGAAAAGTACAGCCGGGTGCCGTCGGCAGAAAGCGATGCGCCGGTCTCCCGGTAACGGGGGTGGTTGACGAACCGGTTAAGCGCTTCCGGCCGGGACCAGACGCTATCCTCCAGCGTAGACGTGTAGATATCGCCATTGCCTTCATCGTAGTAAAGGAACATTGTCCTGCCATCCCGCGAAAGCGATACGGCGGCATCATTCAGACGGACGTTGATATTAGGGCTGATCTTGTCGGGCGCTCCCCACGTTTCACCCCCTTTTCGTGACAAGTAAACGTCCTCGAAGTTTGTTCCACTCTTGATGGCATAGTCGTCGGCGGATCGGTTGGAAGTAAACAGCAGCGTTTCACCATCGCCTGACAATATGGGAAGACGTTCTTTGAACGTTGTGTTGACGCTGTCGAGCGCATAGACCTCACCGTTGGAGGGAATACGCATCAAGGAATCAGCGAGAATGCAGGCGTCGATCTTTTTGTCGGCGACAGATGCCAGGCTGCGGTATTTAAGTTTGAAAGCTTCGTAGTGCTCTCGTGCCTTCGCAAACTGATGGTCTGCCTGATAGGCGGTGGCAAGCTGATAGTGTATTTGCGGATCGACGTCGGGCTGAAGCCGGTATGCTTTTTCAAGGAAGGCTGCTGCCTCGCTGTAGCGCAATTCGTGCAGGCACGACATCCCGGCCTTGAAGCAAAGTTGGGCGTTGTCTCCATCAATGGCGAGGGCTTCTGTGTAGTTCTTAAGGGCATTCCCGTAATCCCTCCGCTGGTAGTAGCGGTCGCCTTTCTGCAGGTGGTCCTTCAGCGACTGGCCGTACGCGCAAAAGAAGATGAGCGTGGTGATGCTGGTGAGCAGTGTGCGTTTTGATGAGTTTGCAAGCGCCTTCATGGATTGTGGTCAGGTGTCACCTTTTTCGTTCCTGATAATCAGTCCGAGTTCGTTGAGTTGTTCATCGGCAATCGTCGAAGGTGAGTCGATCATCACATCACGGCCGGCGTTGTTTTTCGGGAACGCGATAAAGTCGCGGATCGAATCCGACCCTCCGAAGATCGAACACAAACGGTCGAATCCGAACGCGATCCCACCATGTGGTGGGGCGCCGAATTCAAACGCTTCCATCAGAAAACCGAATTGCTTTTTCGCTTCTTCCGGCGTAAAGCCGAGTCGGCCAAACATCATTTCCTGAGTAGGCCGATCATGTATACGGATTGAACCTCCACCGGCCTCCATGCCATTGATGACCATGTCGTAGGCGTTTGCCCGGACCTTTCCGGGATCGGTGTCAAGCAGCGGGATGTCTTCCGTCTTCGGTGAAGTGAAAGGATGATGCATGGCGTGATAGCGTTGTGTCTCATCATCCCACTCAAAAAGTGGAAAGTCGACGACCCACAACGCAGAAAACTTGTTTTTGTCGCGGAGCCCGAGTTTCTCGCCCATATACAGGCGCAGTTCACTGAGTTGCTTGCGCACGGCATTTACTTCGCCGGAAAGGATCAGCAGCAAGTCGCCCGGCTGAGCGTTGAATTTTTCTGCCCATACCTTCAGGTCTTCGGCGCTGTAGAATTTGTCGACCGACGACTTCAGGGTCCCATCTTCACGATACTGGACGTACACCATTCCGCGCGCGCCGACCTGTGGACGCTTAACGTATTCCGTCAATTCATCAATCTGCTTTCGCGTATAGCCTGCGCATCCTTTTGCACAGATGCCGACGACAAGTGGTGCGCTTTCAAAAATCTGGAAGTTTTTGCCTTTGGTTTCGGCGGTGATATCGACAAACGGCATTTCGAAACGCGTATCGGGTTTGTCCGACCCATACAGACGCATCGCGTCATCATACGTCATTCGCGGCAACGGGCCCATTTCGATATTCTTGACGGTTTTGAACAGGTGACGAACTAGTCCTTCAAACAGCTCGAGTATATCCTCCTGGGTAACGAAGGCCATTTCACAGTCTATCTGTGTGAACTCAGGCTGACGGTCTGCGCGCAGGTCTTCGTCGCGAAAGCATTTTACAATCTGATAATAGCGGTCAAACCCTGAAACCATCAACAGTTGCTTGAAGGTCTGGGGCGACTGTGGAAGCGCGTAGAATTCACCGCGGTGAACGCGTGAAGGTACCACATAGTCGCGCGCCCCCTCAGGGGTCGACTTGATCAGTACGGGCGTCTCCACCTCGATGAAGCGGTGCTGGTCGAGGTAGGCACGCGTCTGTTGTGCCATGCGGTGGCGAAGCTCAAGATTTTCCCGCACCGTTCTTCTTCTCAGGTCGAGATACCGGTACTTCATGCGCAATTCTTCGCCACCATCTGTATTGTCGTCGATGGTAAAGGGCGGTACCCGTGCGGGGTTCAGGACCTCCAGTCGCGTCACTCTTATTTCAATATCGCCGGTAGGCAGCTTGTCGTTCTTGGCGAGCCGTTCCACCACGGTGCCCTCTACCTGGATGACATATTCGCGTCCCAGGTTGCGCGCTTGTTCCAGCGTAGCCGCATCGGTTGTTGTCTCGTCGAATATCAACTGCGTCAGTCCGTAGCGATCGCGAAGGTCGATCCACAGGACACCACCTTTGTCGCGTAGCCGCTGGACCCACCCGGTCAGGCGCACTGTTTTGTTTACATCGGATAAATTCAGTTCACCACACGTATGGGTTCTCAACATGGTTGAAATTGTTAGTTTTGTAAAAGTAAACCTGTCGCCATCGATCAGGTCTCGCCTGCTGAACCTTCAGCGAAGGTAGGCGCGAATTTAACAATACTTTGCTTCACGCGTTAACGGTTGAATACGAATACCCCAATGGTTGGAAGATTTTTGCTGCTGATACCGCTCCTGTTTTTTTCTTTAGATCAGCCGAAGCTGGTGAAGGTGAAGGTTTCAAACGATGTGACCATCTATGTTCCGAAAGAGTGGAGGGTGATGGATAACCTCGACTTTACGGCACGCTATCCTTCCGTTCGGGCACCGTTGGCGGCTTATACCAATGATGAGCGGACGGCCGATTTCAGTGTTAATATTTCCGCGACGCAGTGGCCGGACGAGAATCTCGAGATTGCACGCGGCTTCTTTAAGGCCAGTCTCACAAATCTATTCGACCGCGTGACAATCCTGCAGGAGGGCATACACGAAGTCAACGGCAGGTCGTTCATCTTTTTTGAATTCGAATCGCGTGTTAATGGCGACAAGAACCAGTTGGGCCAGACTGACCCCGCCCTGCGGTACACGTACATCCAATACCTGATAGACGGTCGGCGCACACTGGTCTTTACCTTTAATTGCTATCGTCGGGAGCAGCGCAAATGGCAGGAAGTGGCAGAAAAAATGATGGAAAAGATTCGGGTAAAGTAGGATGGACCTGTACAGCGACCAATATTTTATGCGGGAGGCGCTCAAGGAAGCGCAAAAGGCCCTTGAGATCAGTGAAGTTCCTGTCGGTGCCATCGTCACCTGTCGTAACCGCATTATTGCGAGGGCCCATAACCAGACCGAAAAACTAACCGATGCTACCGCCCATGCCGAAATGATCGCAGTCACGTCGGCCGCCAACTTTCTGGGCTCAAAATACCTCAATGAATGCACGCTGTACGTAACCCTTGAGCCCTGTGTGATGTGTGCCGGTGCGTTGCACTGGGTACAGCTGCAAAAGCTTGTCTTTGGTGCGTCCGATATCCAGCGTGGCTACACGTTGGTCGGAAAGCCGATTTTGCATCCAAAAACAGTGGTAGAGAAGGGAGTGATGGCCGATGAGGCCAAGCGCCTGATCGATGTCTTCTTCCAAGGCCTTCGAGACGCGTAACGGCCCCATTTACCTGAATAAAGATTCTGCGTTTATTTCGGCGGATGTCGAATTTTCTGCCTTCTTTTGCGGTTGTATATTTGATTTATAAACAAATGTTCAACCCTTAATCGTTTTTAATATGGCTTTTACACTTCCAGCACTTCCTTATGCAGCTAATGCACTTGAACCCCATATCGACGCCCGTACCATGGAGATTCACCACGGCAAACACCACAATGCCTATGTCACGAATTTGAACAAAGCCATTGAGGGATCAGATGCGGAAAAACTCAGCATCGAAGAGATCTGCAAGAATGTATCAAAATATGCTGTAGCAGTGCGGAACAATGGAGGTGGCCATTTCAATCACAGTTTGTTCTGGACGGTTATTGGCCCGAAAGCCGGAGGTCAGCCGTCAGGTGCACTTGCCGATGCCATCAAGGGCGCCTTTGGAAGCTTCGATGAATTCAAGACAAAATTCGCCGCGGCAGCTGCCGGCAGGTTTGGGTCGGGATGGGCGTGGCTCATCGTCGACAGCAACAAAAAGCTGCAGGTTACTTCTACGCCCAACCAGGATAATCCGCTGATGGACGTAGCGGATGTACAAGGTACTCCCATCCTCGGTCTCGACGTGTGGGAGCATGCCTATTACCTGAACTACCAGAACCGGAGGCCGGACTACATCGCCGCCTTCTGGAATGTGGTGAACTGGGATGAGGTAGCGAAAAGATTTTCCGCCGTGTAACACGGTTTGACTTTTTGGAGGTTTGGCAGGGACAGGCATTGCATGTCCCTGCTTTGTTTTAAGAGCACAACTTCCGGGAAGTTTAGAACTTCCCGGAAGTTACACTCGACGATCAACCCCTTCGAAAGGCTCAGGGGCCACCGATTTATAGCTTCCCGGAAGTTG
>CAYMWA010000032.1:16148-28060 GCA_964393795.1 uncultured Roseivirgaceae bacterium
CTTCCCGGAAGTTGGATGCCGCTAGCGCCGCTCCTCGATTTGCTTTTGTATGGCCAGATACTCATCGCGCAACCTCGCAGCCTCCATGAATTCCAGCTCTTTCGCTGCTTTTTCCATCGCCCTTCTTGTTCGATCAGCCATCTTCACCAACTCTTCCTTTGACAGATACGCCACCACGGGGTCCGCGGCGAGTGTAGCCTCTTCGTTCTCGACGTAGTACCGGCGTCCGTCTTTTCGGGAGTCCGCCACTTTGGTTTGCCCAAGGATCGATTCGGTACTTTTCAGGATGGTCTTGGGCTGAATGTTGTTTGCTGCGTTGTAGTCGAGCTGGATTTTCCTTCTTCGGTTTGTCTCGTCTATGGCCTGTTGCATTGATTCGGTGATAGCATCCGCATACATGATCACGCGACCGTTGACGTTGCGCGCCGCACGCCCGATCGTCTGAACGAGCGACCTTTGATTTCTCAGGAATCCCTCCTTGTCGGCATCGAGGATCGCCACAAGCGAAACTTCCGGCAGGTCCAATCCTTCGCGCAACAAGTTTACCCCCACCAGGACGTCGTAAACGCCGAGCCTGAGTTCGCGCAAGATCTCCACACGTTCAAGGGTTGGCACCTCAGAATGGATGTACCGGCACTTGACACCGGCGCGATCCATGAACTTGGTCAACTCTTCGGCCATGCGCTTGGTGAGCGTCGTCACCAGCACACGTTCACGTTTCTTCACGCGTTCGTCAATTTCTTCGAGCAGATCGTCGATCTGGTTGCGACTTGGCCTCACGTCGATCTCCGGGTCGAGCAGGCCGGTAGGCCGTATGATCTGCTCGACCACAACGCCCTCCGACTTTCGCAATTCATATTCGCCAGGTGTGGCACTCACGTAGATCGCCTGGTTCACCATGGTTTCAAATTCATTGAACGTGAGCGGCCTGTTGTCGAGTGCCGAGGGCAACCTGAAGCCGTAGTCTACAAGATTTACTTTGCGTGAGCGGTCGCCGCCCCACATGGCGCGTATTTGCGGAATGGTCACGTGGCTTTCATCGACCACAAGGAGGTAGTCGTCGGGGAAGTAATCCAGGAGGCAGAAGGGCCGCGCTCCGGGATTGCGGCGATCGAAGTATCGCGAATAGTTTTCGATGCCTGAGCAGTAGCCGAGTTCGCGCATCATTTCGAGGTCGAATTCTGTGCGTTCTTTCAGACGCTTTGCTTCCAGGTGTCGCAGTTCCGATTCGAACATCGCGACCTGGGCCACCATGTCGTCCTGGATTTCTCGCATGGCGACGTGCAGGGATTCTTTACCCGTTACAAACAGGTTGGCTGGATAGATCGTCACCATTTCCTCATCTGAAATCTTCCGGCCCGACTGGGGGTCGATTCGTTGGATGGATTCAATTTCGTCGCCGAAGAAGTAGACGCGGATGGCGTAATCCGCGTAAGCGAGAAAGATGTCGACGGTGTCACCCTTTACCCGGAAAGTTCCCCGTTTGAATTCTGCTTCCGTACGATTGTACAGGATGTCGACCAGTCCAAAGAGCAGGCGGTTGCGCGCGAGGATTTCGCCGGCCTTGAGCCGGATCACATTCTTGCCGAACTCGTCGGGATTGCCGATACCGTAGATACAGGATACGGATGCCACCACTATGACATCACGTCTTCCTGTCAGGAGGGAAGAGGTAGCGCTCAGACGCAGCTTCTCAATCTCTTCATTGATGGAAAGGTCTTTTTCAATATATAGATTGGATGATGGGATGTAGGCCTCGGGTTGGTAGTAATCGTAGTAAGAGATGAAGTACTCGACGGCGTTCTCAGGGAAGAACTGCCTGAACTCGCCGTACAGCTGCGCCGCCAGTGTTTTGTTGTGGCTGAGCACCAGTGTGGGCCGGCCGCATTGCGCCACAACGTTGGCGATGGTAAATGTCTTTCCACTACCGGTCACGCCCAGCAGCGTCTGATGCGCCTCGCCTTCGTTCACACCCTTGACAAGCTGATTAATCGCCTGTGGCTGATCACCTGTAGGGACGTATTCGCTGGTTAGTCTGAAATTCATGTCAGTTGCCGGTTTGTCTCACCGGTCCCTGAGCTTGCCGAAGGGCCGGTTGCCAGTTTGCCGGTTGCCAGTTGCCAGTTGCCGGTTTGCTGGTTGCCGGTTTGCTGGTTGTCTGGTTATAAATTACAATATCGTCTTAGTTGCTGAAGACGCGACAAAGTTATCAGGGTTTTTGATAGCCCCTCGCCTTGGGCTGTCGTCACGCCATCCGCATACTGGCCGACTGCTGACCTCAACTACCCAACCACTAACTAACTAACTAACTAACTAACTAACTAACTAATCAACCAACCAACTAACTAACTAACCAACCAACTAACTAACTAACTAACTAACTAACTAACTACCTAATCAACCAACAAACTAACTAACTAACCAACCAACTAACTAACTAACTAACTAACTAACTAACAACCGGCAACTGGCAACCTGCAACTTGCAACCTGCAACCTACCCATTCCAAATCTCCCAACTCTTCTCAGCTTGTACGTGCAGCATTTCAAGGCCGTTCTTGGCGGTGGCGCCTCGCATTTCAGCTCTTTGGAGAAACAGGGTGCGCGCGGGGTTGTAGATCAGGTCATAGACGAAATGGTCGGCGGTGAGCAGTTCATAGTTGATGGGAGGCATCGTGTTGGTGTTGGGATGCATACCCAGCGGCGTGGTGTTGATGATCAGTTTTGCTTCGCTGATGATCCCGGCGTCTTTCTCGAGGTCCTGATAGGTGTAATTACCTCGGGAAGCGTCGCGCGACACCAGTTTGAAGGGTATTTTAAGTTTGATGAGTGCTTCCCGGACCGACTTGGACGACCCGCCCGTGCCCAGGATGAGCGCGGTGAATTTCTTTTTTTTCGGAAGCCATTTTTCGAGCGTTTCGTAAAATGCCGCCATGTCTGTGTTGAATCCCTTGCGCTTTCCGTCCTTCAGTTCGATTACGTTTACGGCGCCGATCTTTTTCGCAACAGGGTCCACTTCATCGAGGTATTTCATCACCTGTTCCTTGTAAGGGATGGTAACGTTCAGTCCACTTAGCCCTTTTGTTTCCTGGATCAGGGCTTCAATTTCACTTATGTCGTTGAGCGGGAAGAGTTCATAGTGGTGGTCGCGCAGACCCTCACGGAAGAATTTTTCGTCGAAATACGATTTTGAGAATGAATGGCTGACCGTTTGCCCGATCAGTCCGAATATTTTTTCCATTTCAGCCTTTAGTTTTTAGCCTTGCGGCAATTTTTTCAATAATAACGACCACCAACACACCGGAAGCCATCATCAGGACGGCGTAAAAAAGCTGTGGATCTTTGCCCGTGCTTTCCAGATATCGCCACGGCAAGACGCTTTTGTCGAAGGCGGGAATCTGTCTACCCTGAGGGGTTGTCGTGAATTCGATCACTTCACGCCACGGCCAAACCTTGTTCAGGGAACCGATCATCAAACCCGCAAGCAAAGTGACGGTCGTGTTGAAGTAATGCGTCAGCAAGGGGGCGACGACTCGTGCCACGACCATCATCCCCGCAATACTTCCGGCAATAAAGAGGATAATTATGTCATATTCAAGGGTGGCGAAGCTATTAAGGATATATTGATATTTCCCAAAAAACATCAGGATATATGCGCCTGACACGCCGGGAAGAATGAGTGTCGTGCCTGCCGCCAGGCCGGTGAAAAAGTCAATGAGGGCGTTATCCCCGAGCGCGAGCGGCGGTACGCGGGTGATCGCGTAACTGATGGCGAAACCGACAACAAAACAAAGTATCGTACCCGGGCGCCAGCGCGTCACTTTGCGCAACAAGAGCAGTGCGGCAACGACCACCAGGCTGAAGAAGAAGGAGGTGATCAGAATAGGATGCTGACGATAAAGTTGGCTGACGGTAAGGTGCAGGGCGATCACGCCTGTTGCTATTCCGGCAAGCAGGACGAAAAGAAAATTTCCGTTTATTTTCTTCCAGAATCCCCCGAAATCCTTGTTGGCCAGTAGAAGTTTGAGGGCTTGCCTGTCAATGGCGCGAACGGCGTGCACCAGTTCACCGTGGATGCCGAACAGCAATGCCATTGAGCCTCCCGAAATGCCTTGCAGCGCGCCCGTTGCCCCAATGCATAAACCCCTTAAATAGAGAAATATATGAGAAACGAGCCCCCTCAACGCCCTGCTCATTAATCTACCTCAAACGGGGGTGCTGTATGGCTTGATTTCTGTTCAATTCCAAGAAAATGAAGGAAAGTGTCGCCGCGGAGGCCCAGTCGGATGGTTTCCAGCGGGATGACTTCTTCGGGAGCGATGTTGCCCAGGTTCACATTGGCGCCCAGCAACTTGATAAACCACACTTGCTGTGCTTTCTGCGGGGCCTCCCAGATGATTTTTTCAAAGGGGATTTTGGTGAGAATTTCCTGTACGAGTCCGGAACGGACTTCGCCGGTGGACCGGAAAAGACCTACGTTCCCGGCTTCCCGGGCCTCGCCGATCACTTTCCATGCACCTGCGTCGAGTTCCTTTTGCATCAGGTCGATCCACATGTAAGGAGGGATGATCTTGCCTGCATCTTTTGAGCCGACCTCAGAAAGTACGGTGACCTGTTCGGAAAGTTTGACGATATAGTCACATTTCTTGTCGTGGTCCAGGTCAATAGAGCCGTCGGAAACTTCAGCGAACGACATGTCGAACTTGTCGAGCAGCCGACGATAGTCGTCGAATTGATCGCGGATGACAAAGGCTTCGAAAAGGGTGCCGCCGAAGTAGGCCGGGACGCCCGCCTCCTTGTAAACTTTCAGCTTATCCTTGAGATTGGGGGTAACAAAAGATGTTGCCCATCCCAACTTAACAATATCGACATGCTCGGCGCAATTGCTGGCAAAATCCTCGGCTTCACGGATGCTTAACCCTCTGTCCATAGACATGGTGAAGCCGTATTGCCTGGGCTTGGTGGTCCGCTCAGGCAGGTTTTTAAGGTCGTAATTCATCAATGGTTTTCTTTTCTAAACTGCTCAATGATCTTGTGCAAGGCTTTTTGCGTTTCGATTTTCGGGAAAAAATCAAACAGGGCCGTATGACCATCAAAATCCAAAATTAAAGCATTTTCGAGATAATTAAAGGCTTCTTTGAATTTGCCTGCCTCAATGAGATAAACGGTCATCCGATAAAACAACTCTGCATCGTCGGGAACGTTTTCAAAACCCTGCATAAGTGTATCCGTCGCCCGGTCAAAGTCTCCTTGTTCGTAGTAAATAAAGGACCAGTTCAGCCAGATTTCCTTGTCTTCAGGCTCGAGTTTGCTGGCCTCTTCATAGGCGTCGATACTTGAAATCGTATTGCCGATCTTGAACTCGGCGTGGGCTACGGATTTCCAGTACTCCGCATTTTCGGTATGCAACTTCAGCGCTTTGTTGTAGAAATGGAGCGCCTGATGCCATTTTTCCATTTTTTCCAGGCAGGCGCCGGCCCCGTAGAACGCCTCGTCGTACATGGCGTCGAGTTTGGAGGCTTTCTGAAAGTATTTCAGCCCGAGCTCGTATTGCTCAAGGCTTTCATAGGCGGCACCGATGCAACAATAGACTTCAGGACTCGGACCTTCGAGTTCGATGGTCTTCTTGAAGGAGTCGAGCGCTTTGGTGTATTGCTGAAGATTCATGTAGGTGTTGCCCATATTGAAGGCTGCGGACGCAAAGGTCTCGTCGATCAACAGGGCATAGTCATAGGCTTTCAGCGCTTCGTCGTATTTCTCAAGCTTGTTGTAAACGATTCCGAGGTTGTACCAGGCCGCCGAAGAAAAGGGATCGCTATCGATAAACTTCTGATAGTACGAAACACTGCTTTCCAGCTGGCCGGTGATGTCGAGGCAATAGGCCAGTTCATACAGCGCCCCGTCATGGCTGAGGTTTTCTTCAATGGCGCTCTTGTATGCGGCAACAGCCCCTTCATAGTCCTCCATGCTCTGACGGGCGAGTCCGATATTGTAGTGCACTTCGTCCTTATCGTCTGCGAAAGGAAGTGCCTGTTCATAGCTTTCAATGGCCTGATCAAAATTCCCCTGAAGGGAATAAATCGACCCTTTTGTCAGGAAGATGTCAGGATCATTCGGCTGAAAAGAATGGGCCTGGTCGAGCAGTTCAAGCGCTTCGTCAAATTCCTCGAGATTGGACAATACCTGTGCTTTGACGGTGATAAGCTCTATAGAAAACGGATATTGCTGGATGGCCTGATTGACAGCCTGAAGGGCTTTGGTGTGTTTACCCCGCAGCATATAAAAGTCGATGATCTCTTCAAAGGCGTCAAGGTCAAAAAATTCGGATTTCCTCTTGCGGAGATGATCTTCAAATCTTTTAATCAGCTCGTTCTCCTCTTCTCTTTTGCGGTATTCTCTCGACATTGACTAAAGGTTTTTCTAAAGTAACGAAAATAAACGTAATCAACCGACTGTGTCCCTATTTCCTCCGGCCAAACTGCTGCAGGTAGTAATGGCAACACCAGTCTAACGTATCGTCCAGTGTGCGAAATTCAAATTCGAGCGATTTTTTTATTTTGTGGTTTTGGTAGTGAAAGTGGGAACCCGCCAAACGAGCAGTTTCCGGTGTAATAACAGGTTCTGAGCGGCTTATCCCGGCCCTAAGGCCTTCGATACCCGCTACAATCTTAAGAAATTTTCTGTTCAGTTTAACCATTGGAGGTTTGGTGCCCAATCGGGCTGCTACAGCCTCAAAAAAAGCTTTGAACGAGACAGCGCCCGCATTGACAATAAAACGCTCATTTTCCATGCCGGAATTATGCAGCAGCCAGGTGGCATCAGCGACATCCCTGACATCTACGTAGTTAAGTGAACCGTCTATATAAAACGGACGCTGCTGCCAGACATAATGAAAGAGTCGGGCACTGCTCTTATTCCAGTTGGCCGGTGCCAGAATGACGGACGGATTCAGGATGATCGTGCTGAGTCCTTCCTCCTGTGCGCGAAAAACTTCCAGCTCCGCGTGGTGTTTGGAGGTTGCATAGGGTGTGTGCGGCGCATTTTCCAGCCATTTATTTTCCTCATCGACAGTGGTTTGGCCTTTTATCCGCCCCAAGGCGCCCACGGAGCTAATGTACACGAACCGGCGGATGCCGTTGGCGAGGCACGCGTTGACAACGTGACGTGTTCCGGTAGTGTTGATGGCCGCGATCTGATTGGTCTGGCGGGCATCAAATGATACCATACCGGCAGCGTGAATAACGGAGGTGATGTCAGGGAACGCCTCTTCGATGGAAACGGGGTCGCTGACGTCAAGTTCCCGCCAGGTAATCTGCGAAGCGACATCGTCCAGCAGGGAGGTGTCCGCCGCTTTTCGTCTGAAAGCCACGAAGGGTGCATTCTCAGTGATCAGCTTCCTGACAATGAAACTTCCAAGCAAACCGTTTGCTCCTGTGACCCCGATCATGTGAGTGAATTATTCAATAGCGGCAAAGTTAGCGCTTTCCGGAAGTATTTGAGGCTTCGCGCTTTACGCATCAGTTGCGCGTGCTGCAAATGATGGCAGTCACTGCCCAGCCAATGGATCATCCCGCGGTCGATCAGCCGGAAGGCCATCTGCTGAACGGGTTTCGAATAGTGGCCGGTGAGTGATCCGATATTGAGTTGCATGAGCACGCCGCGGTTGAGCAGGTCCTCGACTTTTTCAAAGTTGTTCTGCAGGTAGAGATAACGCTCGGGATGGGCGAGGATCAGTTTGTATCCCTTCGTCGTCGCGATGAATATGAATTCCTTTAGGTTAAAAGGCTCGGTGATAAAGTTGGTTTCAAAAAGAAGATAGCGCTGACCAAAGGTGAGCAGCGGAGCGTCGCTTTCTATCATGCGGAACAGCGACTCATCAAGGTAATACTCCGCGGCGGCGGAAACTTCGATGTTGATTTGCGCTTCGCGGAGGTAGTCCTTTAGCTCGGAGAGTTTGCTCGTAATGCCCTCTGGCGTGTTTCGGAAGGCATCGCTCATGACATGGGGCGTCGTGATGATGTGTTCGTAGCCCAGGTCGACGAAAGTGCGGATAATTTCTCCGGCCTCCTCAAATGTGACAACTCCATCGTCGAGACCTGGCAGCAGATGTGAATGGATATCCACCCGCAGTTGGGGGAGGTCTTTGGTCCTATCGTTTTTCAGCCAGTCGAACACGGTTATTTGAAGATCGACTTCAAGGTAACAGACTTGCTGCTCTCCTCATAGTAACCGTAACCATAAGTTTTTCCGTTGAAAGTGACTGCGTTCAACAACGTAGTGATATTTGAAAATTTGTGAAGGCTGACGATCCTTTTCAGATTCTGTAGAAATTCTTTTTTCGAGTAGTCTGCCCTGAAAACGTACAAGGAGACATCCGCCTGCTTCATCGCCATGATTCCGTCTGTGACAAGCCCGACGGGGGGCGTGTCGAGGATGATGACATCGTAGTTTTCCTTCAGTTCTTCCAAAAGGTTGGTAAAAGCTCCATGGAGCAGCAACTCCGAAGGATTCGGTGGATGAGGTCCTGAAGGCAGGTAGTCGAAACCCTCCACCGATGTCGCGATGACGCTCTCCTGCCAGGAGTGTTTTCGAATCAAAATGGTACTGACCCCTTTGACGTTATCGGACGGCCTGAAGGGAACGCCCACCTTTGACTTGCGCATGTCGAGATCGACGAGTATCACCTTCTTGTCCGACAACGCCATCACGGCACCGAGATTCATGGCGATGAACGATTTTCCTTCTCCCGACACGGTGGAGGAAATGGCAATGGTCTTCTTTTGTGAGGAGATGTTGAAAAAGTCGAGGTTCGTGCGCAGTGTTCTGACCGACTCACTCACCATGGACCTTGGATGCTGCAGCACGTGCAGGGTTTGTCCGTTGAGATAGCGTGACATCGGCACCGCGCCGAGTACAGGGACGTTGTCAATGCGTTCGAGTTCTGACAGGCTGGTGATGCGGTTGTTCAGCAAGTAGGCGATGGCAACGAAGAAAAAGGCAGCGACCAGACTTGCCACGATACCGATGCCGGCTACCATCATCTTATTTGGAGAAATGGGTGTGGCTGGAAGTGATGCCGGCGACAGGATTTTAAAATCAGGTGTACTGCCGGCCTGTGCAATTTCGAAACCCGACTTTGATTGCATCAGGGTCAGGTAGAACTCTTCATACAGGTTGTAAAAGCGCTGGTTCTTTGAAAATTCAGTGCTCTTGTCCGGCAGAGAGGCGAACGTTTTCTCCAGGGCAGCCTTGCGCTCATTCAGTTTTTGCAGATCCTGCATCCATTGGTCACGCAGCTGCTCAAGTTGCCGTTTGGTTTTTGTGCGTAGCGCGGCAATGTCCTGTTCCTTTTGTCGCCACGCGAACGTTACCTCTTTGTACGACAGCCGCAGCTTTTCCTGCTCAAGTGTGAGTGCCTGCAGCGCATCAAGTTGCTGTGTGATACGTTCTGGTATCGCGTCTCGCAGTCCGATAGCAATCACCGGTTCATTGTCTTCGACCGTTTCGATGAGTTTGTCAAGCGCCTGAAACTTGCGCGTGTATTCGTACCGTTGAGAATCGATCTGATTCATCGCGGCGATCGTTTTCCTGAGGTCTTCGTCGAGGTTCTGTGTCTTGTTCTTCAGGGTGAAGTCTTCGAAATAGTCTTCAAAGTTCTCCATTCGTTTTTCGATGTTTTGCAGTTCGCGATTCACCCAATCGATCTTTTGCTTGTTGGCGAGGTTCTTTTGTTCATTGCTGTATTGCAAATAAATCGTGTCAATCTTGTTGAGGACGTATTGGGCCTTGAGGGGATTATAATCCCGAAAGGAAATGCGTACCGTATTGGCATTGAAGTTCAACGGTTCTGCGACAAGGTTTTCTGACAAGGCGTTCAGCATGACATCCCGACTGCGGATAATAAAAAAATAGCCGATCTCGTCACCTTTCCTGAAATGATTGTTGCGCGCCAGGATCACGTCAAGCCCTGCGATGGAGGTGACCTGGTTGTAGTCGCCTGTTACTTTTTCGCCGCCCTCTATGGATAATTCAAATTGCCGCATGGAAATTTCCCGGAAGGTTACGCGAGTGTCGTAGAGCGAGTGGTTCTTGCTGAAGTAAACGATGTTCGCAGGCGCATTTCGGTACAACTCTTCATTCAGCACGTGGCCCACGCTAAAGAAGCTCGCTTCAAAGTTCGTCTCGTCGAGAACGCGGTTGAGGAACAGTTTTGACTGGATGATTTCGATTTCGCCCGACAGGAGGTTGAGGTTCTTATCTTCCACCATGCTGGTGATGCCGAGGTCGCTGGCATCCTGCTTGATGTCGAGTTTGAGCAACGATTCCGATTCGTAGATGTTTTTCGTGTATCGGATGTAAAGTCCGGCCGCGGCATTGACGATGATGAGGATCAGGGCAATCCAATACCAGTTCTTTCTGATCACGAGCCGCAGCTTGTGAAAGTCAATGCGGTCGGCGTCCGCAGAAAAAGGCGTTATGTTCGCGGGGTCGTGCATCACGGATTGACCTGTGAAATGATGAAGATCAGCGTAGCCACGCTCGACACAAACGTAATAATCGGTGAATAATCGCGCAACGCTTCAATAAAGGGCCTGCGCACCGGTTCGATGTATATGATATCTCCGGGTTTCACGACGTAGTTACCCTTGAGATAGCCGTCAAAAGTGCTGAAATCTGAAACGAATACTTTGTCGCCCCTGATCAACCGGATGTTGGTGGCACGTGCGTCGCGGGTGATACCTTCGGCCAATGCAAGCACTTCCGCGAGGCGCATATTCTCGTTCCGAAGTGGAATAATGCGGCCGCCAGGCGCGCCGAGGACGATGGCGCGCTTGTTGGTAAACCGCAACACGACGTACGCGCCCTCGTAATAGTGCTCGTATGCTTCACTCAGGCGGCGCTCCGCCTCTCCCAGCGTCAGTGTGCCGATGTTGATCGCTCCGATCATAGGGAATTTCACGACGCCATGGCTGTCTACCAGGTATTCGACGGGATGTAAATCCGCGGTCGGAGGGCCATTCTTGCCGAAAGATTCGCGATTGGGATCAATCAGTGTTTCGCCGTCGTTGGTGTAGACTTCCAGGGTCAACAAGTCGTCGGGCTGAATCCGGTAATGGGCTTCGGCTTCCCGGACTTCTTGCGCAACCTGGTCCGGTGCTACCTCGAAAAGGATGTTTTGTCTATAACTTCCGCACGATGCCAGAAAAAACCCCGCCAAAAGCATAAAGGGTATGTGTCTCAAACTCAAGGTCAGGTAAAATCAGTTTCGTGAAATTACTGAATTTCTAAGTAATTCTTCGAAAGTAGGCAGAAGCTTGTCCTTGTCGGAAACGATTGGGTTGGCCACCGGCCATTGGATGTTTAATTGTGGATCGTTCCAGAGGATACCGGATTCGCTTGGCTTGTCAAAAACGTTCGAACATTTGTAAAAGAAAATGGAGTCTTCCAACGCTGCGAAACCGTGTGCAAACCCCTCGGGCACGAGGAGCATTTTTTTCGAAACGGAATCCAGTTCACACGTGTACACTTTGCCAAAAGTGGCGGAGCCGGTTCGCAGGTCGACCACCACATCGAGCACCCGTCCGCTGATGACGGTAGCCAGTTTTGCCTGTGCGTAGGGAGCGCGCTGAAAATGTAGTCCCCTGATCACGTTCTTTTTGGAAAAGGAAATGTTCTCCTGTAAAAATTGTACGTCGATGCCGAGGGCTTTCAGGGTGCTATCCTTGTGGAACTCGTAAAACCATCCCCGGTCGTCGGGATAGATTTTTGGCAAGAGTTCAACGAGGCCCGAAAATCCGGTTTCCTTTAACTCCATGAAGGTATTTTACTTTTTAGGAAGCTTTTTTCAATGCTTCAAGGGCGCGAAGATACTTGTTAATGACCAGATTCTCATCGTATTCGGCCTCCATTTTC
>CAYMWA010000033.1:0-25333 GCA_964393795.1 uncultured Roseivirgaceae bacterium
CAATGTATGACATGAAAACACCCAGGCCAGCAGAGGAGATATATTCGAGCGAATTGCAATCGACCAGGATCTTCTTGAATCCTTCTCCCACACTTTTGGCGATAGCCAAATCAAGCTCAATGGAAGAACTGGCGTCAATTTCCCCGACAAGGGCGATTATATCTACTCCATCTTCCTGAAGTCTCTTAATGTGGATCATGTTATTAACGTTTATATTTTCCTAAAGTTTGGATTTTCGGTACCATTTTCGGCCTTTATGCTGCTCCGTTGAACTTTACGATCATTGTCGTATAGTCATCGTTGATGTTCGGACTTCCGGAGAATTCATACAGCCGCTTGATCAAATGCTCCTGAATTTGTTTTGGCGTTTCTGTCTTCACTTCCATGATGATCTCCGAGAGTCGTTTATATCCGAATTCCTCGCCTTTGGGGTTTTTTGCTTCCGTAATACCGTCGGTGTACAATACCATAATGTCGCCCGGCGCATACTGAAACTCGTTTGCTTCAATAAAGTTGCTGTAGCTTCGGTTCTTCACCATGCCGAGGGCGATTCCTTTGTCTTTGAAATACTCCATCTGGTCAGCTGATGCCCTGTAGTACAGCAGCGGGCAATGTCCGGCGCGCGCATAGTGTACTTTCTTGTTGTTCGTGTCGACGATGAAGAAAGTTGCCGAAATGAACGATCCCCGTTCAAGGCAATACACCAGCGCCTGGTTTGCTTTGATCATAAACTGATCCGGCTGTATGCAGTCTTGCGCAAGACTATGAAAGATGCCCTTCATCTGCGACATATGAAACGCTGCGGTAGTTCCCTTTCCTGACACATCCGCGACAATAAGCGCAACCTGATGGTCATTTGTTCGCAACGTATCGTAGTAGTCGCCCCCCACTTCATCGGCTGACTCGGAAAAAGCGGCAATGTCGAATTCATCGTCTTTCTCCAGCACTTCCGGCAACAGGCTTTTTTGTACCGTCTTGGCAATCTTCAATTCTTCTTTGTAGCGCTCGTTCTGCAGCGCTTCCTCCATCAGACGGAAGTTTTCAATGGAGATACCGGCCTGGTTGGCGAATGTAGCGACGATGCGTGACATCTCGCGGTTAAAACCATCCGGCAGTTCCTTCAACAATGCAAGCATGCCAATGTTTTCTTCCCTCACCAGGACAGGAAACGCCAGAATGGAACGAAAGCGCGATCCTTTCATCGTCGCCAGGTACTTGGAAAGGTTTCTTGTCTTGTCACTGTTCTGCTCTATCACCCCCTTCACATTCTTTGCTGCCAGGTGGTTAATGATTTCTTTCGATTCTGCTTCCGAAATCTTGTAGGTAAAGAGCCTCGGCGTGGCACCGTCGGTCCGTACTTCAAGCCATGCCGCATCGGCAAAGACGGTACTGACTGATGTTTCCAACAAAATATTATAGACACTGTCTACGTTCTGCTCCGTCTGAATCGACTGGCTGATACGTTGGAAATTGACTACTTCCTCAAGTTTCTGTTCAAAGACCGACGTTGTCGGAAGATTAAACAGGATCACCAAAAAAGAGAAAATGCTATACACCGTCACGAATGTCATCAGGGAAAGGATGAATACGTGGAAGCGGTAGTTGGTAAACCCGGTCGTCATGCCTGAGAGCACCTCCACGATCGAACTGGTCGTAAAGAACATGTACATCAGGTAAAACACCGTGAGCAACAACAGCAGCAGGCTGGTCCACTTCTGGCGGAAATTCAGGTATGCCACCCACTTCATGTTGGCGGAGAGCACCACTCCAATGATCACGAAGAACGTGAGCATCGACCAGTAAATGCCTTCGACGAATGGGAAGTCGAACGAATTGTAGAGCAGTGACAGCAGCAGCGTCCATTCAAAGAAGCTCCACAGCCGGAGCAGCCATTTTGATTTTTGGTAGAGTATAAGTCGCTTCCATGCCGTAAAGGCCATGATGAGAAAGCCGACCATCAGCCCGAGATTGATCAGGTACATCAGGTCGACAAAAACCACATCCGAGGTCAGGCGTGTAGCGCCGAGCAGGATTTCAACCAGCTTGAGGAAAAGTGACACGACAGTGGCCACAAGGCCCGTGGCGAAGACCCGCCACAACAGGTCGACAAAGTTCAGGCCGTCGTCGCGCTCATACCGAAGCCTGTAGTAGTAAAACAGCGAGACAATAAACAGGTTGAGGATGACATCGGGCACCCAGTCGGGAATACCTGATTTCAAATTATTGTTGGCGCTGAATACGATGGGGATATCGGTCAATACGAGCGCCAGCCAGGCGATAACGCCAAGTATAAACAGTAACCTGATAATGGCCTTTGTGCGCATGCAAATGAACTTCCCCGGGGGTTATGAAAAAATAAGCCAATCATTCAGATTGGCTTTGCAATAATAGGAATAAATCAGCATCCGGAGATGCCGTTGCGGGCCTCTCTGCTACGTTTGAACGGTCATTTACGGCTGTAGTTTGGCGCCTCGCGCGTGATCGTTACGTCGTGCGGATGATTTTCGGTGAATCCCGCTGAAGTGATCTGGACGAACCGAGCCTCCTTCAGCTTTGCGATGTTTGCCGCACCACAGTAGCCCATCCCCGCGCGCAAACCGCCGACCAGCTGATACAACACCTCAGACACCAGCCCTTTGAACGGCACGCGACCGGATATTCCTTCCGGAACAAGCTTTTTCACGTCGTCTTCCACATCCTGAAAGTACCGGTCTTTCGATCCATCTTCCATCGCTTCGATCGAGCCCATGCCCCGGTAAGATTTGAATTTTCGTCCCTCATAGATGATCATCTCGCCTGGCGCTTCCTCCGTTCCCGCGAAAAGCGAACCGATCATAATACTATCGGCGCCTGCGGCAATGGCCTTTACGATATCGCCCGAAAACCGGATACCGCCATCAGCAATCACCGGAACGTCCGTGTCTTTGAGTGCCATCGCCGCTTCATAAACAGCCGACAATTGCGGAAGCCCAACGCCTGCTACGACGCGGGTAGTACAGATGCTGCCAGGGCCAACGCCTACCTTCACCGCGTCGGCGCCCGCCTTCGCCAGCGCCTTCGCTCCATCTCCCGTCGCTACATTGCCAACGATCAGGTCCAGCTCCGGATATTTCTTCTTCACCTGTGCGGCTGCTTCGATAACGCCCCGTGAATGGCCATGTGCCGTGTCGATGCTGATGACGTCCACGCCGGCCACTTTCAGCGCTTCGATGCGCTCCAGGATATCCGGCGTCACACCAACGGCTGCCCCTACACGCAAGCGACCGAACTCATCCTGACATGCATGGGGTTTGTTTCTTTTCTTTTGAATGTCTTTGTAAGTGATCAGACCGGTCAGCTTGCCGCTCTTGTTGACGATCGGTAGCTTCTCGATTCTGAACTTCTTCAGGATCTCCTCCGCCTGGTCAAGCGTACAGCCTTCCGGAGCAGTGACGAGGTTTTCACGGGTCATGATCTGCTCGACTGGCACGTGCATGTCTTTTTGGAACCGCAAGTCGCGGTTGGTAATGATGCCCACGAGCTTCCCATCGCTGTCGACGATCGGAATACCGCCGATCCTTAATTCCCGCATGATGTTTTCGGCTTGTTGAACCGTCGAATCAATGGAGAGGGTGATGGGGTCAAGGATCAACCCGCTTTGCGAGCGCTTGACTTTGCGAACGTTTTCGGCCTGTTGTTCGGCCTTCATGTTCTTGTGAATGAATCCCAACCCGCCTTCAAGTGCGACACTGATGGCAAGTTCTGCCTCTGTTACAGTGTCCATGGCAGCTGAAACAATCGGTATGTTCAGGCGGATGTTGCGGGTGAGTTTTGTACTGGTGTCGGCTTCGCGTGGGAGTACTTCCGAGTAGGCTGGAACAAGGAGAACATCGTCATAGGTGAGCGCCTCGTAGAGAAATTTATTCCTGTCGATGGGCATAGCAAATAATTTACGATCATTTATTTGCCGGGCAAAGGTAGTATTAATTTCGGTAAATTGCTACGGACGTATCGTGAATCGTGAGGCGTGAATCGTGAATCGTGAGGCGTGAGGCGTGAATTGTGAGGCGTGAGTCGTGAGTCGTGAGTTGGCGGAATGAAACGGATTGGGGCCAATAGCCAACAGCCAAGCACCAACCGCCCTTTCAAACCCTGACAATAATTCGGTCCTTTCGGCAAGTAACTTTATTTTTGTTGCTTAAACCTCCACTATGTTAAGGTCAGTTTTTGCGATCATCTTCTGCCTGTCTTTCGTGGCCGGACATGGCCAGGTGCAGACGGGAAAGGCTTCCTTCTACGCCGACAAATTTGAGGGCACCCCTACGGCAAGCGGCGAAAAATACCGGCACAACAAGCTCACCGCTGCTCATAAGACGCTGCCCTTTGGTACGAAGGTGCGCGTCGTTAACATCGCAAACGGTGCGTCCGTAGAAGTCGTGATTAACGACCGTGGTCCATATGTAGAGAATCGCATCATTGACCTCTCGCGGGCCGCGGCGGAGAAGCTCGGTTTCATCAATCAGGGGTTGGCCGATGTCAGGCTTGAAGTCGTTGACGCCGGTGACGGGAAGACCAGCGACCCCGTTGGGACGATCGACCGGGTAGCCGTTGATGAAAATGAATTCTATCAGTTCGAAATTTCGCGGGTAAATCCCAAAGGCTTCGGCGTCCAGATCGGGACCTACCAGGAACTTGTTAACCTGATGCGCCTTTCGGACAATCTGAAAAACTCCTACAAAAAGGAAGTAACCGTACAGGTCAAGGTAATCAACGGCATCAAGTACTACGGCTTGATCCTTGGCAAATTTCCGTCACGCATCAAGGCCCAGGAGTTCAGGTCGGAGTTACAGAAAAAATTTCCGGACGCTTTCATCGTGGAATACAAACGGCTATGAGCGTCGGCATGGCATGACACAACATGGAAATCCTCGGATACCTCGCCTCCATTTTTATAGGAATCATCCTGGGTCTCCTCGGTGGCGGTGGCTCCATCCTGGCAATACCCATCCTGGTTTACCTCTTCCATGTTGATGCCGTGAGGGCCTCGGCCTATTCGCTTTTCATTGTCGGAGTGACCAGCCTTATCGGCGCCATTCCCAAATACAAGGATCATCTCGTCAACTTCCGCACGGGGATCATGTTCGGCGTTCCCTCGATCATCTCCATCTTCGCTACCCGCAAATGGATCGTTCCCGCTATCCCCGCTGTCATCTTCGAGGCGGGAGGCTTTGTGTTGTCAAAGCGCGTGCTGATCCTTGGCGTCTTTGCTTTCCTGATGATTGTCGCTTCGCTGTCAATGATTCGCGGAAGGCAGGAGATTCGGAAAGACGACGGTGAATGGCGCCTCGGCCTGTTGATCGTTGAGGGAGTCCTGATCGGTTTCCTTACGGGACTGGTAGGCGCAGGCGGCGGTTTCCTGATCATCCCGGCGCTGGTCTGGCTCACAGGACTGCCCTTCAGGACCGCGGTGGGCACCTCCCTGTTCATCATTGCCATCAATGCGTTGCTGGGTTTCGCCGGTGACCTGCTGAACTTCGAAATGGAATGGAACCTGCTGCTGACGCTCACGGCACTTGCTGTCATCGGGATCTTCATCGGTCACAAGCTGCAGCGGAAAATCGCGGCACCCCTGTTGAAAAAATGGTTTGGCTGGTTCATTCTCATCACGGGGATATGGATATTGTACCAGGAAATCATCGCCCGGCTGGTGTAGCCCGGGTCTAACCAAGCGTGAATTGGAGAAAACAGAAAGAACCCGGAAGGTTGTCATTGTAGGGCCGGAATGCACCGGAAAATCGGAATTGTCAGCATACCTGGCGCAGCAATTCAACACCCTCTGGGTGGAAGAATACGCGCGGGCGTACATTGAAACACTCGGGCGTCCTTACCGGGAAGACGATTTGCTGGCCATTGCCAGAGGACAACTCGCCAGCGAAGATGCGCTGATCGACCGTGCCAACCGGGTGCTCATCTGCGACACGGATCTTTATGTCATCAAGATCTGGAGTCTCTTCAAATACGGACACTGTGATCCCTGGATACTTGACACCATCGCAACCAGACCGTATGACCTCTATCTCCTGACCGACATCGACATCCCCTGGATAGCCGACCCCCAGCGGGAACATCCCGATCAGCGCGACACACTGTTCAAGCTCTACTTGCGAGAAATGAAGCAGCAGTCCGTTCCCTTCGTCCATATTCACGGGCCGCGGGCGCAACGGCAAAAACTTGCCGTCGACGCGGTTCACGCACTGCTCGAAGGCAGAGCCGTAAAGAAATAGCGTCGCTTGAAAGAAGGTTAATGACTTACTTGCACCGGTCGGGTGGCGCGGCTCAACACGAGTTCCTTCAGGCACGCAATCCAGGTCGGATGGTCATTGAGGCTTTCGACAAGCTGAACCTTTTCGCCGCCATGGCGCACGAACAGTTCCTGATACTCATCGCCTATCTCAATGGTTGTTTCAAGACAATCCGCGGTGAACGCCGGTGAGAACACGAGAATTTTCTTCATACCCTTCTTCGCGCATTCTTCAACGACCACATCGGAGAAGGGCTTCAGCCACTTCTCATTAAGACGCGATTGAAAACAAACCGTGTAGTTGCTTTTGTCAATGCCCAGGCGTTCAGCGATCAGCCTTGTCGTTGCATAACAGGTAGCCGTATAGCAATACCGGTTCGACGCATTGATTTCATTGACACAGTTGTGATCAGCGCAAGTACCTGTTTCGTGTACCTTGTCTACTTGTCGCTCAGGCAAGCCGTGGTAGGAAAAAAGAACGTGATCGTAGTCGGCAAGCGTATATTGCCTGCCCCTTTCTACGACCGCGTCGATGAACGTCGGATGATCAAAATACTGGCTGATGACCTTGACTTCGGGAATAACCCACCACTTGCGAACGATGCGCATCACTTCGTCGAGCGCGGATCCCGTCGACGAAGAGGCGTATTGCGGAAACATGGGCAGAACAATAATCTCATCGTATCGCATCCGGCGCATCTCTTCAAGTACATCAGGAATGGACGGATACTTGTAGCGCATAGCGAGGTGGACGCCATATGCATCGCCCAACACCGCCTGCAAGCGCGATTGTGCGGCGATGCTGTGGAGAAGCAAGGGTGACCCCTCATCAGTCCATAGCTTCCGGTATATCTGTGCGGATTTGGGCGCGCGGAAAGGCACAATGAAAAGGTTGACAAGAACCTTGCGCGACAACCACGGTATGTCAATTACCCTGGGGTCGTTGAGGAACTGAGTAAGATATGTGCGCACATCTTTGACCGATGGGCTTTGGGGCGTGCCGAGGTTGATCAGCAGAACGCCAGTCTTTTTATCCATGATATCGGTTTTGAAGACAACAATAATAACACTACAGAAAATCCCGTCGACGAAAACTTAATGAACGATCGCCGCCCGCTTGAAGGGCTTACTTTCGTCGAACAGCTTCCGGTATGTTGCATGGCGTTTGCTGACATCCGCCCCCACCTGCTCAACCACATTAATCATTTTTGGGTTAAAGTCACCGATCCAGTTCATTTCGTATTGTTCGTAGCGCCGGTACTCATACTGCAGTATTTGACTTGAATTGAGCACCATGGCACCGTCGAGTCCCTTACCCTGGTGTTCGGGCACTACGCCGAACAAAACTCCGAACGCCTTGCGGTTCGTGCGGCGCCAGGTATGCCAGAGGAACTTCAGTTTTCCAATCCAATCCAACTTGCCATTCACATGTTTAAGTATCTGATTGATCTCGGGCAGTGACAGAAAGAATGCGACCGGCTCCCCTTTATAGAACCCGAAGTACAGCAGGTGAATATCCATGATGGGCTTCATCTGTTTCACAATGGATTTCGCCTGTGCGGGAGTAAGTTCGGGAATGTCTCTCCGGTTCGCCCAGGCTTTGTTGTACACCTTCATGATGTACTCCGGCAACTTTGGAATTTCGTCTTTCCGGATATACCTGAATTCATAATCCTTGTTGCTGGCCGTAAGCGTCGCCTTCTCATGTAACCGCTTCGATATCGGCCTGCTTATCGGTCGGGCAAAAGTAAGCTGATAAAAATAGACCTGGAATCCGTAGGCCTCAAAAAAATCTTTGTAGTAAGGGAAGTTATAATTGCACTGATAGTTCGGCTCGTGCTGATAGCCTTCTATGAGCAGCCCCCACCACCGGTCGCGGTTGCCGAAATTAATCGGGCCGTCCATCGCTTCCATGCCGCGGGCTTGCAGCCATTGGCGGCATTGCTCGAAGAGCATGAAAGCCGCATCGCGGTCGTTGATGCACTCGAAGAAACCCATGCCACCAGTAGGCTGGTCGTTGCCTTTGTTAACGGTCTTCTGGTTCACAAAGGCCGCCACGCGTCCAACGACCGCTCCGTCATCCCCTACCAAAATCCAGCGCGTACATTCGCCGTGGCGGAACGTTTTGTTTTTTCGAGGATCAAAGACGCTTTCAATGTCCTCATCCAGGGGACGTATCCATTGAGGACAATCTTTGTAAAGCCGCACTGGAAGTGACAAAAACGCTTTAGCATGGCCTGGGTTGCTTACTTCAATAATTTTCATCCGTTCTCATCCATTTACAGAAGTCTTCAAACGACTGTTCACGTGGTTGGGCAAAAAAATGTCAAAGCGCGTGCCGGTGCCGGGGCTACTCGCTACCTTAATGTGACCGCCCAGTTTTTCGACCGCATTCTTCACAATGTAGAGACCGATGCCTGATCCTTCTCCCTGATCGGAGGCGCGGTAGAACATGTCGAAAATGCGCTGCAGATTCGCTTCTTTGATGCCGATACCGTTGTCGCTAAACGCAATGTGTGCTCGCAAATGATCCACCTGGATGTCAATGGTGATTTCGCCATCTACATCGGCGCGTCGATATTTGATCGCATTAGAGATCAGGTTGCGAAGGATCTCGCTCACGCGCCAGCGGTCACTGTAAAAGTCGACCCCCTCGATGTTGATCGAGCGCTTGATCTGACGTGCGCCGGCAAGATAACCCAGGTCAACAAAAGTTTGTTCAATGATGCCGCCGAAATCCACGCGCGCGAGGTCGACTTCCATCTTCAGGTTCTTGGAGTGACTTAATACGTCGCCGATGAAATTGTCGAGGGCGGCGATCTTTTCCCCAATCAAATCCATATACTCCAGCGGATTGTCATCGTTGCCCTTAACTTTGGACAAGTTGACCAATCCCAGAACCGACGAAAGCGGTGCGCGCAAATCGTGTGAAACTTTATAGACAAAATGGTCAAGTTCGGCATTGCGCACCTTGAGTTCTTCCTCGACCTTCTTGCGGTGGGTGATGTCGACGTAGACGCCATAAATGCCGATGACCTGATGATCCTGAATCACCGGCACGCCATACAACATCACGTTAATGATCCTTCCGGAGCGGTGTTTTCTCGTCGATTCAATATTGACCACTTTGTGTGAAACAATCAGGTTGTTGAGGTCGATCCCCTCGTTAAGCAGACTTTCAGGTACAATGTAGTCGTTGAGGTTCCGGCTCTTCAAGTCCGCTTCTTTGTATCCAAACATTTGCTCGAAGCCAGGATTCACGTTCGCTACCTTGCCCTTTTCGTCAAGCAGAACGACTGCGATTGGCACGTTCTGGAAAAGCTGCGAAAACATCGTCTGGTGTTTCCTGATCTGTGCTTCCGCCCGCTTCTTCTCGGTGATGTCACGGAAAATAACCTGAACGGCTCCCTGCCCTTTGTAATAAAGCGGGAATGCCATTGTCTCAACGTCGATTTCCATCCCGTCGACACGGATGAATTTTTCCTCCACCATCGGGACAGGATCACCTGCGGCCACCTGACGGATGCGCGCTTCGATGGCCGGAATCCCTTCACGGGGAACATAGTCGAGCGCATTCAATCCGATCAATGTACCTGGCATGGCACCGATGATCTGATGCGCGTGGCTATTAGCATATCCGATGATTCCCTTGTGATGAATCACCACACCGATAGGCAGTTTCTCAAGCAATGCTTCGTACTGCATGGAGGCCTGTTCCCATGAATTGTCATCGACTTGCGACTGTTGCATGCGCTTTACGGAGTTTACACCTAAGGAATGGTCGGCTGGAACACTCCACTGTGCAAGTTAATTTGTTGGCGGAACAAAGCAATGTAAGACGAATCTGTACAGCCGAAAAAAGGTACACTTACTCACGGCGAGCGCCGGCGGTAAACAGTGCTCCTGATAAACCCACCATAAAACGCCGATGAGGAGATCAATTCCATTCCCGCAGAGGCGATCCGGGATGGCCACGTAGGAAGCCGTCTGGCTTCAATCCCGCAAGCCATCCGGAAAAACCGGTACATCGACCAGAGCATTATCTTCTGCCAGGTCTTTCCGGTATCCACAAAGTCAGCGGCAAGCCAGAGCCCTCCAGGTTTGAGTTGACCGCTAATGGAGCGTGCCATCCTGGCTACCGATTCGTCGGAAAAAAGGTCAAAAAAGAAATCAGTGATGACCGTATCAAAAACAACACTTTCAGGGACCCACGCTTCCGTAGTGGCGTGGACAAACCGAATATTATCGTGGCTGATATCCATCGTCCGGAGACGGGCGCGTCGCAGCATCTCGGATGAGGCGTCCAAAAACCAGATCTGTGCACCCGGATGCCGCTCAAGGATCAGGGGCAACGTCTCTCCGGACCCACCCCCAATAATCAGGATGTTGGGGCCGATATCTGCCGACCTGATGTAGTGCGTCTTGCTTTGATAAATCGCTCTGCCAAAGACAACCCCTTTGAAAAGGTCGTAGAAGCCGGCAACGCGATTGAAAGCATTCAGGCGAGTGTTCATAGCAAATAGAACAACGGGACAAAAAAGACACCATCACCTGTGATCCTGTAATAATTGTTGCGCACCAGGTATCGCTGAAGAAAAAGTATAGCCAGGAGCATCGCATTCATCACAATAAGAATAACCGCCGCATGGGGATAGCGGCTCCACAACCAGAGGCCTCCCAGAATATTGAGCAGTCCCAGAAACACAATCGTGTAACGGGTCGAAGCGGGCCCGAACCAGGTGACAAACGAATGTTGTTGCTGGCCGCGGTCATCATCGTAATCGATCAGTGAAAACAGGAGCAGGTTCATCCAGGCGGTGATAAAATATTTTCCGACCACCACATAGTGGAGCGGAAGCCATTCATGCGATTGGATCGCCAGCGAGGGCAACAGGATACCTGCGGTGTAAAGACAGGCAACAAAGAACTCTTTGAGAAATTTGAGATAGCGTTGCAATACAAGGTAGACAGCCACCGGCAGCGCAAGGGCCATCCCGGCCACCAGCAGCTTGTGTGGCAGAAACCAGAGCATCAGCGCATCCGCTGTCATCACAAGAATGAGTGCGCCGACGATTGTGCGAAAATGCGTTTGGTGAAACCGGTGTCGGTCGGTTGATGCGACACGGGGAATCAGAATGGCATCGCGCAAATGATCGACAGTATAGACTATCCATACCGTAAGTCCGAGTGCGATTAACGCGGCGGAATTTGCCTGGACACAAAAAAGACGCGCAAAGAAGAGGGCGCCGATTACCGCCCCTGCGACCACGTCCAGGCTCAGGATGTTGATATACTGGTAAAACCGGAACAGAAAGCGCATAAATAAAAAAAGTCTCCTGCGGAGACTTTAAAGTTATGAGTTTTCGGACGTCTATGACGATTTTAATGCTTCGGCACCGCCGACAATTTCGAGGATCTCCTTTGTGATCGCCGCCTGGCGGGTTCTGTTGTACGTGAGCCTTAGCTGCTTGAGTAGTTCGCCCGCGTTTTCAGTAGCCTTATCCATGGCCGTCATCCGTGCCCCATTTTCCGCAGCATTCGAATCCAGAACAGCCTTGTAGAGCTGCATTTTCAGTGACTGCGGTATCAGGCTCGTAATAATATCCTCTTGATTGGGCTGATAGATGTAGTCAACAGAAGGCGCCTTCGCTTCGGCGGCGTCACCGGAAACGATGGGCAGGAACTGCTCGACGCGCAAAATCTGCGTTGCCACGTTCTTGAATTCATTGTACACGAGTTCCACCTTGTCGTACTTGCCATGCTTGTAGGCATCAATCACGTAGGCAGCCGCACTCGCGACATTTTCAAACGACAGCTCGGAAAATAAATGCGTGAACTCTCCGACAACCGGGCATCGGCGCTTGGCGAAGTAATCGCCTGATTTTTTCCCGATAGGAAGCACTGTTACGTGCCCGTGTGCAAAGGCTTCCGCGTACTTTCCCTCGATGAGGCGGTTGACGCCTTTGAAAATCGTTGTATTGAAAGAACCGCACAGTCCGCGATCGGAGCTGACGGCAATGATAAGGATCTTTTTTTCTTCGCGCGGTTCGCTATACCAGTTGTCGTTGTCAGCATCGACTTGTGCGGCGGAAAGGTTTTGCAGCAATGCATTCAGCTTTTGGGCAAACGGGCGCATCTGCTGGATCCGTTCCTGCGATTTTCGCAACTTCGCAGCCGCCACCATTTTCATGGCTTTGGTGATCTGCTGTGTTGAGACAACCGAGGTGATTCTGTTCTTGACTTCCTTTAAGCTTGGCATTCTGATTTACCGGTATTTGTCGATCCTTCCTTCATTTTCAACTGCGCCCTGATCAATAACGTGCAGCCAGATCGTGTGCCACTTTCTTTATGACTTCCACATCGGCGTCTTCAAACTTGCCGGCACGAAGGTTATCCAGCACATCGCGGTGGCTTCCGCGCATCAGTTCGATAAATTCTTTTTCGAATTCCTTTACCTTGTTCACAGGCACTTTATCCATGAACCCACGCGTAGAGGCTGTGATGATGGCCACCTGCTCCTCGACGGGTACGGGTGCATACTGGTCTTGTTTGAGAATCTCCGTATTCCTGCGGCCGCGCTCGATGGTCAGCTTGGTGGCCGCATCGAGGTCCGATCCGAATTTTGCAAACGCTTCAAGTTCGCGGAATTGTGCCTGATCGAGCTTCAGCGTTCCGGCAACTTTTTTCATCGACTTGATCTGAGCTGACCCACCTACACGCGATACGGAAATACCGACGTTAATGGCAGGGCGAATACCCGAGTTGAACAGGTTCGTCTCAAGGAATATCTGTCCGTCTGTGATCGAGATCACGTTGGTTGGAATATAAGCCGACACGTCGCCAGCCTGCGTTTCAATGATAGGCAATGCCGTCAGCGAACCGCCTCCTTTGACCAGGTGTTTGATCGACGGTGGAAGATCGTTCATACGCTGCGCAATCTCGTCGTTGTTGATAATTTTTGCAGCGCGCTCAAGCAGGCGTGAGTGCAGATAAAACACATCGCCCGGATAAGCTTCGCGGCCCGGAGGTCTTCTCAACAGGAGCGACACTTCGCGATAAGCGACCGCCTGCTTGGAGAGGTCATCATAAATCACCAGTGCTGGACGACCGGTATCCCTGAAGAATTCGCCGATGGCCGCGCCGGTGAAAGGTGCGAAGAACTGCATGGGTGCAGGGTCCGACGCAGAAGCGGCAACAATGATCGTGTAAGGCATTGCGCCGGCCTTTTCAAGCGCGGCAGCCACTCCGGCCACGGTAGAGTTCTTTTGACCAACCGCTACGTAAATACACAGTACCGGCTTGCCTTGCTCGTAAAATTCTTTTTGATTGATGATCGTGTCAATCGCCACCGCCGTCTTTCCGGTCTGGCGGTCACCGATAATGAGCTCACGTTGTCCTCTTCCGATAGGAATCATGGAGTCGATCGCCTTGATACCCGTTTGCAACGGTTCGGTTACCGGCTGCCGATAGATGACCCCTGGTGCCTTGCGCTCGAGTGGCATTTCATAAAGTTCTCCTGTGATCGGACCTTTTCCGTCTACGGGCTGGCCGAGCGTATCCACCACCCGACCGAGCATGCCGTCACCTACCTCCACAGCGGCGATCTTGCCCGTGCGTTTTACCGTCGCGCCTTCGCGGATATCATGATAGTCACCGAGCAACACGGCACCAACGTTATCTTCCTCAAGGTTGAGCACCAGGCCTTTCAACCCGGTTTCAAACTCGATGAGCTCGCCAGCCTGCGCTTGTGTCAGCCCGTAAATGCGGGCCACGCCATCGCCTACCGTAAGCACCGTGCCTACTTCTTCAAGCTCCGCATCCGTGCGCGCTTCCGAGAGTTGTTCGCGTAAAATCGCTGATATTTCTTCAGGTCTGATCTCTGCCATCTGAATAGAATATTATAGTTCTTTGGTAAATGGATTCTGACTAAATTTCACTTGTAGGGACTTGATCTTGCTCTTGATGGAAGCATCCACCTGCCGGTCGCCCACCTCCAGGACAAAGCCACCAATAAGCTCGGGATCAACCCGCTCGATCAATTCAATGCTTTTCTGGTCGCTGTAGTTCCGCGCCAGCTTATCAAACTGTGCGCGCAGCCCCGCCTCGATGGGAATGGCCGTGGTAACCGTCGCCTTTCCGATACCTTTGTAGGCGTTGTAGGCATTGTGAAACGCGCGGGCCACATCAAGCAAGATGGGCTCCCGGTTCTTGCGGGTGATGATTTCAAAAAAGGCAGCGGTCAGGCTGTGCACTTTGCCTTTGAATATCGCTTTGAGGATGGCCAGCTTCTTGTCGTGCTTGATGATCGGGCTCTGCAACAGCAGTTGAAAGTCACGGCTTTCCGACGCTACCCGCGAAACCATCTGCATATCGCGATGCACTTCTTCCAGCGCATTCCTTTCGACTGCCAGATCGAGTAGTGATTTTACGTACCGGGAAGCTGCCCTCGAATGTACCATCCTTAGTTAACCTTTAAATCTTTTACGTATGCATCGACCAGTTCTCTTTGTGCCTTATCGGAAGCGAGGCTTTTCTTCATCAGCTTCTCGGCGATCTCGAGAGAGAACTGTGCTACCTGTGCTTTCACCTCCTGCAAAGCCGCCTGCTTTTCGATGTTGATTGCCGCGCGCGCATCGTCAATGATCTTGTCCGCAGCTTTCCGGGCTTCGGCTTGTCCCTCTTCCCTGAGGCGGGTAGAGACTTCGCGCGCTTCGCGGAGAATACGGTCGCGCTCCTCACGTGCTTCGTTCAGGAATTTCTCGTTGTCGGCTTTCAATTGCGACATCTCCTGCCTTGCTTTCTCGGCGGTGTCAAGCGCATCCTGGATTGACGTTTCGCGCTCATTCAACGAGGCCACTATCGGCTTCCACGCCAATTTGGCAAGCACCAGAAACAACAGGACAAACACGATGGTCTGCCAGATGATAAGCCCTACGCCGGGGGTAAGAAGTTGCATAGTCTATGAATATTTTTTTGCGTGTAAAGATTGCATCTTGTTTAACGTAAGAGAACCTGCCGCGGCCCATCGCCGTCGGCAGGTTCTTCCAAAATTGTTTACGCTTCCCTGAAGGAAATCAGCAGACAAATAACGCAGGCAAACAAGGCAATCACCTCGATCAGTGCCGCGATGATCAGCATCGCTCCCTGGATTTTGCCGGAAGCTTCAGGCTGACGCGCCATCCCTTCCATCGCGGAACCACCAATGCGTCCGATACCGATACCGGCGCCAATTGCAGCCAGACCAGCACCTACACCAGCACCCATAATGGCATAGCTGATGTCTAATAAAAGTGCGAAAAACATAGATTATTTATTTTTAAGTTAAACAAGATTCCATTAATGATGCTCGTGCTTGGCAGTCGCCATGCCGATGTAGAGCGCTGAAAACAGCGTGAACACATAGGCCTGGATCGCGGCAACGAGAATCTCGATCAGACTGATGAACAGTACGATCATGGTTGAGCCGAGGCCCACCCAGTAGCTAGCGAAAACAAAAGTGAGCGCCAGCAAACTCAACAAAACGATGTGGCCGGCTGTGATTGCCACAAAGAGACGAATCAACAGCGAGATAGGTTTGGTAAACACACCAATCAGCTCCACTGGCAAGAGGATAAAGCGCATAACGAACGGGAGCCCCGGCGTCCAGAAGATGTGTGTCCAATAATCTTTGTTGCCGTTTACGTTGGTCACGATAAACGTGAAGAGTGCCAACACCAACGTCACGGCGATATTACCCGTCAGGTTTCCGGCACCCGGCAGCAGCCCGAGCAGGTTCCCAAACAGGATAAAGAAAAATAAGGTCAGCAGGTAAGGAAAAAACCGCTCATAGTGTGCGCCGATGTTCGGTTTCGCGATTTCATCGCGGACAAAGAGAATGACCGGCTCGAAAAATGATTGAAGGCCGCTGGGCGCTCTTCCCCGATTCCGCTTGTACGCGCTGGCCACGCTTGTGAAAACGATCACCATCAACAAGGCGTTGATCAGGAGCATCGCTACATTCTTTGTGATAGACAGGTCGAGCACCTTCTCGCCGGAATCGGCCAGGTAAATATTGTTCTGATCAAGCTTGTACCCTTTGTATGGCACAAGTTCATGATGGTCGCCATAAAAGTTGGCAGAAGAGAATATGTCAAGGCCTTTTTCGGCAGAGTAAACAATGATGGGCAAATGCAGCACAAGGCCGTCAGCAAAATGCCACGAATGAGCGTCCAGAACGTGGTTGATGATCAGGTGGCTGACGTCGAGTTTTTCCTCCGTTTCCTCGTCGGGACCATGCTGAGCGGACGCGTTGAAAACCACTCCAAAAGCCAGCACCCAAACAACAAAAAAGCGGCTGAATCTATTCAAAAAGGCACTCATTTCGGCTTTTTACAAGGTTTTTAAAATCCGAGCGCAAAGGTATTAATTAAACACCCACAAAAAAATCTTTTGCTGAAATTTTGGCCGTCATCACGGCCGCGTCGAAGGGGAAATTTTTCTGTAAAGAAGGGCTATTTCCAGCACCGTAAATACAAGGTATACGATTAGGAAATACAACACATTGGCAGTGGCATGCCTGGGCGCATCCAGCACAACGATCGTGTTGTAAACAAGGTAGGCAACGATCTTGGACACCATTGAAAGCAAATATAGCAGCACGAACCAGGCGCCCCGTTTTGATCGGTACAAGTACACAAACAGGATACCGGTAATAATGGCGACCAGCCACGTAGTTTCATATAGGAAAGTGGGCACCTCCGGGATCCATTCCCGTGCTGCAGCGAACTGCGCAAGAGGCGGAAAGGTCAGTGCGAAGACGGCGGCAAAGACAAAGAAAAGAATCAATCCGATTTGCGGTTTACAGATCGGTATATTTTGTACATCATACCAAAAAAGCCCAAAAATCCGAGCAGCAACATGTACACGGGGTACTTGTTTCCGACGCGTTCGTCGATCAGGTATCCCACCCAACCGCAGATCCCAATCGTGAGCAGCAGCTGTAACGCGAGGCCGCTGTACCGCAGGTAATGGTTAGACCGAGGAGGCTTCCTGGTTGGCAAGTGTGCGGGTTTGAGCGCCATTCTCAGCAATTTTGATCTCCTTCCCGGCCGCGCCCATCTTGCAGGTACCATTGAAAACGGCACCCGGCTCCACCACGAGTTTACCGGTGACGACGTCTCCATGAATGATCGCCGTAGCTTTCAACACCAGAAGTTCCGTCACTTCAATGCGTCCCTTCACTTCCCCTTCAAGATCCGCATTTTGTGCAGTCACGTTACCCTGAACGAAAGAGGATGGACCCAGTGCAACCTTAGACTTCGACTTCACATTGCCGTTGACCTTGCCCTCAATCCTGATATTGCCGTACGTTTCCACGTTGCCTTCCAGAAAGGTGCCTTTGCCGATGGTGTTGCTGGAGTTGCTGATCTCTTCGGCTACGCGTTTTTCTTCTTTGGAGGTGAACATAAAGTTTTAGTTTAAAAAGTGACAAATTCTTCCGGGTTCAGCGAGTTCCCGTTGTACCATAATTCAAAATGAAGGTGAGGGCCATTCGTCAGCTCTCCGCTGTTGCCTACAAGCGCGATGATTTCTCCCGCGTTGACAAATGTACCAACTTTTTTATAAAGTTCGGCATTATGCTTATAGACCGAAATCAGGTTACCCCCGTGTTGAATCATCATCACGTACCCGGCATCCTGCGTCCATGACGAAAACAATACGGTCCCGTCGGCGATGCACTTCACGGGTTCATTCGTCTTCGTGACCACGTCGACCCCGTAGTGCCCCTTCTTGACGTTGTAGCGATCGGAAATGAAGCCACTGATCGGGGAGAAGAAGAATGCTTCATGCAACTCCTGCCGCTTGGAATTCGCCAGTGTAATCAATGACAGGTCCGACTTCTCAAAGGTTTTTCTGAACACGGAATCAGTCGCCTCCAGTTGCAGGTCCGACGTTCGCGTCAGCGGCCGCGACTCGTTGCGCAGCAGCTCTGCAGGGTCGTTGTAATTGCTAGTATCACCGCTTAGCACGCGTTGAAAGTTGGCGATAAACCGATCTTTCCGATCCACTTCGATGGCCAGCGAATCAACCTTGAGCGCCAGTCCGTACAACTGCTGGTTCAAGACCATTTGTTCGTATTTCGGATCGAACCATTTTTCAAGCACCGTCTCAACAAGAAACAATGACATCGCAAAAACCACGATGAACAAAAGGAAGGAAAAAAGAATTAGCTTTGAATACGTGAACCCCAGGCTGGTCTTTTCAGCAAAATTTTCTTCGTTGCGGATGATCAGCTGATAGCGGGTAGTCAGCGCGCTGGATAACGTCTTCTTTGCTTTCAAACGGATGTTGTTTTACACAAAAGTAGAGATTCTGCCTGATTATAATATGGAATTTGGGAATTTTGCGTTCTTAGGTAATTAATTTGTCACTCTTGAAGAATCTTCTGCGATCCACGCTTCTTCTCCTGTCCCTGGTCCTGGCTGCCTGTTCCGCGGAGCGAAATACGTGGACGAGCAAAGCCTTTCACAATACCGCCGCCCATTTTAACGGCTACTACTACGCGAACGAAGAGATCAAGAAAGTTGAGGACATCATCCTGACAAGTCACGTCGATGATTACAACCGCATCCTTCGCTTGTTTCCATCCTTCGATTCGGCCCTCGCAAAGGGATACGACAAGGAGATTCAGGAAGCCGTAAAAATGGCCAGCATCGCCATCCAACGACATCCCAACAGCAAGTGGGTCGACGACGCCTACATCCTCGTCGGCAAAGCCCGGATGTACAGTCTTGACTGGGGCAACGCCATTCAGACGTTCAAGTATGTCAATACGCATTCGGATGACAGGAATGCGAAACACCTCGCCATTATCAACCTGATACGCACGTACGTTGAGCACAAGGAAATGAACAACGCCCAGGCGGCCATCGATTTTCTTGAAAAGGCCCGGCTCAACAAGACGAACAGAAAGAAGTTCCTGCTGGAGAAGGCCTATTATTATCAAATGCGCGATGACCACGATAACATGGTCAGAAGTCTGACGGCGGCCGACGATTTGCTTCGGAAGAAAGACCGACGCGGAAGAATCTACTTCATCATTGGGCAGGTGTATCAGGAACTCGCGTTTGAGTCGGAAGCGTACAACTACTACAAGAAATGTCTTGGCACCAACCCCGAATATGAAGTCGACTTTTACGCGCGGCTCTACATGGCGCAGGTGACAGAAATCTCGCGCAACCGCGATGTGAACGCCGCGCGCAAGTCGTTCAGAAAACTCTTGAAGGATTCCAAAAACAAAGAGTTTCAAGACAAGATCTTTTATGAGATGGGTGTCTTTGAACTCAAGCAGCATGAATTGAAAAACGCTATTCATTTTCTCAATCGGTCGGTGCGTAGCGGCAATAACAGGCGTATTCAGGGGGAAGCTTATCTCAAGCTTGGTGAGATTTATTATGATACCCTCAAGAATTATGAATTATCACAAGCTTACTATGACAGCGCAATTTCCGCACTGCCGCAAGACTACGAGAACTACGCAGCGATTAAGAACCGGCAGGAAATTCTGAACGAGTTTGTTGGTCACCTGAAAACAGTGCAATGGCAGGATAGTCTTCTTCGCCTGTCACGCCTTGATACTGCCGTCGTGCGTGCGATGGTCGATTCGGTCGTAGCGGCGGAACAAAGACGTGCCGAGCTCGCAGCCGGTAATAAGAAGAAACGGCGCAACCGCGTTGAAATCACGACCTCTACGAACAGCGCCTTTGGCAACGACGGGCCAAACGCCGTGTCGGGCGACTGGTATTTCGGAAACCCGGCGTCGGTGGGCATCGGTCAATCGGAGTTCCGCCGCGTGTGGGGTGATATCAAGCTTGAAGACAACTGGCGACGTTCGCAGCGGCTGGCAGGTTCTTCCGGCGGCAACGTTTCGCGCACTGCCGCCGCTGATACCGACAGTGGTGGCCAGGAGGAAACACCGGCAGCAGCAGAGGAAAAAGTGGACCCCGCCAAAGCGGCATTTGCAAGCCTTTATGAACAAATACCGCGCACAGACGAAGCCCGACAGGCGGCACTTGCAAAAATCGAGGAGGCGTACTTCCATCTGGGCGACATCTACAACTTTAAACTTGAAGAGCGTGAAAACGCCATAGAGATCTACACGAAACTGCTTCAACGCTTTCCTGATTCGGAGTATGAGCCGGAGGTACTGTATGTGCTCTACCTCATCATGAAGGACCACGATCCCGAGCGTGCCGAAACCTACGCCGCGCGTCTCAAAGCCGATCATCCCAATTCAACGTTCACGAAGATCCTGATCAATCCTGACTATCTTCAGGAATCCAGCCTTGTAGCCGAGAAACAAAAGGTGGTGTACCAGGAGGCCTACACTATTTACGAGGGTGGGCATTATGACTCTGCCAGAGTGGTACTGGGCGAAGCGCTCGCCATGGGGGAGACGTCGTTCTACCCGGCGCTGGTGCTGCTCGACATTCTGATCACAGGTGAGACAGAAGATATCGGAAGATATCAATACGCTTTGCAGGAATTCATCAAGACGTATCCCGAAACGCCGCAGGCCGACTACGCGCAGAAATTGCTTGAAACGTCTCGGAAATTCGTTGAGGCCGAAGAGAAAAGAAAGGGCATTCAATATCAGATATCGCCTGACGCGGCGCACTACTTTGTGCTCGTGTATCCCCGGGCAGACAAAATCGACGATGCAACGGTCGCCGGCCTCGAATCTTTCAATAAATCGTTCTTCGGCCAGCTGGACCTCAAGACCAGCAATCTTGTATTAAATGATCAGTATGCGATCACCTTTGTCTCTGAATTCAACAACAAGTCGGCGGCCATGGCCTATTTTCAGTCGTTCACCGAAAACCAACCGGGCCTGACTCGCCTGCGAAACCATAAATTCGATAATTTTGTAATTACTAAGGAAAATTTCGACATCTTCTACAGAACCAAAGGCCTGAATGAGTACCTCCGCTTCTTCCAAAAAAACTATCAAACGAAAGCCCCGTAACCCGCTTCTCATACAGTCACCCTGGTTGAAGAAGGTAGTGGCAGGCATTTGGATGTTGTTTGCCGCGATCATCATCGGCGTTCCGCTTTATGTCTATACGGTCAGCATCGACCTCTTTGGCCTGTTCGGTGGCATGCCCAGTTATGCGGCCATTGAAAATCCGCAAAACGACCTTTCGTCGGAACTGATATCGGCCGACGGCGTATCACTCGGTCGTTATTTCCGCTACAATCGCAGCCAGGTAAGTTACGATGAGCTTTCGCCTGATCTCGTCAACACACTGCTACTCTCTGAAGACCATCGTTTCTACGACCATGCGGGGATGGACTTCTGGGCATATCCGCGTGTCTTCTGGGGTATCATCACTTTCAATTCCGCCGGTGGAGGAAGTACGATCACACAGCAGCTGGCGAAGAACCTTTATACCATCAACCCTGAACTCGACGGCACACTGGCAAGTCTTGGCAGTCTGCCCAGGCGCATTATCCAGAAAACCAAGGAATGGATTATCTCGACTCAGCTGGAGCGGAATTTCACGAAAGAAGAGATCATCACGATGTATCTCAATACAAGCGACTTTAGCAGTAACGCCTACGGCATTAAGGTCGCGGCAGAAACGTATTTTAACAAGCAGCCCGACAGCCTGAACGTCCAGGAATCAGCTGTATTGGTGGGCATGCTTCAGGCGCCGACATATTACAACCCGTACCGCAATCCGGACAACGCGCTTCGAAAACGCAATGAAGTACTCTACAAGCTTTTTGTACACAAGTATATCGCCAACCGCGAGGACTACGATTCGATCAAGAGTCTGCCGATCGAACTTGAGTACCAGGTGCAGAACCACAATAAAGGAATTGCCACTTATTTCAGGTCGATCCTGACCAATTATCTCATGGCATGGTGCAAGGAACGCGGATATGACTTGTGGGAGTCAGGTCTCAAGATATACACGACCATCGACAGCCGTATGCAAACTTATGCCGAAGAGGCGATGGCCGAACACATGGCCGTGCTTCAGGCGCAGTTCGAAGAACAATGGAAGCTCAAAGACAGTGAACCCTGGGTAGATGACGACGGACATGAAATCAGAAACTTTCTGGACCGCAAGATTAAAAAGACAATCGCCTATAAAGCGCTTGTCGAGCGCTACGGCGAAAACTCAGACTCGGTAGACATCATGCTCAACCTGAAGAAACCGATGACGGTCTTCAGCTGGAAAGGGGAACGCGACACGCTGTTCAGCTCGATGGACTCGCTCCGCTACTACAACCGCTTCCTACAGGCAGGTCTCATGTCGATGGACCCGACAACCGGTGCGATCAAGGCGTGGGTCGGTGGTATCGACTTCAAGCATTTCAAGTACGACCACGTCAAACAGGCTACGCGCCAGCCGGGTTCAACCTTCAAGCCATTTGTCTATGGCAAAGCCATTGAAGACGGCTATTCGCCCTGCTACCAATTGCTTGACATTGCGCCGGTAATCAAGGTACCAGGAGGCACGTGGTATCCAAAAAATGCCGAAGGCGACTATGGCAGTGGCAAGAAGTTCAACCTGCGCCAGGCCATGGCCCGGTCCATCAACTCAATCAGTGCCCAATTGATCGATCAGGTCAAACCACAGAATGTCGTCGACTTTGCGCAACGTCTGGGCATCACTACCCATCTGGAAGCTGTGCCCTCGCTTGCCCTGGGCACGAGCGACGTTTCGCTGCATGATATGGTGTCCGCTTATTGCAGTTTCGTCAACCTGGGCATTCATACCGATCCCTACTTCCTGACACGGATTGAAGACAAGAATGGCAATGTGATTGAGAGTTTTGTGCCGAGGACCCGACAGGCCATGGACGAAAAAACGGCTTATAAAATGATCTATATGCTGCAAGGTGGTGTTGAGGAGGAAGGGGGTACCTCCCGTGCACTGAGTTACACCTTGAAAAAGGACAATGAACTCGGCGGAAAAACCGGAACAACCGACAACGCTTCTGACGGGTGGTACATCGGCGTTACGCACAACCTCGTGACGGGTGTCTGGGTTGGCGGAGATGAACGCAGTATACACTTCCCTTCCTGGTACTTCGGCCAGGGCGGAAGAACGGCTCGTCCCATTTGGGAAAAGTACATGATCAAAGTCTATGACGACCCGGAAGTGGGCTACGGCAAGGGAATGTTCAGACGCCCTTCTTCCGAACTCGACATGACGCTTAATTGTAATCAGTACGCGGCAACGGACTCAACGTATACGGAACCCCTCAAGGAAATTACACTCGATGACTTTAATTAGGAACAGACATGCCCAATGTCAAAGATGCTATTCAGCGCTTGCCCGAGTCGCCGGGGGTCTATCGATATTACAATTCGGAAGGTGAGCTGATTTACATTGGAAAAGCGAAAAATCTGAAAAAACGGGTGACCAGCTACTTTACCAAGGCAGCAGGTGTCAACCGGAAAACGCTAAAGCTCGTATCTGAAATCACATCGATCGAATATACCGTCGCCGAAACGGAGTTCGATGCGCTGCTGATGGAGAACAACTTCATCAAGGAGAACCAGCCGAAGTACAACATCCTCCTGAAAGACGATAAGACCTTCCCTTACATATGCATTCTCAACGAGCGCTTTCCACGTATCATCTATACGCGCAAGTACCTTCCTGAACAAGGGGAGTACTTCGGTCCGTACTCGAGCGTGTCTGCCATGAAGAACGTGCTTGACCTGGTACGCAAACTTTACTCTATCCGAACCTGCAACCTCCTGCTCAGTCCCCAAAATATCGAGCAACGCAAATTCAAGGTATGTCTTGAGTACCACATCGGCAACTGCAAGGCCCCTTGCATCGGTGCACAATCGGAAGAGGAATACAAGGAAGAAATCGATCAGGCAAGGGACATCCTCAAGGGCAACGTCAGCATCGTCCATCACTACTTCAAGCAGCAAATGCAGGAAGCCGCTGCCGCTATGGAGTTTGAACGCGCACAGCGGTTCAAGGAGAAACTGGCCACGCTTGAACGATTCCAGACGAAATCAACTGTTGTAAACCGCGCACTTACTGATATTGATGTTTTTTCTATTACGAGCACCGATGCATACGCGTACATCAACTACATGCAAATCAAGGAAGGTGCGATCGTCTACTCGAAGTCAGTCGAAGTAAAAAAGAAGAACGACGACACCGATGAAGAATTGCTGGCTTTCGCCGCACAAGAACTTCGCACAGGAAACAACGACATTGTCTACAGCAATATTCCTGTCACGTTGCTGGAAGAGCACGTCGAAAATGTAGTGCCAAAGATCGGCGATAAGAAAAAGCTGGTAAGCCTCTCCCTGCGAAATGCACTAGAACTGAAGAACGAGCGAACCCTGTTGCGCGAAGGCAAAAAGTCAAAACAGCTCGAAACCCTTAACATCCTGCAGAAGGATCTGCAGTTACCCGGCCTCCCGGTCGTGATCGAATGTTTCGACAACTCGAATCTCCAGGGCACCACACCGGTGGCCTCCATGGTCCGCTTCGTGAATGGAAAGCCCGACAAAAAAAACTACCGGCACTTCAACATCAAAACCGTCACTGGTGCTGACGACTTCGCCTCAATGAAGGAAATTGTCGGACGTCGCTATGGGCGAATCCTCGAAGAGGGCGGGCAGCTCCCCGATCTCATTCTCATCGACGGCGGCAAAGGCCAGCTTAGCAGTGCCTGCGAAGCGCTGAAAGCGCTCGGCATCTATGGAAAGATTCCGATTGCCGGCATTGCCAAAAAACTCGAAGAGATCTACTACCCCGAAGATCCGATACCCCTGCATATTAGCAAGAAGTCGCCGGGCCTTCTGCTTTTGCAACAAGTCAGAGATGAAGCACACCGTTTCGCGATTACTTTCCATCGGCAAAAGCGCAGCAAAAAGACAATCAGAACGGAGATTGAAGGATTGAGCGGCATTGGACGGACGACTGCGGAGAAACTCCTGCGCCATTTCAAATCAGTTAAAAAAATTCGCGAAGCCCCGCTTGAGGAGGTTGAATCCGTGATTGGAAAAAAGAAGGCAGCCATCGTCAA
>CAYMWA010000033.1:25433-27973 GCA_964393795.1 uncultured Roseivirgaceae bacterium
GTTCACATTGTGCTTTTAGAATTCCCACAGGTTGTGTTCTTGTTCCATCAGCTCCATCTCCGCCCATTCGGTTGCCCAAACAGCTTCCTGATGTGATCTTCCATTGGCTTGATAGATTTCGAAGATAGTTTCGTCGTCGGGGTTTTCGATCTTGCGAATCGTCCCGTGAAACAATCTCAGCAGGAACGCGTCTGCAAAGTTCTTGTTCTGCGCGGTGTTGTACCGGTTAAACCAGACTGCTTTCTTAGGGTGATTCCTGAAGACTTTCTCGAGGTCCTTGTATTTGAACCATCCCAGTTCCTCATCGACGCCGGTCGTTGTTTTTGAGCCTGGCACGATAATCTGGATAGCCTGGATGTCGTAGTACAGCCGCGATCTTCTCTTGTCGAAAATCACATCTTCCACGAGCCGGAGGATATTCATGTCACGGGGCAGGTAGTCAATCGCCCTTCCTTCTGAAGTAACCGCCCAGTCGTCGGGCGATGTCTCAGGGTTCTTGCCGACATTGTCAAACAACGCCCGGTAGTTGCGGCCGTTGTAGGTTGTGATTTCATCGGTGTACCAGTTGCGGGTGGGATCCCACTGGTCAAAGCGCATACCCTGGGTTTGCACCAGGCGGCTCAGAAATTGTTCCTTACTGATCTTCGTGGTCAGGGAGTCGGAGGCGTAAACATCCGGAAGTTCGCCGGACTTCACCGCCTCGACGATCAACTTCGTGATTTCACCGTTGTTCGAGAAGAAGCCTTTGTTCTGCTTTTCAGTCAGGTCAATGGTTCTCCAGACGCGATGTTTGAAGTGGTGTTCGTACTTCGGTATGGGATTGATGGAGTTCGGATTATATTGTTCCTCCATCTCTTCGTGATAGGCCTGGGCCAACTCACTCGTTTCCACCTCGGCTTGCGCCCAGGCGAAAATCGTCGCCACCGAAAAAAGACTAACACATAACAATCTCTTTGCCATACGGTTCTCTTATTGAATAGGTACGTTATAAACTTCGTTCCTCACCGAAACGCGTTCATCCTCTCCCTGGTATGTTCTGCGGGTAACAGTCTTGATCTCAATCACAATGCGGTCGCCAGGTCTGAACTGCGCCCTCCATCGGGCGAGGTCAAGCACTTCATTGGTCGCCGTCATCCGGTTAACAGGTGAAGCGCCGCGGGCATGGATCACATCCATACTGCGAATACGGTATATGGCATCCTTCGGCACCTCTTCTTTGAAGGTAGGATCCGGCTCAGGCACCACGCGCAATCCCGTAAGCGAGCTTCCGCGCACACCTTCCCGCATGTCTACTTCCTTGCCGGTGTTGTCACGAATGACATAGCGCGGCAGCGGAATCGGCTTCACATCAAAGTTGACCGCTCCGAGACTGGCGCCTGCGTTACTAACAGACACGGAGATCTTGCGTTGCTTGGGGATGATCGTCACACGTCCCGGCTTATCGCCTTTGATAATGGTCGCACCACGCGCATTGAAGGACGGGTTGTAGTTCGTTCCCAGCGCAGGTACTTCGATGTTGACGTTGTTTCCACAGTTCATGTACAGTGTGGGTGCGTTACCCGTAGTTACCTTGATAACGGGTTGCGCAACAAAATATTCTACTTCCTGACGCAATGTTGTATCCGGCAGCTTGATCTCCGCCAAGAACGTCTTTTTCGCTAACAGCGTTTGTGGGTCATATGATCCGGCTGTAGCCGTGAACTCAATCTTACCCATTCTCACCCCGGATGGGTCATTGAACAGCTCAAGCTTCTCGCCGTCCTTATACATTTCGGGTGTAAAGGAAGACGAAGACGCCGAGATGAAAAGATCCGCTTCATACGTTGCACCTGCGGCGACCACCGATGACTTGGTACGCACCATAGGCACCATGTTGTCGAAGCTCACCTTACCGATTCCAGCATCGGCGAGCAGCTTATCAAGTGCCCTGGTTTCATAGTCGAGAATCTCCGTTTCAATCTGTGTCACTGAAGTCAGCGCCGCAATCACGGGCGTATTCTCGAAAGTAAATGTGAGGAAGTCCTTGTTTGCGTGGTCAACATCGCTTGCAAAGAGGGGCATATCCTTGGGTGCTCTCGCGAGCGTGCTGAACTCAAGTCCCGAAAACGATTCAAGCTGGGACACATAGTCGTTCAACAGCTTTTCAAAGGCCTTTCCGGTGGGTTCGGTCACCATCATGGCAGCCACCTTGGAGCTGTGGTCGTTGATCAGCTGCTCGTTGATATGGTCCGTATTGGACTTTTTCATCATTTCACCCTTCAGCTTCTCGATGCTGGCCAGGGTTGTCTGAGTGAGATCGCGCACTTTCTGGGCATTCTCCCGTGCCTTGATCACCTTTGAATTGGGGCTTTTGCCCGCTTCCCGTACGATCTCATTAAGGATAGCCGCGTTTTTCTTATTGGACTCACCAATGACGTTTACCATGGTCTCATTGATGATCGCAAATTTCTCCAGGACCGCGCTGCTTACCTGCAGTGCCAGAAGCGCGGTGAGTACGAGGTACATCATACCGATCATCTTCTGCCTGGGTGTTTCCTTAC
>CAYMWA010000034.1:0-1085 GCA_964393795.1 uncultured Roseivirgaceae bacterium
AATCGTGAATCGTGAGTCGTGAGTCGTGAATCGTGAGTCGTGAATCGTGAGTCGTCATTCGTCATTCGTCATTCATCATTCGTAATTCGTAATTCGTAATTCGTCATTCGTCATTCGTAATTCGTAATTCGTCATTCGTCATTCGTAAACTTCCTAGCCTCGCTGCGCCGTAAATTGCTGCGTCGCCATGAAGGGCGGATGCTTCAAACTTTACTTTTGTCATGCTGACGGGCTGCGCCCATTTGCGGGCCTCCTCACGGATCTGTCCAAGGAAGCGAACAGCAGGACCGAACACGCCACCACCAAAAATTATTTTTTCTGGATTAAAGATGCTGATCAGGTTGGCCGCCCCCATACCCCAGTATTCAATGCACTTGTCCAATACCTCAACCGCGAGGGGATCCTGCTGATCAAACGCCTGGAACACGTGATGAGCGGTGAGGTTCGCGCTGTCCTCATTGCGCAAAGCACCCTCGTACGCCGGATTCGCCTCCATCACCTCGGCAGCCAGCTTCGCGATGCCATCACCGGAGGCGTAGTACTCGAAACAGCCACAAGGCACATACTTTGGGAGAAAGGGACGATCGAGTGCCATCCAGCCGACTGAGCCAGCGATATCATTCGCACCACGAAGGATCCTCCCGTCGACAAGAATTCCGGCACCGATACCGGTGCCTACCGTCAGGTAGATGGCATTCTCGCAATCGCGGGCATTTCCGAGCCACAGTTCACCCAGCATGCAACAAGCCCGGTCACTGTCCATCGCCACGGGAATGTTCCCCGCTACTTCCGACACCTCCTTCACAAGTGGATAATCTTCCCATCCCGGAATGTTGGGTGCCCAGACCGTGGCGCTTTTTTTTCTTGCAATACCGGGCACTGATATACCAACTGCTTCGACCGGTACATCCGCTGACGCAATATATTGCGCCACCACATGGCAGATCATACTACCCACCGCCGTGCCCGTTCGCCCCGCAAGCGGAAAGGCTTCTTTCCTGACAACGGTGCCGCTGGTTGTTACCAGCGCCGCGGCGAGTTTGGTACCTCCAAGATCAAGCGCAAGGAACATGGTTAATGTGTTA
>CAYMWA010000034.1:1185-27762 GCA_964393795.1 uncultured Roseivirgaceae bacterium
TCCAGGCGGTTGTAAAACTTGTCTGTTCGTCGTGGGTCGGTGCCGAGATGAACAAGCAGGATAAATCCGTTCAAGCCGTTGGCTTCGTTGTTTGCATAATTGAGCACAGACGCATAGATTTCGTCGGATGACCTGTAGCGTGGACCCATTTGTGGGTAGGTGTAGTCGGCATTGCAGAGTGTGCCCGACGTGAAGTTGATCAGCTGTAGTCCGAGTTCATTCGTCCAGTCGACGATGTCTTTGTTGTACCATTCGTATGCCGGTAGAAAATAGGGTGCATCGTCCTTTTGAATCCCAAACGACGACATCTTTTCGTAATTCATACGAACGTCGTCTTTGAACTCCATCTCAGTGACGAGCGTGCTGTCGCGATTGTTCCAGTCGGCGTAAAGCAAGTGCTGATCAGAATGCGCACCCAGATAGTGCCCGTCGTCTTTGAGCTGCCGGATAAGGGTGTCAAATAAAGTATTGGCATAGAAATTTCCGGTAAGGAAAAAAGAAGCTTTGACGTTGTTGTCTTTCAATGCATCGCGTACAACCGCGCCACCGTCACCAAATGAATCAGCGGTAAACACCAGCGCTATTTTTTGATATCGAACATCGCCGCGAATGACCGCCCCATATGCGTCAACCACGGGGCCGGGCACGGTTACCTGTTCCGCATCGGCAGAACGCTGCTCACGTCTGGCGTTTGTGCAAGAAACCAACGGTGCGGATAAGAGAAACCATACGAGAACACCGTACGCACGGAAAGGCATAGGCAAGGATTTTAACCTAAAGATAAGAACTTCCCGCAAACGGCATATGACGAGGCCGGCATAAGATTTTTGGCATGCAGCTAAAAAGTACGACTATGGCAAAGTATTCAAAAGCAGCAAGCAAGAGCGTGGAAAAGGCCATTCACAAGGAAAAGCAGGGCAAACTGAAGACGGGAACCGGAAAAAAAGTAAAAAGCCGCAAGCAGGCCATCGCTATCGGCCTGTCGGAGGCGCGGGAAAAGGGCGCCAAAGTTCCCCCGAAGAAAAAGTAGTGGCGTGCAGCTTAATACGAACAACAACGCCGGCGTGTCCCTACTCCTTTGGAAAAATGAGCAAAGGTATTGTCGTATCAAACGCCACGTCAATGGATTTACTTCCGAGAAACAACCGATCAAACCAGCCTCGCTTTTGCTGCGAGAACAAGACGGCCAGTGACGCCTTTGAGGCTTCAATATCCCGGGTGAGGTGCTTCGCCAGTGATCGTTCGATATAGTGCTTCTGCAATTTGAAAGTCACGCCGGGTATCCGGTAGCGCTTAACTGATTTTTCAAATTTCTTTCTGGCCTCCTTCACATCAGCCAGATAGTCGTAATGGTAGACCACTATTCGAGCCTTCAACTTATCGGCCACCTTTCGCACTTTTTTCAGTTCCGGTCCCAGCCGGTTAAGGTCTGAGGAATACAGTATGCGCTTGACGGGTTTTCGCTTGTAGTCTTTCGGGACGACAAAGACGGGAACAGGCGATTTCTGGATGATGGCCGATGTATTCGTTCCTACAATACGCCTCAGTCTGCCGGCTCCGCGCGAACTCATCGCTATAGCGTCAACGCGCTGTATCTTTGCCTCACGGATGATCGCCCGCTGAACATCGTTTGCACTTTTGATAACATAGGTGATTTTTTCCACCTTTATTCCCGCCGAGCGATACGCATCTTTGACCATCTTGTGCAATGTCTTTTCTGCCGTTGCTGACTGATCATCAAGGTAAGCCGCATAGCGTGCGGCACTCCAGCTTGTAGGTCTCAGGCCGGGAATACAATGGTAAAAAACGAGCCTACTTCCTGATTGCTTTTCCAGCTGAATGGCAAACCGAATGGCCGCCTTTGAACTGGCGGATAAATCTGTCGGAACAAGTACCTTTCGAATCATGCGTCCTCCTGTTGTTTCTTTGCCAAAATAATGTAATTACAGCAGTGTTCCTATGATCGGTATCACCGATGATGCCATTGAACGCTGACAAAAATCAGGTTTCCCATTTGACAGCATTCGGATATCGCGTTACAATTATTCGTACGTTTGGTACATAAACCGATATGCCATGAAAAACCTGCTCGTACCTTGCGACTTTTCAAAACCGGCCGGCAACGCATTCCGCATTGCCCTGGACCTGGCTGCCAAATCGAAAGGAACGGTTCATCTGTTGAACGTTATTGAGTTGCCCGCGATTCACGATCCAATCTTCATGCCTGTGATTGCCATGGAAAAAGAGTTCATGAAGGAATTGCAGGAAAAGACCAACAAGCAGTTCGACAGACTTGTCACACGTTATACCGCTAAAGGGGCGACCGTAAAAACGCACACCGTGTTCGGAGCGCCGTCGAGAATGATCGTCGATTTTGCCAGGAAGAAATCCATTGACACGATTGTAATGGGGACGCACGGCGCATCGGGCCTTCGTGAGTATTTCATAGGGTCGAACGCCGAGAAGATCGTCAGGCTCGCCCGTGTCCCGGTTCTGATCACGAGAAACTATTCCAAAAGGCCGATAAAGAATATCGTCTTTCCAAACAACCTCGACACTGAGAACCAGGGAGCACTCATCGACAAAGTGAAGGAACTGCAGGCATTCTTCAAGGCAAAAATTCATATCGTATACGTGAATACGCCCATCAACTTCACGGCAGACAATATTACGATGGAGCGATTGAAACAATTTGCCCGTCGGTTCGGATTCAAGAACTATACGTTGAACATTTACAACTACCCATTCGAGGAATCGGGCATCCTGCACTTTACCGAAAGTATCAAGGGCGATCTTATTGCCATGGGAACCCATGGCCGAAAGGGAATTGAGCGCTTGCTGAACGGTAGCTTGGCGGAAGATGTGGTCAACCACGCCAAACTCCCCATCTGGACCTATACCATCGGCAACAAATAGCGCCCCCGTGCCACACTGTATTCAAGCAGGCACATATATTTAGGGCATTCATGAAAATGAACTTCGGCGCTATGACACAACTCCATACGAACGTTGGAGCCGCCGAGCGCGTCCTGTCAATGCTCGGCGGCTTTTATTTATTGTACGATTCCGTCGCGAGTCAGAAAACAAGCCTCGCTCGCACTTTTTTCGGTAGCTACCTGCTATTGCGCGGTGCCACAGGGTTCTGTCTCGCGTATCGGGGGCTCGGAAAAACGGATGTAGATTACAAACCGCAGAACATCAACATTCGAACGTCACTTACGGTGAATCGACCGAGGGACCAGGTGTATGCTGCCTGGCGCCGGCTGGATGAACTGCCGCATTTTATGAGCCATCTCAAACGCGTGGATGTCATCAGTGAGACGCTTTCCGAGTGGGAGGTCACGGCTCCTGGCAATATTGGGAAACTCACCTGGAGGAGCGAGATTGTCAAAGATGATCCAGGCGCGGTACTCAGCTGGCATTCGCTGCCGGGGTCTTCCATTGAAAACGCCGGCAAGGTGACGTTCAGCGATGCGCCGCAAGGCACGGAAATCGACATCGTTATTTCCTACCATGCGCCTCTCGGCATGATCGGCGAAAAGACCGGGCGGCTTCTCAACCCGATCTTCGAAAGGATCGTGCGCGAAGACATCCGCAATTTCAAGGAATATATAGAGACTGGAATGGTGTCGGGCCCGCGTGCAGCGGTCGAATCATAATCGGCGCATGCACACGCACCTCACCATCGACAGAAATGGGCCCTGTCAGGCGATGAGTACTTCAATACCGAGCGCGTCAAGCCTGGATTTTTCTTCTGAAGGGATGCCCTTATCGGTGATAAGCGTATGGATCTTGGAAACGGGGGCAATAAAGGCAAAGCCGCGGTGATTGAACTTGCTTGAGTCAGCCACCACTATCACGCGCTTCGACATTTCGATCATGATCTGGTTGAGGTGTGCCTCTTCGACGTTCGGTGTTGAAATTCCATAGCCGGTGTCAAATCCATCAACACCAAGGAACAGCTTGTCGCAAAAGTAATTCTTAAAGCCCCTTTCCGCGAGGACGCCCACGAGTGAGAGCGAGTTCTTGCGCAAGGTGCCGCCGGGAACGATGACATTGATATTCTTATGCTCCGCGAGATAGTTGGCCACATTAATGGCATTGGTGATGACGGTGAGCTCTTCAAACTTGTCGAGGTTTCGAGCGATTTCAAAAGTAGTCGATCCTGAGTCGAGGATAATGGTGTTCCCTTCCTCGATCAATTCAACCGCCCTTTTTCCGATCTCCTTCTTTTCAAGGAGATGCTTCTTTTGTTTGTCAGACAGTGGGTGATCCAGGCCAACGTGGTTTTGCGAGATCCTCATGGCTCCTCCACGCGCACGCAGCAGCATGTTCTTCTTCTCAAGCTGTTCAAGATCATTCCGGATCGTGACGGAACTCACTTCTAAAGACTGGCTGAGATCGTTAACACTTACCTGTCCGTACTTTTCAAGCTGACTGAGAATCAGCATTCTTCGACTTACCGTAGACTTGGTTTCCTTACGCTTCATAGAATCAGAAAAAAAATCGTATCACCCTTAGTGGATTCCGTCAAATATACCAAATTAATTACATCAAAATTATGTGCACTGATCGCTTCTTTATTTAGTATTTAGTCGGTCGGGTTGTTGTTGGTTTCAGGGCGACACAACAGCAAGTTTTTCGGAGATGAGTGATTTAACGGATTCAGTGGCTTTGGGGAAGACCTTTCGAAGGTCGATTTCCTCGTTATCGGTGAGGACATCCTTTAACCTTCGCATAAAAGTATTTTTAGTTTCCGTCGCCAAATTGATTTTCGCCATGCCGCGTTGTATGGCGCCCCGCAGCTGGTCGTCGGGAATACCGGAACTTCCATGCAGGACCAGCGCCACGCTGGTGGCCCGGTGAATTTCTTCCAGCAGTGTAAGCTGGAGTTTCGGTGTTTCTTTGTAAAAGCCATGAGCCGACCCGATGGCAACGGCAAGTGCATTCACACCGGTTTCATCCACAAAGCGAGCCGCTTCTTCGGGCTGTGTGAAAGCATTCACAGTTTGTTGCTGGCCAAGCTTCGCCACATATCCGAGCTCAGCTTCCACATTGGCTTGGTAGCGTTCTGCCAGCCGAACGACTTCAACCGTCGTACGAACATTTTCATCAAACGCTTTTTCACTGGCATCGATCATGACAGAGTCAAATCCGGCATCGAGACAGCGCCGGACCATCTCCACAGTGCTACCGTGATCAAGGTGTAACCAACCTTGTACGCCGTACTGTCGCAGCGACGCACGTGCCATGGCCGCCGCCACTTCAAGGCCGAGGTAGTGAATTGAACTCTCCGACAGTTGGAGGATGACGCTTCTGTTCATGGCAGCGGCGGCCTGTAAAACACCCGATAGCGTTTCGAAATTGTAAAAATTAGTCGCCAGAAGCGCTTTCCCTTCGCGGGTCAATTCAGCCAGTTTTTCCTTTAGCAGCATGGTTATGGGTAATATTTGAACGCAGAAGTTGCGATCGCTCTAAAAGTATCCAGATCTTCGAAAGCGGCAGTGCCACCCGCCCTTGTCGTGTTCACCGCCCCTGTCAATGCGCCAAACTCCAAACATTCCTTCAGGCTCCGGCCCTGCACAAAGCGATGAATGAATCCGGCACCGAAGCTGTCGCCCGCACCGATACTGTCGATAACGCGTTCGTTGAGGAACGGAGTCTGGTGGAATGACTCTTCGCCCCGATAGAGATATGCCCCCTTCCTCCCACTCTTCACAATAAGGATATTGGCATAAGGCTTCAGGTTGTTGACGGCTTCGGCGACATCTGAAGTCGCCATGATCGCGCAAAGCTCGTTTTCATTGGGAATAAAGACGTCGACATCCCGTAAGAGCGCCTTGAAATCAATATCCCAACGTTCTTGAGGATCCCACTGCGGATCCAGAGACGTCGTTAATCCCAACGCCTTTGCCTTCTGAAAGAGTTTATGTACATCTTTCTTCAGACCCGTTGAGAGAAATATCGAACTCACATGCAAGTGTCGCGACTGTTGAAGCAACACGTCCGGAATGTCCGTCAGGCTGAACTGGGTGATGGCGCCCGGATAAGTGACCATAGCGCGATCTTCATCAAAGTTCAGTGCAATTGTCGCACCAGTAGCTTCTTCATCGGTGTACGTGATGTGCTTGGTGTCAACGCCTTTTGCCTCCAGGCGCTCCACCACATAGTGGCCGAAGTAATCACGTGCAACAGTTCCGGCAAAGGCAACCCTTGTACCAAGTACGCTCAGGTTGCTGGCAAAGATGGCGGAACTGCTACCGAGCGTGATGGTCATCCGATCAGCAATTACTTCTTTGCCCATAGCGGGAAACTTGTTGAGATGATTAAGAATGATATCCACATTCAATTCACCCGCAACCGCCACATCATATAGTTTCTTTTCTGACATCCATCAATCGCTTTATGCGAATGTATCAAATCTCCAGGTCATAGATTTTCACTCCTTCCACCACGCGCGTAATCGCACCGGTCGCGGAGGGTGCATCTGGTGTCAAACCCAGGTCGAGCGATTTGTAAAACGCGAGTATTTGGGCTGGTACGGCGCAGCACACGGCAAGGTACGCTTCACTCAGACCGGGTCCGTTGTCTGAAAGAGATATGGTATAGTCAAGATCCATTTCGTACCTGACGCTTTCCATCAGGCCGACCTCCAGCATGGGCGCATGCCCTTTTTTCATTGAGTGAACAAGGTCCCTTTCATACTTCGAGACATACTCCACGTTTGAAAAAATGTAAAACACAAGTGTGGTATCATCGATGATTACTTTTGGGCCATGTCGGAACCCCAGAAAGGAATCCTCTTTACAGATGACCCGGCCATCAGTCAATTCCTGGAGTTTTAAATGCGACTCCTTTGCCGTTCCGAAAAACGGTCCGGAGCCCAGAAAAACGGCGCGTGTAAAGTTTTTTGTGGCAAGTTTGCGCAGTCCGGCACTGTGGTATTCAATAATCTTCCGCGCATAACCAGTAAGCACGTCAACCGACTCCTTCGCCTTTTCGAGACGGTCGAGGTCAGTCACCAGCAGACCGGCGAGCAGCATTCCGGTGTAGCTGCTGGTCATGGCCAGGCTCTTATCGTTAGCCTCCGGAGGAAGTGACAATACATAGGTGTGCGGGTTTTCACCATATTGCGCCAGCTTACCTTGCGCGTTGCACGTAATTATAAGGTGATAGCAGGTTTTACAAAACTGGTCCGCCAGGTCAACCACAGCCACACTTTCAGGACTATTTCCGGACCTCGCAAAGGAAATGACCAGCGTGGGAATCTCTGCGTGAAAGTAATCGGCCGGGTGGGATACAAGATCCGTCGAAGCGATTGCCTCCGTAGGTATTCCCGTTTTGCGCCGGACGGTCCCCGTTAGTGATAGACCAATAAAGGCACTTGTGCCCGCTCCGGTGAGGATTATTCTTTTCGAATCGGAAAGCGCTGTGTCAAGAAATTTTTGTAGTTCCTGTCTTTGAAGATCGACGTTGCTCCAGACGCGTTGCCATAAGTCAGGTTGTTGCGATATTTCTCGTGCAGTATGAATGGCATTTTTTTCAGTCAGCTCCGGCACTCCGATACCTAGATAATCCATATGTAACTTTCTTCTGGCATTAAAATTAGTAAAAATAATTCCAAATCCTTCGTTTTATTATCTTTTTATATGATTTCTTTTATTTTATTTCCTTTTGATAAGATTATGCTTATTCTATATATCATTTAAGCTACGGGCTTTCATTTATCTATAAGAGGTCTTTTCGCATTGATCGCGCTTTTTCTTCCTTCCGAAGCGGGGGTCGAATCGCCGCTATTTGATCATTCCCTTCTTTCATTTTGACATTGTTACGACCTTTACCTGCATCTCCGGCACGTAGATGGTCGATATGAGAGATGGAATAATTTGTGTAGTTTGTTGTCTAATCTCATCATTCGCATGCAAAAGACTGATCAAAACAAATACGGCAATCAGCCGACAGGAAGTTCTTCAGGAGGTAGTGGCCAGGGCTGGCAGTTCCCCTCGGGGAGGATATGGTTCTGGCTCCTCGCGATTCTCGCCCTTAATTACTTCCTGGGCAGTTATTTCTTCCCCGGCCCAGACGCTCCGACCAAAATCCCCTACACCCTTTTCAAGGAACAGGTCACCAAGGGGAACGTTGAGGAAATCTTTGCCACCGGATTGTCAGTCACCGGAAAATTCCGGGATGCCGTCACCATTCCTCCGGAGGGTGAATCATCCGATGGCCAGGCCGATGAGAGCAGCGGAGGAACCAGAAGCATTTTTAGCAACAACAAGCCAGTCGATGTCAAGAACTTCACAACGGAGTTGCCGGCCTTTCTCGATTCGGGCCTGGAGGCGCTGCTGATTGACAAGGGTGTAGTGATTCGCGCCAAGCCTATCGGAGATGGAGGAAACCCGTTATTTACCTTTCTGATTCTCTTTGGCCCTGCGATCCTCATCATCCTTTTTTATGTATGGATGTATCGACGCGCGAAGAAGAGTGGCGGCATGGGCGGAATGGCCGGTATGGGGAATTTCATGGGTATCGGTCGCAGCAAAGCGAAACGTTTCGACAAGTCGAAAGACAAGAAAGTAACGTTTGAAGACGTGGCCGGGATCGACGAAGCGCGAAACGAACTGATGGAAGTGGTCGACTTTTTGAAAAACCCGGAAAAATATACGCGCCTGGGAGGAACGGCGCCCAAGGGCGTACTACTCGTAGGAGCCCCCGGCACCGGGAAGACGTTGCTGGCACGTGCGGTTGCCGGTGAGGCTGGTGTACCGTTCTTTTCCATGAGTGCCTCCGAATTCATCGAGATGATTGTGGGCGTGGGTGCCGCACGCGTGCGGGATTTGTTCAAGCAGGCCAGGGAAAATGCACCGGCCATTATTTTCATAGATGAGCTGGACGCGATCGGCCGCGCCCGTGGTACGACGGCCATTGGGGGCTCAAGTGAACAGGAACAAACCCTTAACCAGATTTTGACCGAGATGGACGGCTTCTCCAGCAAGGAGGGCGTCATCGTCCTTTCCGCTACAAACCAGCCCGACGTCCTCGACAAAGCATTGCTCCGCCCCGGCCGATTTGACCGAAGGGTGGTAGTGAACCTCCCCGACCGCAAAGGAAGAGAAGCGATTCTCAAGGTACACACACGGCAGGTTCCGCTGCGCGAAGATGTCAGCCTGAAAGAAATCGCGTCGATCACACCGGGCCTGTCCGGTGCTGACTTGCGCAACCTCGTAAACGAGGCGGCGTTGCTGGCCGCCCGAAGGGACCAGGCCGACGTAGCGCAAAAAGACTTCATGGACGCACTCGAAAAGATCGTCCTCGGACCGGAGCGGCCGCTGATTCTCTCGCCCGAAGATCGCGAACGCATCGCCTACCATGAAGGTGGTCACGCGATCCTTGGCCTCCTGATTCCTGGCGCCGATCCTGTTAACCGTGTGACCATCGTGCCCCGCGGGCAGGCCCTGGGTGTCACCTATCAACGCCCGGAAACCGATCGATACAATTACCCGGAAGATTATCTACTGGCGCGCATTATCGGCATCCTCGGCGGAAGGGCAGCCGAAGAGGTTGTTTTTGGATCAAAGACAACCGGAGCTGAAAATGATATTGAACAGGCGACGTCACTTGCGCGCGGGATGGTCACCCGTTGGGGGATGAGCGAACGCCTCGGAATGATTCAACTGGCTCCAAAATCGAATCCTTTTTTGAACAATCCTGCTGCGGCCCAAATGGGCGCAAAGCCGTACAGCGAATCCACCGCCCAGGCCATCGACGAAGAAGTGCTTCGCATTATCGGCGAGTGCCACGATGAGGCACGACGGTTGCTGCGCGAACACCGCCATGCGCTGGACGCACTGGCGCAGGCGTTGCTTCAGAACGAAACGCTCAATGAACAGGAAATCATAGAAGTCACGGGAATTCAACCTCGAAAAGGGACACCTCAACAAAAGGAATCAGTTCCCGGACCACTGCCGCAGCGGGACCCCGATGCTGGCGTATAGGATACGTATGTTCTCCTGGTTGTGTAAGGAAAGGCATTGACACTTACGCGCGCCGGATGTAGCGCTGATATGATCGTTTGCCGCGCGACCGGATTCGGCGCCATGAGACGCGTACGCCATACAGAATGTTGTCGTAAATCAATGCAATGCCGAGACCGGCAGCGGCAAACAACAGGGCGCGGAGGTTGAACTGATGAAACAGAAAACCGCCTGACACCCCTCCCATGAAAAAGAAGGTGATGATCACCAGGCGGAGGTGTATACTTTGTTTCAGTTCCCTTGAATCCGCCGGCGACCGATAGAAAAACAACTGCGACAATTCAATTCCCAGGTCAGTAAACAATCCCGTCAGGTGTGTCGTGCGAACAGTGGCTTTCGATATTTTCGTTACCAAAGCATTTTGCAATCCCATTGAGAAAAGCAACAGACAGGCCACCCATTCGCCGGAGATCAGTAGACCTGAATCGGCATTCCAGGAAAAACCAAGAACGACCAGAATACTCATCTCGATGAACATGGGCGCGGCATGCGAGATGTCCGGCCGCCTTCGCATGACCAGTTCAATAAGCACGCTGCATAAGAATGCGCCAAAAAGAAAAAACAACACAAAAGCAATGAACGTCAGCGCGGCACGGTAGTCCAGTTCTGCAAAGTGCTCCGAAAAAAAAGCAAAATGTCCCGTTACGTTAGTTGTCAGCGTATGAACTGATAGCAGCCCATTAATGTTTACCATACCGGCTACCAAAGAAAGCAGGGCAGCCAGCCTGAGGTTGTGAATGAGCGTACGTGGTTTGTCGTGGCGAAACATAAAGCAAAATAAAGAGACAAAAGTAATGCAAAAATCCCCCCTCTCTATTGACTCACATCAATAAAAAAGGGGCTTTGCGCAACCCCGGTACATAAAACACAACCCACATAGGCGATATCTTATAAAGTATTTTGGAAAAAGTATAAACATCGTACCGGCTTCTTTGATTACCTTTGCACCATGAAGTTTTTCCGCTCTATATTGAGTGTAGTCCTCGCGGCGCTGGTGCTGTTCACGGCAACCAGCTTTTCTGTTGGGCTGCATTTTTGTTCGGGAGACCTTCAGAACGTGGCGCTGTTTTCCAAAGCGCCGGCATGTGAAAAAGAGCAAAGCGTCCCCCCATGCCATCAGAAAAAGCATGAGCCGTGTTGTGAAGATACGTACGTGCGACACGATGCGGAGCAAACGCTTCAAACACCGGTCGTACAACAGGATGCTGCACCGTATGTTCTTGCCGAATATACTTTTTCCCCTATCGTTGTCGCAGAAATTATCCCTTCCTTCGACGCCGTTGTTGACGTCTATATCGACTCGGGGCCATTGCTGCCCCCTTCAGACCTCACTGTCTTTCACCAGGTTTTTCTGATCTGATTCTCTTTCTGTATTGAGGCGCATCGCGCCCTGTGCTCGCCATTGTCGGCGACCGATTTTCTATTGACAATACAGTTACCATCATGATTGAAAGACTTATCACCCTTTCACTGCGCAATCGCTTTCTTGTGCTGCTGATAGCAACCGGCTTGTTTGGCTTTGGCCTCTATTCGGTAAAGGAAAACAAGGTTGACGCTATCCCTGACCTCTCCGAAAACCAGGTCATCGTATTCACGGAATGGACCGGGCGGAGTCCGCAGATCATCGAAGATCAGGTCACCTACCCACTCGTGACCAACCTGCAAGGGCTGCCTGAGGTCAGGTACGTCCGTGGATCTTCCATGTTTGGGATGAGCTTCGTCTACGTGATCTTCAACGACGACGCTGACATCTACTGGGCGCGTGAGCGTGTGCTGGAACGGCTCAACTATGCGTCGCGACTCCTGCCCGAAGGCGTCACCCCGACACTCGGACCAGATGGTACGGGCGTCGGGCACATTCTGTGGTATACGCTTGACGCCCCCGGCATGGACCTCGGTGAACAGCGTGCGCTTCAGGACTGGTACATCAAGTTCGCTCTTCAGAACACGCCAGGTGTCAGTGAAATCGCTTCCTTCGGTGGTTTCCAAAAACAGTATGCAGTGACGCTCGATCCCAATAAACTGACGTACTACGGCGTGTCGACCAGGGATGTCATCCAGGCGGTGCGGTCAAATAACAATGAGGCGGGTGGCAGCAAGTTCGAGCTGAGCGATATCGGGTACATCGTCAAGACAACAGGATACCTGCAGTCAATACAGGAAATTGAAAACATTGCCATCAAAACTGTTGACGGTACACCCGTCAAAATACGCGACGTCGCTACCGTGCAAATGACCGGCGAGCCACGTCTGGGCATCTTTGACCTGAACGGTGAAGGTGAAGTGGTCGGCGGAATCGTTGTGATGCGATATGGGGAAAATGCCGCAGACGTAATCGAGCAGGTAAAGGCAAAGATGCTGGAGGTGGCGAAAGGTCTTCCCGAAGGGATGCGCTTCAACATCGTTTACGATCGAAGCGAACTCATCCGCGAGTCAATCTCGTCGATCAAGACGACATTGATTGAGGAGATGATCGTCGTGTCGGTGATCGTCATTCTCTTTCTCTTTCATTTGAAGAGCGCGCTAAGCATCATCATCCAAATTCCCATCACCATCGCAACGAGTTTCATTTTGCTCAACGCCTTTGGTATCAGTTCAAACATTATGTCGCTCACCGGCATCGCCCTCGCCATTGGAGTGATCGTAGACAATGGCATCATCATGGCCGAGAATGCTTATAAACATTTGTCTATCCGTTTTCAGGAACTCAATCCACCCACAAAAAGCTAAGGTCATGGTGAAGAAACTTTTTTCAAAGAATTATAACGAGATAGAAGAGCGCGAGCGACTCGCGATAATAGAGCGGTCTTCCAAACAGGTATCGCGGGGCGTCTTCTTTTCAACCGTCATCATCATTACGTCCTTCCTTCCTGTTTTCATGCTCACAGGGCAGGAAGGGAAGCTCTTCCATCCGCTCGCGTATACCAAGACGTTTATCATGATGGTCGATGCATTACTCGTCGTAACCCTGGCACCGGTGATCATCTCCTTCTTCATGAAAGGCAAGTTTCCGGCGGAGAACAAAAATCCGATTAACCGCTTTCTTGAAAAGGTCTATGAACCGGTCATCAGAGCGTGTATCAAATGGCGAAAGACCACAATCGGTGTCAACATCTTTGCACTGCTCGTCAGCATTCCCTTGCTGATGAGTCTCGGAACCGAATTCATGCCGCCGCTGGATGAGCAGTCCGTGCTTTTCATGCCGGTAACCTTGCCGGATGTTTCAAACGAAGAGATCAAACGGATTCTTCAGGTTCAAGACAAGATTATCAAATCCGTGCCAGAGGTAGAACAGGTACTCGGCAAAGCGGGTCGGGCGAATACGGCAACCGACAACTCACCGATCAGCATGATTGAAACCATCATCATGCTAAAACCACGATCTGACTGGCGTGAAGGGATCACGAAGGCAGACATCATCAACGAACTCGATGCAAAACTTCAAATTCCGGGCGTAGTGAATGGCTGGACACAGCCGATTATCAATCGGATCAATATGCTCTCCACTGGTATCAGAACCGACGCGGGTATCAAAGTATACGGTCAGGATCTCGACAGCATCTACGCCTTGTCGGAAAAGGTGAGGGCGCGCTTGTCGGGAATAGAGGGCGTCCACGACCTGTATGTAGAGCCCGTAACGGGAGGGAAATACCTGGTTGTTGACGTCAAGCGTGAAGCCCTTGGAAGATATGGCCTTACCGTCGACGATGTGAACAATGTTGTCGAGTTCGCTATCGGTGGATCGCCCATAGGCCAGACGATAGAAGGACGGCAACGTTTTACCATTAGCGTGAGACTTGCCCAGGATTTCAGGAACAATTTATCGCGGCTGCAACGGATTCCGGTCAGCACACCTGCGATGGGAACGATTCCCCTATCGTCCGTTGCCGACATCCGCTTGGAAAACGGCCCTGCGATGATCACTTCCGAAAATGCCATGCTGCGCGGTGCGGTACTTTTCAACGTTCGTGACCGCGATCTGGGGAGCACCGTGGAAGAAGCTATGGAACGGCTGAACAGTGAAATGGATGCCTTACCAAAAGGGTATTATCTCGAATGGAGCGGGCAGTATGAAAACCTTCTTCGCGGTGAACGAACGCTCATGATGATTCTGCCTGTAGTATTGATCGTGATTTTTCTGTCATTGTATCTCGCATTCAAGTCGATACGGGAAGCCTTCTTCAGTCTCGTGACCGTGCCCTTCGCACTGATCGGCGGGGCATACATGGTTTACTTCTACGGCGTCAATCTGTCGGTAGCTGTGGCAGTCGGTTTTATCGCCCTATTCGGGATTGCAGTGGAAACGGGTGTCGTGATGGTCATTTATCTCAATGATGCCATGGCACAGCTCGTCAAGTTGAGAGGAAATTCCGCTGCCACTATCACCCGGGATGAATTGCGTGAATTTGTCATCGCCGGAGCAGCGAAACGGCTAAGGCCAAAATTGATGACCGTGTCGGTCGCGCTCTTCGGTTTGATTCCGGTATTGTGGTCGACTGGCGTAGGCACCGATATCATGAAGCCGATCGTCCTGCCGATGATCGGTGGCGTCCTGACATCCTCCACTCACATTCTGTTGGTGACACCGCTGATCTTTCTGATGACGAAAGAATATGAACTTAGAAAATTTGGAAAACTTGATGTCTATGAAGTTCAACACTAGCTATCTCTTCGCGAGGAAAACGCGTGGTGAAGGAAAATGCCACTCCGGCCGAGTATGGGCTTACAAGTGGGCGCTTCCGTTAGCCACAGCGTTGGTATTGTCTGTGTCGGTTCCGTCAACGGCTCAGGTGGTGTCGCTTGACAGCATTCTCGCGAGAATCGACAGGCAGAATCCATCGCTGCAAAGCTATGACAACCGCTCCGAAGCGCTTGACGCCTATGCGGAAGGCGCACGCAGCTGGCCGGCGCCTATGGTGGGCGCTGGACGATGGATGGCTCCGTACGCCAGGCCCTCCACGATGGAATCATCAATCCGTGGAACCTGGATGATTTCCGTCGAACAAGATATCCCCAATCCTGCAAAACTGCGGGCACAGTCGCACTATCTTGAAGCGCAATCATCAGTGGAAGCACATGCGCGCAATGCGCAATTCAACAAACTTCGCATAGAAGCCAGGCGCGCCTATTACCGATGGCTCGTCGCGGAAAAAAAACTCGGCGTCCTCAAAGAACATGAGGACATCATCGGACTGATGCTGAAGCTGGCGCGGATACGCTATCCCTACAATCAGGGATCACTCGGCAATATCTACAAGGCGGAAGGGCGGCTTCATGAAGTGCAAAACGCAATCATTGCCACACACACCGACATCGCGCAGGCCATGTATCGCCTTAAAGCACTTGCACTCATTCCAACGCGCGACTCGATAATGGTCGACACCACTACTTCCGTAGTATTTAAAGCACACCGACTGCATGGCGATACGACAGGGCTGGCAGAAGCGCGAAGTGATGTGCAGCAAATCCAGGCAACGATCAAGTCGATGGAGCTCAATCAACGGCTTCAACGTTACCGTGCGAAGCCAGACTTCAAATTGCGCTTCGATCACATGCAGGGAGTGGCAGGCATGCCTTCTCAATTTACTGCAATGGTGATGGTCTCCATACCTATCGCCCCATGGGCAAGCAAGGGGTACAAGGCAACGGTCACAGGCATCGACTATGAGATTCAGGCGCTCCGAAATACCCGCGAAGCAATCCTGACGGAAACGAGTGGCTCACTCAACAGCATGGAGAATGAAATCGCCCAGATGCAGAAGCAACTCGACAACTATGATCGCCGAATCCTACCGGCACTAAAGAAGAATTATGAAACACTCATGCTCGCCTACGAAGAGAATCGTGAAGAACTGCCCATCGTTATCGATGCATGGGAAGCCCTGAACGCGGCACAGATGGACTATCTCGACAAGGTTGAAGCTTATTACTTAACCATTGCAAGTTATGAAGGGGAACTTAATCAATAGTGTACTTTTCACCTTCCTGTTGATGGCAGGTGCATGCACGAACCATACGGCCGACAATCACGCAACCTACACATGTTCGATGCACCCCGCTGTGGTGGCAGACGCTCCGGGCAGATGCCCGGTCTGTGGCATGGACCTGGTGCCAATGGCGCGCCGGGCCGAAGAGGCCCAAATCCCAAAAGAGCTGGCTCAATTATTAAAGTCGGGCAGCAACGGTATTATCGCCTCGATAAAAACGATAAAGCCGCAATTCAAGTCAGTTGTTATTACTACTGACGCTACGGGTACAGTGACATACGATGCCCGCAGGATACACACCATTTCCGCACGTGTAGCGGGACGCATAGAGAAAGCGCATCTCAAGTACGAATACCAGGAGGTAAAGAAGGGACAAAAAGTGGCCGATATCTACAGCCCCGAACTCCTCACGGCAGGCCGCGAGCTCCTGTATTTGCTGCAGCGTGATCCGGACAATGGCGCACTGATCGACGCGGCTATGAAAAAGTTACGTCTGCTCGGGATGTCGGATTCACAAATTAAAACGTTACAACAGCAACACGCGCTCCCGAAGACATTTTCCGTGTACAGTCCTTATGACGGATTCGTAATCAGCGCACCATCTACTTCGACGCAGGCAGGTCAGCGTGACAACGACATGGATCCCACATTGAAAAAGGGATTCGTGCGCGAGGGTGACTATGTTGACACCGGAGAAACGCTCTTTCGCGTTGTCGATACAAATGCCCTGCGAATTTCATTGGACGTGCCGGCATCATGGTCAGCCACTATCCTCGAGGGAGACAGCGTCGACCTTACCTTCGACCATGGAGCTACCGAAACGGCTACCATCGATCTGGTGCAGCCCTACTTTGAACCGGACAGAAACTTTCTAAAGGTACGGGTTGTCACGAACAATACCGCTCATCTGCATGTGGGTCAACTCGTCACTGCCACCCTCTCTATGCGCAGCCGCGAATCGCTTTGGCTCCCTCGGGAAGCAGTGATCGACCTGGGTAACAGCAAGACCGTCTTCGTCAGCGACGGTGCCGTGCTGAGACCAAAAAAAGTAGTGACCGGTGCAGTGTCGAAAAATGAAATTGAAATCAGAGGCGGCCTTGTCACCAGTGATGAGGTTGCCGCGAACGCCCAGTTCCTGACAGGCAGCGAAACCATTATCAAACCGTAGACAAAAATGAAAGCAGCGTATCTTATTATCACGGTGGCTCTGCTGGCGGCTTGTACCAGCGGAGAAAAGCATTCTGCGAATAGCGACCACGAACATACATCGCATGAGGACGTTGTTCAATACACATGTCCGATGCATCCTCAAGTCGTCCAGGATCACCCTGGCACTTGCCCGATTTGTGGGATGGACCTGGTACCTGCGAGCACATCGCATCCCACTTCGCAAAGCCTGATGTTGAGTGAAACCCAGATTCGCCTGGGAAACATCACTACCATCAGGGCGACACGGCAGCCGGTTGGAGAAACGACTGTCGTTAATGGCATGCTTACCGCTAATCAGGATAAAACGGAAGTCATCAGCAGCCGGGCGCCCGGCAGGATTGAAAAGCTTTTTATAAAAGAAACGGGACAACCGGTAAGAAAGGGTGAGCCGTTGTATCAGTTGTACAGTGAAGTTCTGATGACACTGCAGGCTGAATATCTGTTGGCAAAGGCGCAATATGAGCAGCTTGGCAGTACTTCCACCCGGTATGCTTCGTTCATGAAGTCGGCACGGGAAAAACTCCTTCGCTATGGCCTCACCAGTTCACAGATCGCCAGTCTCGATAAGCAGCCAACGCCTCAGTCCCGGGTGACTCTCCTCTCTCCTTCGTCGGGTGTCATCACCAGTGTGAAGGTACTCGAAGGTCAGTATGTCGATGAAGGTGAGGCGATCTATGAAGCGGAAGACATCGGAACGCTGTGGGTCGAGGCGGAGCTCTATCCCTATGAAAGCGCTTTGGTGAAGACCGGCGACAAAGTGCTGATACGCGTCCCTGGCCTCGCATCCAAATCGTTCGAGGCCGCCATATCGTTTGTCAGCCCCGAATACCGGAAGGGCTCGCAGGTAACCGTCGTGAGAGCGGAAATTCCAAACCATGACCTTCTGTTAAAACCGGGACAGCGCGCGGAAATCACATTTACGCACTCGTCGCGTGAAGGCATCGCCGTCCCGCCTGATGCCATCATACGGGATGGGGAAGGCAGTCATGTATACGTGCGGTCAGGAGAGCACACCTTTCTTCGGAGAAGTGTCGAAACCGGTGTTTCAGGAGTCGGGTCAGTGGAGATTACGTCAGGTATCAATGAAGGTGACGATGTCGTATCAACAGGCGCATACCTGTTGTATGCCGAATTGACGTTAAAGGGCAGCACACATGCCCACTAGTCGCAGAATAATCCATAACTTAGAACAACAAATTCAACTTGTATCGTTAAACCCATGTAGGTATGAAGACCAGATCAATTTTCTATTCACTTCTGTTTGTTATCAGCGCCTTTGCGCTTATCAGCAGCTGTTCCGGAGACAAGAAACAGGACCATGAGGCGCACGATGCGAAAACAGTCGCCGAGCCCGACAACCTCGATGTGACTGCACCGCAGTTCGAAGTAGACGACACCTTTAGAAAGCAGCTCGAAGGCGTTTTCATCAATTACGTCGCGCTTAAAGAAGCGCTGGTCGCTTCTGACGCAGAAAAGACGCAACAAAAAGCATCCGAGACAAGCCAGGCGCTGGCAGACGCCGACATGGCGCTGCTGACCGGCGCTGCGCACAACGACTGGATGCACTATTTGGGCGAGATGGAACAGTCGTTGAATACAATCAAGAGCGAAAGCGAAATCGAGGCACAGCGGGAAGCGTTCAGCACACTGTCCGATAATCTTTACAAAAGTATAAAGGCATTCGGACTAGCGGGATCCACCGCGTATTACGAATACTGCCCGATGGCATTTGACGACAAAGGTGCCTATTGGCTGAGCGATGCTTCAAAAATTCGGAATCCCTATTTCGGCGACAAGATGCTCTCCTGCGGCGAAGTGAAAGAGAAGTTACAATAGTTGTCATTGCCTGTCGGTCATGGTACCGACAGGCCGCCATGCGAGAACGAGGCACAAAATTTTAAAGGTCAACGTGTTGGCGGCATCGCATTTTAAAAGTTGGATCGATGAGCGGGAGGATAAGCAGGCGTGGTCAGAGATCGGCCGGGTTCATAAGCTGGCTGACTTTTGCGTTGCTGATTTTGTCAGCATGCGAAAGACCGGAAGATGTGCTGCCGGTCCCTCACCGATCCGAACCGATTACGCCGCCTGAAACGCCGAAGCAATTCGAAAAAGAAGTTAAACCGCCGTCACATTCCGATGCGGAAGGATTTGAGTATGGCCACCTCAATAGCATGCCTTACCGCTTCCTTACGCCACGGGACTACGATTCTACCAGGGCGTATCCACTCCACCTCTTTCTGCATGGTATTGGAGAGCGCGGGCATGACAATGAGAAGCAGCTTACCGTCGGCGGATCATACTTCCTGCTTGACAGTATTAGAACTTCGTATCCTGCCTTCATTATTTTCCCGCAGTGCGCCGAACCAGACTATTGGTTTGACAGAGAAGTCATGAAAGAACTGAAAGCGCTCATCGATACGTTTATAAGCGCTTACCACATTGACAAAGACGAAATCTCTATCGGAGGATTTTCAATGGGTGCGTATGGGAGTTTCGCCATGGTTGCGGCTTACCCTGACCTGTTTGAAGCCGCGGTGGCAATCTCCGGTGACGGAGATGAAAGAAAAGCATCTTTAATGGCTAAGCCCGAGTGGGAAATATTCGCCGGGCAACACGATCATGTAGTACCCAGCAGCCGGACCGAGAAAATGGCCGATGCGCTATCAAAGGCCGGCGCTTCAGTTTCATACAAACTGTATCCCGACGCTGACCACCGAACCACATGGATCAAAGCCTTTTCGGAACCGGACTTTTTCTATAAGCTGTTTCGACCGGAAGATAAAAAACATTAAGGGCTAGATATCATCCCCGCCGGTGCAATTCATGCAAGCGTTCGCGTATGCATCGTATTCATCAAACGCCGCAGCAGGCTTTCCAAAAAGCGTGATGATTCGATCTATTCTGATCCTCGCTTCCGGCTTCAGCACGATAAATGCGCCGTCGCCCCCGACCTCCTCTACTCGCTCGACGGTGCCCTCCGCGACTTCAAGCGTGCCGTTCCGATCAAAGTAGAAGACTTTGCCCTTCGTTTGTTTCGCGATTTCCTCGTCTATCATTTCCTTATAGACATATTGAACGGGTGTATAAGAAGTGTCCATACGTAAAGTTACAACGCACCCGGTACAATAAAAATTCGATTTTTAGAAAGGAAAGGCCCGCATTTTCAGGCGGGCCTCCCGTTCAAAACTCTGGCCGTGCTGGTAAGCATCGTTAAATTCCCGTGGCCTTTAACCATCGAGTTAAAAATGCCACCCCTTCACTTACTATGGCTTCGTGCCCTCCTTCATGCATGACAAGGTCTATCCGGTTCTCCATTCCCAGCTTCTGATAATGCACTTTTGCACGGTCAAACTCCTCTATCACCTGTGGCCAGTGTGCTATGCGGTCCTTCTTTCCGTGCTGGATCTGTAGCGGACGGGGACAGATCATTGACACCACATCATCGTCGGAGAATTCCCTTAGCCACCCCGATACGAACACATACTCCTCAGTTGTCGTGAGAAAGCAACTATAACGGTCGTCGGGTATTACCATCTTGTTTCGTCTTTCATTAAACCAGGCGGAAACCACTCCCGCTTTAATGCGGGGTTCAAGTGGCATCCAGAACATCGTGGCCATGCCTCCGAGAGAGACGCCCCACATACCCACACGGTCGGAATCGATACGCGGATCTGCGAGTACCACGTCCAACAGGTGTTGTACGCGAACCAGTTCAATACCGGGAATACTGGTATCAGCCATGCGACAAAGGCGCTCGATATGATTTCGCCGTTCGATCGAACGAAGGTTTAACGGAGCCAGCACAGCAAAACCGGCGTCGAGAAGCGCTTTTGCATAAGCATGATAGCTTGGACCGTTTTCAAAGGTTGTTTCCGGCCCGCTACCAATCCCGTGTTGCGCGATGATCAGGGGAACAGGCTTGTTCTTGTTCGCTCCCCTGGGAAAAGCGAGAATCGCTTCTGCGGTGATCGGCCCCAAAGAAAGCGTTAGCCACTCGGCCTGTACACCCTGAACCGGGTATGGCGTCCGTTGCAATGTACCTTTCCTCAATACCGGGGGCTTGATCACGCGCTCCCATCTCCTGCGATTTGGCTCTACGCTTCTCTCGAGTGCCTGAGGACTGCTGTAATCGCGGTTCCACAATTTCGCCGCACGCGCCGGATACTCGTCAACCAAATAGGTGCTCAGGTAATCGGCAAGTTGTTGTTCGTAGGCATTGATCCGCGCCTCGTCCGCTTCTTTAGTGAGCGTCTTCTCCTGCGCTACTGCGGAAACCACAGGTGCGACGAAGCAAAGCAGAAATATGGCAAACGAATTGGAGGCCCTTGTATGTCTTTCATTAGCCACTACCATCCGGGATTCTGGGTTAAGTTTTTGTTCAGTAACAACTCCGATTGCGGCAGCGGATTCAGGTAATCCCTGCCCAATACAAACCCGTATCCAGCTGGCAGAGCATTCCTGAACGGGTCAATAAAACCGTTTTCATCGACGGGAAGGACCGGCGTTATGGCAAACTGAGACGCCTTTGCTCCTTTAGGCCTTTTGCCTACGATCAATTCATCGGCGGCGGCCCATCGCGCAATGTCGTTCCAACGAAAATCTTCCAGTGCCAGCTCGACTTTCCGCTCGCGCCTGATCTCGTTGATCAAGGGGGATAGCGCGGGAAAATCCCAGTTCGGATCTTCCTCGATGCTGCCGGCAAGAAGGTGCGGCATCCCGACGCGATCTCTCAGCTTATTGATCGTCTCGTCAAGGACACTCTGATCGGCCGTACCGAGTTCGGCGCGGGCTTCCGCATAATTGAGTAACGCCTCGGCGTATCGATATTGAATGGACGGCGTCTCTTCAAAATTCAGATCGTGGTAAGCCATGTTCGCGTTGTAATCCTTACGGCGCATATACCCCGTGCCGGAAGAAAATGTTGAATTGGAGTATAAAATATCATATGCGGCCTGCCAGGCGGTAACCGTGCCGTTGTCCACCTTCCAGGGCGCATCCGGTGTAAAGATCGTTTGACGGAATCGCGGGTCGCGATCTTCCGCCTCGCTGGCAATGGTTTCATGGTTGTCAAACAGGGGGCTTGTCGCAATCGGTTTCCCATCGATTGCCAGATAGGAATCAGCCAACGCCTTGGTGATCCCGTAGCCTTCCGGTGTCTCCATCCTGTAAAGTTTACTGTGACTATGTATTCCGAGATCCATGTCCATTTTCGTCCAGAACATTACCTCCTTGTTGCTCGAATAATCGCGAAGGGCAAAAAGGTCATTATAATCCTGCCCGGGGTTTCCCGTCGTGTATACATCATATAAGCCCGATTCCATAATCGCTTCGGCAGCATTCACCGCCTTGGTGAGATACTTGTCAACCGCTGGCGTCTCTACGCCGAACGCTGTACCGTCGTGGTACTTTTCCCAGGTGCCTTCATAGAGTGCAACACGCGATTGCAGCAATAGTGCAATCCATTTATTGATGCGTGAACTTCCATCAGTTTTCGCATCGGTCAGGTACAAGGCCGCTGAGTCAAGGTCGGCAATGATGTTATCAGCGACAATGTTTCTCGGTGTTCTGGCGGAGTACAATTCCGGTGAACTCGTTGTCAGCACCTTGTCTATCCACGGAACGTCGCCGAAGCTTTTCAGCAAATCGAAGTAGAACATCGCGCGAAAGAAATGTGCTTCGCCGACGTACTGCTGGTAGTCTTCAAAATCCGCCTCGACGGTTCGATAGTTGGCGAAGAAGTAATTTACGCTGCGGATATTGGTGTAATCCAGGGCGGGGGCGCTGGTTTCCGTTCGGGTGCCCTCGAAACGCGGATCGATCCTCGTCTCTGACAAATAGAGATCCGTGCCAACGTCGCCGCGGCTCTTGTCCATGATGGGAAAGATCGCTCTGTTGTAATACTGGTTCACATAGATCTCAAGGTCACTGGGCGTCTTGAAAAACACCGGCTCCGTCACCGCGTCAAGCGGGTACTTGTCAAGAAAGTCGTCCTGGCATGCGCCAAACGTGAGCGCCGCCGTGACCACGCACACAATATATTTAAATCTATTCATGATGATACGTTTTAAGTCGTCAGAGTTAAAATTTCAGATTCACGCCCGCAGAAAACATCTGGCTAATGGGATAGATCTCGCCCAGATAAAGTGTAGCGGTCTCCTCCACCAGGCGGATATCAACGGTAACGGCGTTTCCAACCGTAACTTCCTGAGAAGCAAAACCGATAAAGCTGAAGACGAGCACCGCAGTTCCGTCAGGAACCGAAATGCTGTAATGCCCTTCGGCATCCGTGACTGTGCCCAAGGCAGTGCCTTTCAAACGCACGGCCACACCAGGAAGCGGTTCCCCTTTCTGATCAGTTACTTTGCCGCCGATCACTATTTCCTGCGCAGCGACAACATCACTTTGGGTGGCGCTATGATCTTCCTTTCTGACGACAATGGTCTTGCCGATAATTTTGTAGCTAAAGGGAAGCCCCTTGAAACAGGCGTCCAGCGCCGTTTCGATGGGCACATCCTTTACGTGAATGTCGATATTACGAGCGTCGAAGTCCTTTGAAAAGAATACGTAATCCGACTGTCTCTCAATCTGTTTGAAGACGGTCTCTAATGAAACGCCCTTCCTGTCAAGGCTGATCTGGCTAAAGCCGTTGGCATTTACCTGCAAAAGCGTAATAATCATCAGGAACGTCGCTAGCTTCATTACCATGATTATTTTAGTGATTAATGGAGGACATCCATCGTCCCATATCCGGCGTGCGGATAGGAAATAATCGTCAAATTTCATACTTTTAGTTTCTGGGTTAATACGAATGATTTGTTACACCATCCCGGAAGGGATGTCGGGTTAGCTCAGGATTACACCGTAGAAGTGCGTCACCACTTCTGCGGTTTTTTTTTGCTAATTTTTTTGCGTTGCTTTTGGTAGTCATTCACTCATAGGCACTTGTTTTTGGTTTACATTCATTCACGAAAAGATAATGATCGTTTTCCCGTCGATCCGGAAATTTACTTCACTGTAGGCCAGGACCGCCAGGACATTGGAGAGCGTCAGGTTCCTGTCGACCTTTCCCGAAAAGGTGCCGGCCGGCAGTTTTCCCTCGTAGCGAACGTCAAGATCGTACCAACGCGACAGTTGGCGCATCACCGTTTTTATATCAGCGCGTTCAAAGCTGAAATAACCTTCTTTCCATGCAATGGTTCCGCTCACATCGACTTCACGCAACGAGAGCGCCGTGCCGTCAAACAAGCACTGTTGATTGGGCTTGAGCACCAACGCACCCGCTTCGTCGGATTTCCGCGACACGCGCACGCTGCCTTCCAGGAGTGTGGTGTTTACGGTAGCCTCGTCGGTATACGCATTGATGTTAAAGCGCGTCCCGAGAACCTCTACGCGTTGCGTGGGCGTATTGACAACAAACGAAACGGTTTCGCCTGAATTGGAAATCTGCTTTGTTACTTCAAAATATGCCTCGCCCGACAACTCCACTTCCCTTTCTTGGGCTGAGAACCGAACGGGATAGCGCAATGAAGAGGCAGCATTCAGCCAGACGTTTGTGCCGTCGGGCAGCGTCACGTGGTACTGCCCGCCGCGGGGCGTTGCTATCTGATTATACCTGAGTGTATTGTTGTTGTTCGCCGCCGGAGCGGATGTCCCTTCATAAACGATCTGACCATCCGCGGTTTTTTTGATATTGATTCCATTCACCTCGGCGATTTTTCCATTTTGTGCCTCATCGAGGACAATAGTGGTTCCGTCGCCAAGGGAGAGCACGGCTTTGTTTCCGCCGGGAAGTACGTCGTTTTCGTGGGCCTGATCCGCAACACTTTCCCCTGCAATTGACGAGGCAGGCATTTGCGAAACATAGATCCAGAAGCCAAGTGACACACTTGTGCAAAGCAAAACAGCAGCCGCATAGCGGTACCAGCGAAAGCGCCCGCGGTCCGTCTGAAGCGCAGGGTTGAGTACTTGCCACGATTGATCGCGTAGGTCGTCCAGTTCTTCCGCGGTCATGTCAGGCCCTTCGCCTTCCAGCTGCGCATACCAATCTTCCACCAGCGCTTTTTCTTCTGCGGTGCAGGTACCTGCGTTATATTTCCTCAGCAATTCCCGGGCATCCTCATTTTTCATATATGAATTCGATCCAAAGGTTTTCTATATAGACAGACAGGAGCGCCCCAGGGGGTAGATCTTTTTTAACAAATTTTGAAAAACCGGAAAAATTTTCGGTTGCCGATTAAATTGCTATATTCGTTTTGCATTTACCAAAGCCTCATGCCTTGTTACGCCACTATTTCTGACGAAGAACTCTTCGACTTTGTCAAGTCTGACGACGCCGGCGCATTTAAGGAAATTTACGAACGGCACTTTGGCAACCTGTTTATCAACGCTTACCGGAAACTGCAATGCAAGGAAGAAGCACGCGATGTCGTACAAGATGTTTTCGCCAGCATCTGGGACAAACGAGCGACGATCGTGTTAACCACCAGCCTCTCCGCCTACCTGTATGTGGCCGTTCGAAATAAGATACTGAATATCCTCTGCCACCAAAAAGTGGCCTCAGGTTACCTCGAGTCGCTCGCCAACTATGCGGACAAAGCCAGCAACCAGACCGATTATCTTCTGCGTTCGAATGAACTAAACTCGATGATTGAAAAAGAAGTGGCGGCCCTCCCTGCAAGGATGCAGGAGATCTTTGAACTGAGCAGGAAACAGTATCTGTCGCACCGTGAAATCGCCACCACGCTTAACCTTTCTGAGCAAACGGTGAAAACACAGGTAAACAATGCACTTCGGATCTTAAGAAGTAAACTTGGTACAGCCGATTGACAAGCAAAAAAAAAACCGACAACGAATTCCACATCGTCATCGGTTTTCTCTAATCGCGCTTTAAAAGAGCATCAAAAGTTCATGCCCCCTGTGTCACCCTTGTCATGCCCTTCGACCTTCACAATCTTGTTGTAAATACCGAGCAACAAGAATGACGGTACCCATTGCCCCACAAACAGTGCCGTGTGATTCTGTTTCAGGAGCTTTAGCGTGAGTGATGCAGTCATGCAGCCCACCGCCGTCCATAAGAAAACGTCAGACGGCAGCTTCGCTGTCTGCTCCTCAATTGTGCGCGCTACCTTCCCCTCTTTCTTTTGAGGATTCACACCAGCCGCTTTTGTTTTCATTTCTTCTACAATTGCCATACGTATGTGGTTAAGAATTACAATTAAGTCCGTTTGGCAAGGCAATAAAATTTTTGTGCCCTGAAGTTAAGGGTAGCGGAGGCAGACTGCTCTTACTCTCCATGCGCACAACAACAATACGCCGCAGGAATCAAGTAGAAAAAACAATGTAGAAAA
>CAYMWA010000035.1:0-5200 GCA_964393795.1 uncultured Roseivirgaceae bacterium
CCCAATTTCCAATGACCAATGACCAATGACCAATGACCAATAGCCAATAGCCAATGACTAATGACCAATGACCAATGACTAATGACCAATGACCAATAACAATGATGTTGAAAACTTATAGCGTATAACTTAAAAAAGTCAGCAAATACCCTTAGATTGGACTCTCTTTTTCAAAAAAAAACTACACCTGAGTAATCAACTGACCCAATCTGTATGGAGTATCTTGCAAAGTTTGTGGCCGGCGCGAACGCCATCATCTGGAGCAATGCGATCATTTTTTTGTTAATGGGAGTGGGAATTTATTTTTCCGTGCGCATGCGTTTTTTTCAGGTACGCTTGGTCCGCGACATGATTCAGGTAATGTTGGGCGGGAAGCGGTCGAAGGAAGGCATTTCACCGTTTCAGGCACTTGCGGTGTCTTTGTCTGGGCGTGTTGGGACCGGGAACATCGCGGGTGTTGCAACGGCTATTTTTCTCGGCGGTCCGGGTGCCGTATTCTGGATGTGGACGGTGGCGTTTCTTGGGGCGAGTTCTGCTTTCGTCGAATCGACACTTGCACAGATATACAAACGCAATGTGAAAGGCCAGTATCGTGGAGGACCTGCTTACTATATCCATACCGGTTTTAAGAACAAGGTCGTTGGAAAAGTATATGCGGCCGTGTTTGCTGTATCCACGATTCTCGCTACGGGCTTCTTGTTGCCAAGCGTTCAATCGAATAGCATTGCAGCTGCGATCAACAATGCGTTCGGTATTGATCACACCTGGACGGCGGTATTCCTTGTCGCCATTCTCGGGTTGATCATTTTTGGAGGTATCCGCGTGATTGCACGTGTAGCCGAATACGTCGTACCCTTTATGGCGATCGGTTATGTCGTTGTGGCCATCGTTGTAACCATTATCAACTTTGATGAGATTCCCGAAATCTTCAGTCTGATCTTCTCGAGCGCGTTTGGCGCCAATGCCGCGTTTGGTGGCATTGTTGGTAGCGCGATCGTCATGGGAGTGAAACGTGGCGTGTTTTCCAATGAAGCCGGACAAGGCACCGGACCGCATCCCGCGGCAGCGGCAGAAGCTTCGCATCCCGCCAATCAGGGATTGGTTCAGGCGTTCTCAGTCTACATCGATACGCTGTTCATCTGTACCGCTACTGCTTTCATGATCCTGAGTACCAGCATGTACAACGTCAAAGGCCCCGGTGACGAGCTCCTGGTCGACAATGGCGTGTATTATGTTCAGGATGGCGTCAGACATGTCGATGGGAGTGCGATCTATACGCAAGCTGCGGTCGACAAGGCCTTCAGCGGCAACCAGAGTTTTGACATTGACTTTAAGGGTGTCGGCTCCTATACCGTGGCCATCGCTCTGCTTTTCTTTGCCTTCACCACGCTGATGGCCTACTACTACATCGCTGAAACTAACGTCGCCTTTCTCACTTCAAAACGAGGAGGGCCGCTGCTCATGTTTATACTGAAAGTGGCCATACTGGCTTCCGTATTTATCGGATGTGTAAAAACGGCACGCCTTGCCTGGGATTTCGGCGACCTCGGTGTTGGGCTCATGGCATGGCTGAATATCATCGCCATTCTTTTCCTTCACAAGCCGGCACTAAAAGCCTTTAAGGACTACGAGCGACAGCGGAAGATCGACGGAGACGCGGTTTTCGATCCTGAACGCCTCGGCATTAAAGGTGCTGATTTCTGGGAACGCAAACTGAACGGGAAAGTCGAAAAGGCAAAGCCATAGGGATCGACGGCTTCGTTTAATATTGTAAAACGCCTGCTAAATTGTGTAAACCGATTACGAATTATTTTCGCGAAATTTGCCATGGTTAACGAGTGTGATGACAACATTATACATCAAAAACATGGTATGCGACCGCTGCAAATTGGCAGTAACCCATGAGTTGGAAAAAACCGGCTTGCATCCTGTGAAGGTTGCGCTCGGTGAGGTCACGATCCGGGAGGAAAACATCGACGCGAAGGAGTTGGAAAAGCTTGACAGAGGCCTGCGCGAGCTTGGTTTCGAGCGCATCGACGACAGGAAAGCGCGCCTCATCGAGCATATCAAAAACAAGGTGATTGAAATCATCCACCACGGCAACCCCGCCAGCCGGAAACTGAACTGGTCCGATATCCTCGCTGAAAGCCTTCACTATGACTATAACTACCTCAGCAACCTGTTCTCGTCAGTTGAGGGAATCACCGTTGAGCAATACATCATCCGTCAGAAGATTGAGAAGGTGAAGGAGCTCCTTTTCTATGATGAGTTGACCCTCAGCGAAATTGCCGGAAAACTTGGCTATAGCAGCGTTGCGCACCTTTCTGCTCAGTTCAAGAAAGTCACCGGGCTCACACCTTCGGAAATGAAAAAGTCGCGTCGGATTGACCTGAACCGAAGGTCAATTGATGACGTTGTCTGAGCATCATCGCCAACTGGCGCGTTTGCGTGTATCCCAACCAACTGAACCCTGCGGTATTATTCGCGCAACCATCAATTATGTAAACATTAGCAGGCGCGTTGTAAAACTAATCAGCGGCAACAACTGTAGTATACTGTAGCGGCATGTCCGCCTTAAAAATGGTAAGCGATTATGAGTACAACAGCATCTATCTTGCAAAAGCCGACAGAGCGCCAATCAAAGAATTCGTCGAAATCAACCTACACGAGCGATACCTTTCCAGTGCTCGAGATGACCTGTGCCGCATGTGCGGTGAGTGTCGAGTCGATGTTGAAATCTGCTGAAGGTGTAAAATCGGCTGCGGTTAACTTTGCCAACCAAACGGCATGGGTAGAGTACGACAGCGCCATCGCTAAGCCGGCTGATTTGAGAAAGGTGGTGCAATCGATCGGCTATGATCTGGTGGTCGATGTCGAAGATCCGGAAGCTGTGCAGGAGGAAGCGCAGCGCAGGCACGTCAAAGATATCAGGCAGCGGACGATCTGGTCGGCGGTTCTGGCTATCCCCGTTGTTGTCATCGGCATGTTTCTGATGGATCTTCCCTATGGTAATCTGGTTTCCTTCTTTCTAACGGCGGTCGTCGTATTCTATTTCGGGCGGTCCTTCTTTATCAACGCGTGGCGGCAGGCACGACACGGGAAAGCGAACATGGATACCCTCGTAGCGCTGTCGACGGGTATTGCTTTTTTGTTCAGTGCATTCAATACGTTTTTTCCGGAGTTCTGGTTGAGTCGGGGAATTGAACCACACGTTTACTACGAGGCCGCAGCGATGATCATCACCTTCATCCTGGTGGGAAAGCTCCTCGAGGAACGCGCAAAGTCGAGTACCTCATCTGCCTTGAAGAAGCTGATCGGATTACAGCCCAAGACCGTTCGCGTGATTGAAAATGGCGTGGAGGAGGAGCGGCCGATGAATGCGGTGAAGGCGGGTGACCGGATTCTTGTGCGACCTGGTGAAAAAGTACCGGTCGATGGCCTGGTACTCAGTGGTACGTCTTATGTCGACGAGAGTACGATTTCAGGTGAACCGATCCCTGTGGAAAAGTTGGAGGGAAAGGAAGTCTTTGCCGGCACCATCAACCAAAAGGGGAGCTTCGAATTTGAAGCAAGAAAAGTGGGAAGTGAAACCCTACTCGCCCAGATCATCAGGATGGTCAAACAGGCACAAGGTAGTAAGGCGCCTGTTCAGCGGCTTGTCGACCGGATTGCAGGTATCTTCGTCCCCATCGTGCTTGGCATTTCCGTAATCACGTTCATTGTCTGGATGGCAGTCGGGGGCGACAACGCGTTTACGCATGCATTGTTGACTTCAATTACCGTGCTGGTGATCGCATGTCCGTGTGCCCTTGGACTGGCAACGCCCACTGCGATCATGGTGGGCGTGGGCAAGGGTGCCGAACAACACATTCTGATCCGTGATGCGGAGAGCCTCGAATTAGCACACAAAGTTGACGCGGTAATACTCGACAAAACCGGTACGATAACGGAGGGCAAGCCAGTCGTCACCGATATGGTCTGGTATCCGGCAGCAAGTAAAAGCCACCAGTCGATACTGCTGGCACTTGAGACCCGATCGGAACATCCGCTGGCGGAGGCAGTCGTCCAGGCGTTAAAGCGCGACGTGGCTGATCGGGTAGCGGTTGAGAACTACGCGAGCATTACGGGCCATGGCGTGAGCGGAAGTTTTTCGGGTCAAACCTATTTTGTCGGGAATAAGAAGCTGCTTGATCACCATGCGATTGCTATTCCGGAAGATGTTTTGCGGCAGGCAAACGGATTCCAGTCGGAGGCAAAGACGGTGATCTATTTTGCCAGCGCCACGGAGGTGCTTGCGGTAGTGGCCATCGCCGATAAAGTGAAGGAGACGTCAAAGGATGCAATCGACAGGTTGTATCGGAAAGGCATAGCAGTATACATGCTCACGGGCGATAATGAAAAAACAGCGAGCGCGGTTGCACGACAGGTAGGGTTGAAGCACTATCAGGCAGAAGCACTTCCCGGCGACAAGGCTGCGTTTATTGAGCAACTGCAGTCGGAAGGAAAGGTGGTGGCCATGGTGGGCGACGGCATCAACGACTCGCAGGCACTTGCTCAGGCGGATGTCAGCATCGCCATGGGGAAGGGATCGGACATTGCGATGGACGTCGCGAAGATGACGCTTGTGACTTCCGACCTTCGCCTTTTGTCGACTGCGTTCGACCTTTCGTCAAGGGTTGTCAGGGGCATTCGCCAGAACCTGTTCTGGGCATTTATTTATAACGTCATCGGCATCCCGATCGCAGCGGGGGTACTTTATCCGCTCAATGGATTCCTGCTGAATCCTATGATCGCAGGCGCCGCAATGGCACTCAGCTCAGTCAGTGTAGTGATGAATAGCTTACGACTCAAATCGTTCAGTTGACGGAAGTGTACACTATTAGCACCGACACTTTCCATCCTGTCTCCAACACCCAATGACCAATGACTAATGACTAATTTCCAATACCCAACACCCAATGCCAAGTGCCTAATGCCTAATACCCAATGCCCAATGCCCAACACCCAATACCTAATGCCAAGTGCCTAATGCCCAATACCCAATGCCTAATTTCCAATAACCAATAACCAATAACCAATAACCAATAGCCAATAACCAATGACCAATGACCAATGACCAATGACCAATGACTAATGACTAATTTCTAATTTCTAAAAAGATGGATACAAACAAGAAAGAAGTATACCTCGTCGAAGGCAT
>CAYMWA010000035.1:5300-26996 GCA_964393795.1 uncultured Roseivirgaceae bacterium
TAATTTCTAAAAAGATGGATACAAACAAGAAAGAAGTATACCTCGTCGAAGGCATGACATGCTCGGGATGCGAGAGGACGGTACAAAAAGTGATTTCTAACCTTGAGGGTGTGTCTTCCGCGAAAGCGGACTTGAGCACATCATCGGTTTCGGTTGAATACGATCCGCAGAAGGTGGGGGTAGATCAGATCAGTTCAGCAGTGAACAGGGTGGGATATAAGTTTGTGGGCGAATTGCCACCCCATGGGCAGAAGCCTGGAAGTGACCAGGCGATTGCGTAGCGATGTGCAAAAAAAAACCGGACAGCGATGCCCGGTTTTTTTATGAAGTGATGAGGTTTAGCCTTCCTTGATGACCCCGCAAGCCACTCGGCTTCCTGCGTTGCCAGACGGTTGCGATGTGAAGTCGTCGGCTTTGTCATGGATGATCACCGATTTGTTGAGGATGTTGGTGCTGTCAGGCCCACCGATTGTCCATCCTTCGATGCTCAGGCTGAGTGTGCCCTTTCCATCGTCGCCGACAGTCATGTTGTCGATGTCGCCCTTGTGGAAGGAATTGCCGTCACCGCGCTTGCCGTGTGGCTTCATTGTAGGGTTCCAGTGACCTCCGGCAGACGAGGCGTCTGGCGCGCTGCAATCGCCATTCTCATGGAGGTGCACGGCATGTTCGCCAGGCGTCAGGTTTTGCGCGGTCAATTCAAAGCGAACCTTTCCGTCTTCTTCAGTGAAAGTCACCTCTCCCGTTACATTACTTCCGCTCGCAGCCTCGAGAGTTGCCTTGGCGGTAGCTTGCATATCTTGTTCCTGCTGCGGCTGATCGATCGCGGTTTCCCCTTCATCAGCTTGCTTGTTGGCCTTGTTGCATGCCGACAGTGACAGGCAAAGGGCAACAAAGAGTACTCCCCAAGTATTGATCACGCCCTTTGTTGACGGGGTGCTTCCATTTTGAAACGGAGTTGGTGATAAATCTTTCATGGTGCTGTTTATTTTATGTGATATAATTATGGACCTGATACAGGTTCTGATTTTCAAAGGTAACAGCTATTGCACGGAAATGCCAAGTCTCGTGCCTTTTTAAACCGGCCTGTGGAACCCATGCTATGCCGAAAAACTTCATGCCCCGCGTATGAGCGGCGCACTCATGCCTATACGGCCTGCGGATTGTACTTGGTTCGATACTGTACGGGCGACACACCTGTTATTTTCTTGAAGGTCGTTCTGAAAGCCTTCGTATCGGTATAGCCTACCTTGTACATCACCTCGTTCACATTGTCGCGCGAAGACTCAAGGCTTATCTTGGCCGCTTCTATCTTGACACGCTGAATATATTCCACCACCGTATTGGCGGTGGCGCGCTTAAATCTCCGCTCGAGGTTTCTACGGCTGAGTGAAAACATCGAAGCGAGTTCATCTACTGTAATTTTTTGATGAAAATTCCCTTCGATATACACCTGGGCCTTCTTGATCGCCTCATCTTCATGATCTTTTTGTCCGCTGAACATCATAAACGGCGACTGACTCGACCGGTCGATATCGATCGCAAAAATCTTTGCACAGAACACGGCGGCCTCCCTGCTTACAAACTTTTCAATCAGGTAAAGGACGAGGGTGAGGTAGGAGTAGGCACCCCCACTGGAATAGATCCCGTCTTCATCGGTAACCACGCGTTCGGTGACCAGTTCCACTTTGGGAAACATGCGTCTGAACTGATTGCAGGCCACCCAGTGCGTTGCACATTTCTTTCCATCGACAAGTCCTGTCGACGCCAGAAGGAATGCACCTACACAAAGACTGGCAATCTCCGCCCCGGCCTTGTACTGGTGGGCAATCCACGGTATGAGTTCCCGGTTCTCTTCAAGCGCTTTTTCGAGATCGCCGTCGATCGCTGGGATGATGACCAGATCGGTGGAGGCGACATCGTCAATCACTTTATCTGTGCGGATGGTATAGATACCCTTGACCAGGGGCGTTTCCCTGGAAAGACCCACGAGCTCTATATTAAAGAGCGGTGGTTTACCCATGCTGGCAAGGTAAGCGTTCACTCCCGACAGGAGTTGACGCGGACCTTCAATGCTTCCTAAAATTGCGCCTTTAGGCACAAGAATGGTGATCGTTTTCATAAAGCCATTAGTTTGTACGGTGCGGTTACACATCGGCAATTTCGCACGTTGGTATATCAAATGTATGCATTAGAGGTTTTGCAATCAACAGCCGGATGCTGTGCTCCGGTTGAAATACACGGTCGATTGACACATGAGAAGACAAGATGAATACCCTTTAGTCTGCAGCTCAACGACTGATGATGCACCGTCTGATTGCCGCGCACCATCAATACTGCAGCAAAAATTCTGGCATTCGCCTCCGCTACTTGATACATGAGAGCACACAAGTCGTGGTGAACGAAGATGAAACATTCCAACGCAATGTGTATGTGTCGCGAGATCTTCAAAGCATCTCAACACTTCAACGTTCATGTTTGTGTTATGATAATATCCAAGAATATTCGAGAATATATTTTTTATTTCTTAAACCTAGTAAGTATATTTACCGCTAAGTTCACATAAGTGGGCGACTTAAAATTTAATTTTTAACCTAAAACAAAAAACGCTATGGCAAAGAAAGCGAAGAAGGCTGCAAAGAAAACAGCCAAAAAAGCAGGCAAGAAGGCTGCGAAAAAAACTGCGAGGAAAGGTGTAAAGAAAGCAGGCAAGAAAGCAGCGAAAAAGGCAGCAAAGAAAACAGCAAAGAAAGCTGCCAAGAAAACTGCAAAGAAGGGCGCAAAGAAAACTGCAAAGAAAGGCGCGAAGAAAGCCGCCAAGAAAACTGCAAAGAAAGGCGCCCGGAAGTCTGCGAAGAAAAGGAAGTAATGTTAGTGCAATGGATTAGCGATGATCCATCTGCCATCTTGAAAAAACCTGAGCGATCTGCTCAGGTTTTTTTTTGATCGAAACTGGCTTCAATCATCCGCCCTTTCCACGTAATCTTTCAATTGCGTGCCGATCAACGCGGTCCAGCCACCAGCAAAGTTTTCCTTTGCAAATTCTGCCATGGGCGGAAATGTTTCCAATCCCTCATGCGTAAGTCGAAGTCGGGTCTTTCCGTTCTCAGCAAACAACTCAAAGGTAACAAGCGATTCTCCGGGATAGCCGTCGTATCGCCAGGTATAGGCCAGCCTTTTGTTGACTTCGACAACTGTTACCTTGCCAAGATGCCGGAATTGCTTTTCAGGCGGTCCCCCGTAGAACTCAAACTCAAAACCGGGCACTGCTTTAAACCCGGGGATGTCAAAATACCATTGCCGCATCTGCTCTTCGTCAGTGATCGCCGCCCAGACTTTTTCAACAGGCGCGTTGTAGATTTTCTCAATTTCAAAAGATGGCTTTTTCATTATGCGTAACGTTTAGAGTTTCTTCCGACGTTTTTCGGGCTTCGTCAGACCCGTTCCCGATGCCTTTTTCACGTGTGTGACCGTGGTGGCGTTCAGGAAATTTTCAAGTGCGTTCAGTCTTGCCGTCCAGAATACCCGGTAGTTTTCGACCCAGGCGGAAACCTCGGCGAGCGGACGAAGATCGGCTTCACACATTCGCTCACGGCCTTCCGGACGGATAACGACGAGTCCACATTCGGCAAGGATCCTCATGTGCTTTGAAATGGCCGGGCGGCTGATCGGAAAGTTGGCCGCTACGGCATTCATATTCAGCGGGCCGTACGCCAATAAATGAATGATCTGCCGACGCGTTGGATCGGCAATGGCCTGAAATACGTCTCTTCTCATACCGTTTGAAGCTATGTAACTGGTTGGTTACGAATATAAGGAAACTATTCGGTTACACAATGACTTTCCCCCCGGGAGGAACGGTATTTTAGGAAGAAAAAAGACCGTCGGGTTGTTAGGATAATTTCAGCAGCCCCTGTATTTTAGGGAAAGGTTTGATATGTTTGATGTCATGATTCCACTCCCTCCAAAATAAAAAATGACAGATTCGTGAAAGGATGTTATATTCGCACGTGAAAATTTCCACATATTTGATCATCGTTTAACTTTAATCAACTCTAAAACAGAAACGCTATGGCAAAAAAAGCGAAAAAGGCTGCTAAGAAGTCAGCCAAAAAGAGCCCTAAGAAGGCAGCAAAGAAGTCGGTGAAAAAATCGGCTAAGAAGTCAGCTAAGAAGTCAGCAAAAAAGGCGGCAAAGAAAGCCCCTAAGAAAAGCGCTAAGAAGGCAACCAAGAAGGTAGCCAAGAAGAGCGCCAAAAAAGGAGCTAAAAAGGCCGCGAAGAAAGCTGCAAAGAAGAAGACCGCTAAAAAGAAGTCAGCGAGAAAACCGAATGCAGCATTCATGGCTCCCCTGACCCTTAGCCCTGCACTGGCTGAGGTGGTAGGCAACAAACCGCTCCCTCGGACGGAGATCATCAAGAAGATCTGGGCTTACATCAAAAAGAACGGACTCCAGGATAACAAGAACCGGAGAATGATCAACGCAGACGCCAAGTTGAAGCCACTCTTCGGAGGAAAGAATCAAATTTCCATGTTTGAACTGGCCAAGGTGGTCAACAACAACGTGAAGTAATCCACCACGGGTTACAGCGTAAACCAAAAGAGTCATCCGTTTTTGCGGATGACTCTTTGTTTTTAAGGGTCTTTGGCGCCCCGCTAGGCCGTCTTCTTTAGCAGCGATTCCAGTGAATGGCAAAGACTCCTGAAATCATTGTGCTTATTGAGGAATTCGTTCGCGCCGAGTGCCGCATATTCCTCGGTCTCATCGGGGTCGATACGTGTCGAGTACATGACCACCGGAACGGATGCGAGCCTCTTGTTTTGTCGCAGTTCCGAGAGCACTGTTTTTCCATCCATCAAAGGCATGTGGATGTCCAGAAAAATGTAGTCGGGAACGATCGTGTCGCGCAGAATACCAAGGGCTTCTTTGGCATCCCGCGCCAACAGGCACTTCGCCATCGGGTTAACGGTCTTCACCGCTTTGTAGAAGATTTCCAGATCCTCGGGGTCATCATCGATATTCAATACGACCATACCCTCATTCTTCACGATTGATTTCCTGCCGGCCATCATCCCCTCCTTTCATTTTACCGAGTACACTTCAATATATTGCCAGCGACGCTGCGAATAAAAGCCGCATGCAAATAATCGGGTGAGTGGCGTTAAAATCAGACAAATAGCGCGCATCAATTCCTGCAGACTCCGACTGAAATTAAAGGAAGCAACCGTAGCCACGGATGTTTTCCCCAGTCCTGCTGGTATGATTTTAGGGTTCGTAGATACATTCATTCATTCAGGACGGATATGTACAACGCCGCGGCGCTCAATGCCATCAAGGATTTCATGGTGTCACACAATAAAACACTGGCAGTGGCCGAAAGTGTAACCTCAGGCCACCTCCAGGCGGCCTTCTCGCTCGCCACTGACGCTACCCGGTTTTTTCAGGGTGGCATTACCGCATATAACCTGGGGCAAAAAGCCAGGCACCTTTGTATCGATCCCATCAAGGCAGAAGCATGCAATTGTGTTTCCGAAACAACGGCCAGCGAAATGGCGATCAACGCGCTTCACTTCTTTGCCTGTGATTGGGCGGTCGGCATCACGGGTTACGCCGCACCGGTACCGGAAATAGGCGTTCGTGATTGCTTTGCCTTCTATGCCATCGCTTCTGAGGATAACGTGATTTGGCGTGGAAAAATTGAGGCACCCCCCAGCGATCCCTACGGTGTTCAACTCTACTTTACCGAACAACTACTTGAGCAGTTCCGACAATACCTTTTCAAACTCGCCTGAGGGTAGCGCAGAAACCTGTCCTTCCGGTACCACTCATGCTGACTTTTTTCGCGTTCGCGTTCGCTCACTGCGGGATATTTGCCAATTTTTGCTAACCTTACCGTATGAAAACACCGGTTGCCCCATAACGACTCCGTCATACCACTGATGACACGAACCCTTGTTTGCGTTTGGCTTTCGGCCTATCTTTCTAAATCGTCTGAATCACATACATTACAACTATGAAGAAAATCGTCTCGCTTTTAATGATATGCGGCATGCTGCTTGCGCTCTCCTGCAGTAAGAAACGCGACGGAAAACCGCGTGTGCTCGTATTCTCGAAAACAGCGGGTTTCGTCCATAAATCGATCCCTACAGGTATCGCCGCCATCCAAAAACTGGGCATGGAAAATGGCTTTGATGTGGATACCACCAAGAATGCAGCCTACTTCCATGAGGATTCACTAAAACGATATGCGGCAGTCATCTTTCTCAATACTACGGGCAACGTGCTCGACTATCGCCAGGAGGCAGCCTTCGAACGCTACATTCAGGCAGGTGGTGGTTTCGTTGGCGTCCACGCGGCGACAGATACCGAATATGACTGGAAGTGGTACGGACGACTCGTCGGCGCCTACTTCAAGAGCCATCCGCGCATCCAGAAAGCCAGGTTCATTGTCAAAGACAAAAATTTTCCGGCAACGGAATTCCTGACCGACAGTGTGTGGGAACGCACCGACGAGCTATACAATTTCAAGGAGTTTAATAACGACGTGAATGTTCTGCTAACGGTCGATGAAAGTTCTTATGAGGGAGGGCAAAATGGTGCATTTCATCCCATGAGCTGGTACCATGAATACGATGGCGGCAGGGCATTCTACACCGAACTCGGACATACGGACGAAAGCTACTCGGAGGAGAACTATCTCAAACACCTGCTCGGTGGCATCCGGTACGCGATAGGCGACAATCTTCAACTGAACTACAGCCGCGCGACCACTCTTATGCCGCCCGACGAAGACCGGTTTACCAAGACGCAACTTGCTTACGGCGCCTTCTTCGAACCGACGGAAATGACCATCCTCCCAAACCTCGACGTGCTCATCGTTCAACGAAGGGGAGAAGTAATGTTGTACAAAAACGATACAAAAGAAGTGAAGCAGGTGGGCTTCCTCAACGTCTACTGGAAGACTTCGGTGCCTAAAGTGAATGCAGAAGAAGGCGTAATGGGACTGGCCAAAGATCCCGGCTTTGAAAAGAACAATTGGATCTATATCTACTACAGCCCGGTCGACAGTTCCGTGAACCGCTTGTCACGGTTTATATTTAAAAATGATACGCTTGACCTTTCAACTGAAAAAATCATCCTCGAGGTTTCTTCGCAGCGAGAGATATGCTGCCATACGGGTGGATCCATTGCCTTCGGCCCCGATGGTCTTCTGTATCTTTCTACCGGCGACAACTCTACGCCTTTCAACGAACCCGGCGTGAAGTATGTGAACCATGGCTTTGCTCCCCTGAACGATATCCCGGGTCATCAACAGTACGATGCACGCCGGTCTGCAGGAAACACCAATGACCTTCGTGGAAAGATCCTTCGCATCCGGGTCAACGACGACGCTACCTATACTATACCCGACGGGAATCTCTTTCCGAAGGACAAGGACAAGACGCGCCCCGAAATCTACGTCATGGGGAACCGCAATCCCTACAGAATATCGGTCGACCAAAAAAACGGTACCCTGTACTGGGGTGAAGTCGGCCCGGATGCCAACAACGATAGCCTGGCCACCCGCGGGCCGCGTGGATACGATGAGGTGAACCGCGCACCGGAAGCGGGCAACTATGGATGGCCGTTGTTTGTCGGAGACAACTATGCATACCGGGAGTATAATTATGAGACGGGTGAAAGCGGTGCTTTGTTCGATCCGGAAAAGCCGGTCAACGATTCGCGCAACAACACAGGTCTTCGGGAACTCCCTCCGGCCAAGCCGGCGTACATCTGGTACCCGTATGCCGCCTCTCCGGATTTTCCACAAGTGGGTACCGGCGGACGCAACGCCATGGCCGGACCGGTGTACTATACCGACCTCTTCCCAAAAGCGACGCGCTTACCTGACTACTACAATGGAAAGCTGTTCATCTATGACTGGATCCGCGGCTGGGTTAAAGTTGTGACGATGTTCCCTGACGGCGATTTTCGAAAAATGGAACCGTTCTTCCCGGCGCTCGACGTCAACTCATTGATCGATATGGAAGTCGGGCCGGATGGAAGGCTTTACCTCCTTGAATATGGCACGGGCTGGTTCAGCAAGAATGAAGATTCCGGACTGGCACGCATTGACTACAACGCCGGCAACCGGCCGCCCAAAATATTGGCTTTTGACGTGAACAAAACATCCGGCATGTTGCCGTTTAACGTGGAGGCTACCGCACAGGCGACCGACCCGGAAAACGACGCCATCACGTACGTGTGGGATCTCGGCAACGGCACAACAAAAGAAACCACCACGCCCCGATTGGAATACACCTATACGACGGCTGGCGATTACCGGATATCGCTTCAGGTTCGCGACAAGGCTGGCGCCACCGCGGACAGCCCGGGCATCCACGTATATGCCGGCAACGAGGCCCCGCAGGTAATGATTGAAGTAACCGGAGGCAACAAGTCGTTCTTCCTTGAAGGTGAACCGCTGAACTACAAGGTTACCGTCAGCGACCCTAACGATACTGCGAAGTTTGATCCGCAGAATCTCTTTGTATCCGTCGACTATCCAAAGGGAGGATATGACAAAGCCGAGTCGACACTCGGGCACCAACAGGGTGAAGTAAACATCATAGGCAAAGGACTTGTGATGTCACTCGATTGCAAGAGTTGTCACAAGGAGACGGAGAAATCTATTGGACCCGCCTACATCCAAATTGCGCGCAAGTATGGAAAAGATGCCGGCGCGGTGAATTACCTCACCGGTAAAATTCTCAATGGCAGCCAGGGTGTATGGGGTGAGACACAGATGCCGGGGCATCCGACAATGCCGGAGAGCGACGCGCATCAGATCGTGAGTTGGATATTGTCATTGGCCGGAGAGAATACTGCAGAGAAGTCGCTTCCGCCGTCTGGCACTATCACACCGCCACGCGACCTTGACCCCGGTACGGTAATGGTATTGTCAGCGACGTATACAGACAAAGGCGGCAACAACATCAAGGCGCTCACGGGCAGCAATGCGCTTGTGATACCTTCGAGCTACGTCACATTCTCCGGATCGGAAAAGGTGGAGGGATTCAATTCCATGAGGTTCAGCGGATCGAACGTTATGATCGTTCCTGAGGGTGGCGGCTGGTTTGCACTTGACAGCATCGACCTGGCTGGCGTACGGTCCGCCGACATCACCATCGGTTGGCAACAACCTCCGTCGCAGCCGCTGAATTTTGAAGTGCGACTGGATGCGCCCGCAGGAAAACTCCTGGGCAAAGGCAGAATGGCCGTTCCTGATAAGCGACAAAAGTCGGGTACGGCGCAAGTCAGACTACTTCCCGTGACCGACGGCAAGTTCCACCAGGTGTACTTCATTTTTAAACCCGGAAGAGAAAAGCTGGAATCACCGGCTGCTGTAACCGCGGTTAAGTTCAAAAGATAGGTGCGTGAGCATATAATTTGACCCATTAAGCGGGGATGCCAGACAACGGCATCCCCGCTGTCTTATTGGCGGGTATGTATTTTTTATCGGTGGCAAACTAAATGACAACGACCATGATACGCGCTAATAGAATACCGTTCTTCCTATTAATACTTGCCGGTGCCCTGGTCGCTTCCTGCGACAAGCCACCCACGGGGGATCAGGCAGTGATCACAGACCAGGTGCTCGCGAAGCCGGGCGTGGGAGACACGTTTGTGATCGACACGGCCAATTCGTATATCCGTTTTATCGGCCATGGGGTCGGCAAAAACCATCCCGGGACGTTTGATCTCACCTACGGAAAAGTTACGGCAAACGGCGATAAGGTAACCGGGGGTACCTTCATCATGGATATTACTTCACTGGACCTGGACCAGGAAGGGGAGATGATCGATGAAAAGCTTCGCCCACATCTGCTGAGTGGTGACTTTTTTGATGCGGATAATTTTGGCACCGCACAGTTTCAGATTACTTCCGTCAAGCCTTATGAACCTAAAGACCAGGAGAAATCGCTGGTTGAGGGGGCCAACTTCGAGGTGAGTGGAAACCTGGAGATCAAACGCGTCACCAAAAATATTACGTTTCCCGCCCGCATAGAACTTGAAGGTGACCGCCTCGAAGCAGAAGCGGATTTCGATATCGACCGAAGAGAATGGGAGATGAACTATGGAAATGACCGCACGCTGGGCGATCAATTTATCCACGAAACGGTCAATATTGAATTGCAGCTTCAGGCCCTTCGCGAAGGACAGGCACTTGAGTTGTAATCCCTCCAACTTCGGGGAAGTTGATCACTCCCCTGAAGTTGCCATTCAGGAGTGAATGTAGGCGTTAATGCCGTCACGTATCGATTCGAATGTTCTGATGAGCGTGGCCTCGTCTTCTTCGAGTAGCGTGACGCGAAAGCCTTGCAGTTCCGATGAAAATGATGATATAGGCACGACGCATACTCCCTTAGCGGCGAGCAGATAATAGACAAAGCGTTTATCAAGCGGCAACGCCTCGCGGGTCCATTCCTCAACCAGTTTTTTCGCTGCCGCATTGTCAATCGCAATGTGTTGATGTGGCTTCAGTACGCCCTTGTTAAAAATGATTGTGTTGTAAAATGCGCCGAACGTTTCGTTGAAGGTTAATTCAGGCACCGTGTGCAGAATGTCTGCGATGATCTTGCTCCGCCTGCCAATGCGATTGTTCGTTTCTTCCCTGTAGACCTTGAACCGAGGGTCGCCGAAAACTTTCGGAATGGCGAGCTGTGGAAGCTTGGTCGAACACACTTCGATCATCTTCGCGTTGTCAAGCGCGTGGCAGAACCGGTCAAAGTCTTCATCCTTATCGCGGTTGTAATACTCCATCCAGCCACAGCGTGCACCCGGCCACGGCATTTCCTTCGAAATTCCTTTCATCGAAATGCCGGGAACATCACCGATGATTTCCGCCAGCGAATAGGCCCGTGCCCCGTTGTAGGTGATGTTGATGTAGATCTCATCAGCGACGAGAAATAGTTTGAACTCCCGCGCGATTTCCACGATCCGTTGAAGTGTCTCGAGCGGATAAACCATTCCGGTAGGGTTGTCCGGATTGATGATGAGAATTCCCACGATGGTGGGATTGTACTTGACTTTGTTGTAAAGATCGTCCAGGTCGGGATACCAGTGGTTGTCCGGATCCAGTTTGTATGTCAATGGCTCATGGTGTGCATGCGCTGCCTCAGCACTCGAATGGGTGGAGTAGGCCGGCGACGGCCCGATCACCCGCGACGTGTTGTTGATGTACTGATATAATTTGGCAATCGCGTCTCCCAGTCCGTTGAAGAAGCAGATGTCGTCAGAGGTGATTTGCACGCCGCCCAGCGCATTGGTCTGCTGTGCGAGGAATTCGCGCGTTTCGACCATCCCCTTTGAGGGACAATAGCTGTAAACGTCATCGTGTTGAACCAGGTCGGATACGATGTCCTTTATCCATCCGGGTAGTTTGTGGTGCTTTTGAATCGGGTCGCCGATATTTTCCCACGAGATGTCAACGCCGATTTTCTTTAACTGCTCGGCCTTTTTTACGATTTCACGAATCTCGTAACTGAGCTCTTTTGCACCTTCGCTTAATAACTTTTGTCGCATTTTCCTCTTTTCAATCAGCGATGTTGGGAACTTTGACGAAAGGATTCAAGCAGTTGATGAAAAAAATTTTGCAGACGTGGATTTCGCCGTATCTCCCTTCCGGGGAAATGCTTTATATTAACGTTTGAAAACCACACATTATGAAGAAATATATCGTCCTCATTATCCTCACCTTGTCGGTCCTTTCTCTTCCGGCCTTGGCCCAAAAAGAAATCGGATTGCAGCTTTATAGCCTCAGGCATGAATTCAAGAGCGAAGTACCTCAAACGCTACAGCTGGTCAACAGCTGGGGTATCCGGGAAATTGAAGGGGGTGATACCTATGGTCTGCCGCTCGACGAATACAAGGCGCTCCTCAAGAAGAACAAACTCAAGATGGTCAGCGTCGGTGCGGATTACAACCAACTGAAGGATAATCCCGAGGCGGCCGTTGAATTAGCGAAAGCGTTCGGTGCCAAATATGTTGTATGCTTCTGGATCCCCCATGGCCCTGGTAATAACTTTACGATTGACCATGTGAAGGAGGCGGTGGAGGTCTTTAACCGGGCTGGCAAACTCCTTGCAGAAAACGGATTGTCGCTTTGTTATCATCCTCACGGTTACGAATTCCGGCCCTACGGCGAGGGCACCCTCTTCGACTATATGGTGAAACAAACCGATCCCCGTTATTTTAATTTCGAAATGGATGTATTCTGGGTGAAACATCCGGGACAAGATCCGGTTGCGTTGCTAAAAAAATATCCGAAAAGATTCTTGCTCATGCATTTGAAAGACAGAAAACACGGGACGCCGGGAAATCAAAATGGAGAAGCCGATGTGGAGAGCAACGTCGTGCTGGGCACCGGTGATGTGGGTATTAAAGCTGTGATGCGCGAGGCGAAGAAAGCCGGTGTCAAACACTATTTTATAGAGGATGAATCTTCGCACGCGGCGCGCCAGATACCACAGAGCCTTGACTATTTGAAGAGCCTGGATTAGCACCTTCATCGCTGCCGCCAGGCCGGGAGTCGCCTAACAAGCATTAGTTTCCGGAGAATAATTTGACGGAAAAGTTGTCTCCCCCTTGCGCCGAAGCACAAAAACACCTTATCTTAGCGCCACGATAACTGAAAATGAAAAGCCACAACACGTTTTTTTATTTTTACTACTACTTTAAGCCCCAGGCGGGACTTTAAGAGTGGCGTGTTGTTGTAAAAAAAAATAACAGATGAACTCAGGAAAGTCCCGGAAACCCGGGACTTTTTTTATGTCTTCAGCTGACGAACATAGCGGAAAATATTAACGAAAACTAAAGGGCTTCGCGCCCGGAACATCGCGAAAAATCACATGACACAAACCAGGGTAAGCGCTCCACGTACGAACGGCGTTGCAAGAAACAAGAAGGCAGTCGCCGGCAACAAGATTCGCGTTGCCATTCAGGGCATCGCCACCAGCTTTCATGAGGTAGCTGCGATGACGTTCTTCGGTCCGTCAGCAGAACTCGAAACGGTGGAGTGTATGTCGTTTCACGACCTGTGCGAGTGCCTTGACCATGGAGATGCAAACTATGCGGTCATGGCAATTGAAAATTCAATTGCGGGAAGTATCCTTCCCAATTACTTTCTGCTCCAGAGTTATCACTTCAGCATCATCGGCGAATTGTACCTGCCGATCCACATGCACCTGCTTGCCCTACCTGGCGTAAAACTGGAAGACATCAGGTGCATCGAATCGCATCCGATGGCCATCCGTCAGTGCGCCGAGTTTATTTACTCACTCGAAGGCGTGCATGTGCGCGAAAGTGAAGACACTGCCCTCTCGGCAAAACGCATCAGCGAGTTGAAGTTGAAGGATACCGCCGCAATCGCCAACGAATTTGCAGCAAAGAAATACGGGTTACAGATACTGGAAAAACGGGTTGAAACCCACAAAAAGAATTTTACCCGCTTCCTCGTACTGGCGAAGCGCAGTAATGGCAAAACCGAAAGCAACAAAGCATCACTGAGCTTTGAAGTGGCACACGAAGTAGGCAGCCTCGCGGAGGTACTGATGATCTTCAAAAACAACAGCCTCAACCTTACCAAGATTCAATCGATCCCGATCATCGGAAAACCCAACGAGTATTCCATCCATGTAGACGTTGAATGGCGGAAAAGGAAGCACTATGAAGATGCCTTGCAACAAATTTTGAGGCAAGTAAAAAACCTGAACATTTTCGGCGAATACAAAAAAGCAAAAATCGCATACTAGTAGCCTTTACGGCTACCCGTACCTACGATATAATAAATACGAATGATAAATACAGCAAACCGCATAGCCACCGTAGAGGAGTACTACTTCAGCAGGAAGCTGGCCGAAGTGCGCAGCCTTGACAAAGGCGATGTTCGGGTGATCAACCTTGGGATCGGCAGCCCTGACCAGCCGCCATCGGCTGCGGCGATCGAGGCGTTGACTGCCGCTGCGCTGGATCCGTCCAACCATGGATACCAGAGTTACAAGGGTGTTCCTGCTTTCAGAAAGGCAATTGCGGACTATTATAAGAGAATCTATCAGACGGATCTCGATCCGGAAACGATGATCCTGCCGCTGATGGGGTCCAAGGAAGGGATCATGCATATCGCTATGGCGTTTGTGAATGAAGGGGAGGAAGTGCTTATTCCGGATCCGGGATATCCAACGTATTCGTCAGTCGCCAATCTCGTCGGCGCTACGCTGGTGCCATACGAAATGAAAGAATCGCTTGACTGGGGCATAGACGTCGAGGCCTTGCGGCAGCGTGACCTTTCGAAAGTGAAGCTTATGTGGATTAACTTCCCGCACATGCCCACGGGGCGCACGGCTTCCCGCGAAGAGTTGAAGGCGCTCGTGGATCTCGCGAGAGAAAATCAGTTTCTGATTGTCAACGATAATCCATACAGCATGATCCTCAACGAGGCGCCGATGAGCTTGCTTTCGATAGCGGGTGCGGACGAGGTGGCGCTGGAGTTAAACTCCCTGTCTAAGTCCCACAACATGGCGGGTTGGCGGCTCGGGTGGGTCGCCGGGAAAAAAGTTTACATCGATGCGGTGTTGAAAGTGAAAAGCAACATGGACTCCGGGATGTTTCTCGGTTTGCAGCACGCTGCCACCGAGGCGCTGAACAACAACGGGGAGGCTTGGTTCGACACGCTGAACAAAATGTATGCGCAACGGAAGGCTGCGGCCGTGCGGATACTGGAGGCGCTCGGATGCTCGTGGTCACCGCGCCAGTCGGGGTTGTTTGTGTGGGCCAAGGCACCGGATGACATTGGCGACGTCGGGGAATGGATCGATGAAATTCTCTACGGGACGAAAGTCTTCATCACACCGGGTTTCATTTTCGGTGAGGCAGGAAGGCGGTACATTCGGATTTCGCTTTGCAGCACGGAAGAAAAGTTGAAAGAGGCGTTGACCCGCATTCAGGCGTTTAACGCAGCGGGAAAAAGGAAGAATACGTCACAAAAGGCATTGAACACACTAAAATGAAAACGGCAATCATCGGTTTGGGTCTTATTGGTGGCAGTATGGCCATTGACCTCCGCAAGACGGGGATGGCCACGCATCTCGTGGGTGTCGAGAACAATCCGGACAATGCCGCACGCGCCCTTGAACTCGGCCTGGTAGATGAAGTGCACGACCTGGAGGAAGCGGTTCGGGAAGCATCGCTGATTATCACCGCTATTCCGGTGAACGCGATCAAGTCGGTGCTGATCAAAATTCTCGACTCGATGTCGTCCGATGCCGTGGTGATTGATACGGGTTCGACCAAGTCGATGATCTGTCAGGCGACGGAACGGCACCCGCGGCGTCAGCAGTTTGTGGCGGCACACCCGCTCGCTGGAACGGAAAATTCGGGACCAGACGCGGCGTTCAGCGGACTGTTCTTCGAGAAGACCAACATCATTTGCGATAGAGAACGGTCGTCGGAAGAAGCACTCCGCACTGCCTCAACGGTGTTCCGCGCGCTGCAGATGCGCACCATTTTCATGGATGCCGTCGCGCACGACAGGCATGTGGCCTACGTGTCACACCTGTCCCACGTGAGTGCGTTCCTACTCGGACAGACAGTGCTGGATATTGAGAAAGACGAAAAGAATATTTTCAATCTTGCGGGCAGTGGATTTGCGTCGACCGTGCGGCTCGCCAAGAGTTCGCCGGACATGTGGGCGCCGATCTTTGAGCAGAACGCCGAATATCTCAGTCAGGCACTACTCGAATATATCATGCACCTGCAGCGATTTCAGTACTACCTGATGAAGCGCGATACAGCGGCGTTGCACCGGATTATGACAGGTGCCAACCACATCCGGAAGGTACTTGACGGAATTACGGAAAGACCAAAAACCATGGCTGAAAATAAAATTTAAACCCAATGATACGCTCCGAAGCTGTGTGCGAATGACCGGTGAAGGGCGGATGATTATCCACTAAAACAAATGACAAGAGAAATGAAAAAGGTATTGCAAAACGACTCGATCACCAGCTGGTTCCCGGCGAAGAACAAGCCATTCATTATCAGCGGGCCGTGTAGTGCAGAAACTGAGGAGCAGATGGTAGCCACGGCTAAACAGCTTGCCGCCACCGGTCATGTTCACGCGCTGCGCGCTGGTATCTGGAAACCCCGCACCCGTCCCGGACAATACGAGGGCGCAGGTGCCGAAGGACTCAAGTGGCTTATCCAGGCAAAAAAGGAAACCGGATTGCCCGTCACAACAGAAGTGGCCAATGCCGCACACGTTGAGGCGGCCCTCAAGGCCGGTGTCGACATCCTCTGGGTGGGTGCACGTACTACGGTGAATCCATTCTCCGTGCAGGATGTTGCCGACGCCCTTAAAGGCGTTGACGTTCCTGTAATGGTGAAGAATCCGGTGAATCCCGATCTCGAACTCTGGATCGGCGCACTTGAACGTATCAACAAAGCCGGTATCACCAAGCTGGCCGCCATCCACCGCGGATTTTCGTCTTCCGAAAAAGGTCCGTTCCGCAATGCCCCCATGTGGGATATGCCGATCGAATTAAGGACGCGCATACCCGACCTCGAGATCATCTGCGATCCAAGCCACATCGCGGGCAACCGCGATCTGATCGCACTCATTTGCCAGAAAGCACTCGACCTCGACATGGCCGGCCTGATGATCGAAAGTCATATTAACCCCGATGCAGCATGGAGCGACGCAAAACAACAGATTACACCGTCCGTCCTTTCGAAAACCATCGAAAGCCTCGTGGTGCGCGCACCATCTTCGGATAACAAATCATTTAAAGATACGCTGAGCATCCTTCGTGAGCAGATCGATGGCCTTGATGACGAAATTATGCAGAAGCTTTCCGCACGCATGAAGATCAGTGAGAAGATCGGTCAATACAAGAAAGAAAACAACGTCACCATTCTGCAAGTGTCCCGTTGGGAAGAGATCATTGCAACGCGCATTGCGTTGGGCAAGGCGATGGGATTGGATGCGCAGTTCACCAACGACTTGTTGAAGCTCATACACCAGGAATCGATTCAGGTCCAGACGCGTGTCATGAACAGAGTCGAAGAGCGGGTTTAAAAAGTACGGCGGATGTGAATCCGCCATTTTCACTTTCTGTATGCGCAATTTTGTCGGAATTGAAATAGGAGGAACCAAACTACAGGTCGTCCTGGGAGACGAACGGGCCCGTATCCTTGATCGCTCCCGCTTTGCAGTGGACCCGGCGCAGGGTGCGAAGGGTATACGCAAACAAATCACCGAAGGTCTGTCAAAGATCAGGTTGCATGACGTCGGAGGTATCGGTATCGGCTTCGGCGGGCCGGTCGATCACAAGACCGGTAAAATACTGACATCTTACCAGGTAGAGGGATGGGGCGATTTTGTGTTGCAGGACTGGCTTGAAAAGAAGACGCGTATTCCCGTATGGATTGACAACGACGCCAACATTGCCGCATTGGGTGAAGCACTCCACGGCGCCGGAAAGGACGTGAAGCGTGTTTTCTATATTACGCTCGGCAGCGGTGTAGGCGCGGGTTTCGTTATCGACAAAAAGATATACCATGGAAGTAGAAACAGCGAAGCGGAATTCGGACACATACGACTCGACAAGACGGGCAGAACTGTTGAGTCGTCATGTTCGGGATGGGCAGTGGATGGTAAAGTACGCAACGCGATCCATAATGACCATGGAGGCGTGCTCGCAACGCTGACGAAAGGGTATTCGACCGGTCACGCCCGTGCACTTGGTCCCGCACTTGAACAGGGCGATGAGACAGCCCGGCGGATTCTCGATGAAACTGTTGACGATCTTTCTTTCGCCCTCTCACATGCGGTGCATCTGTTAAATCCCGACACCGTGATCCTCGGCGGTGGCTTTTCGCTTACCGGCGAGCCGCTGAGAGAGGGGGTGGAGCAAAGGCTTCCGTCCTATCTCATGGATGTGTTGCGCCCCGGGCCCGCCATCCAACTTTCTGCGCTTGGCGAGGACGTTGTCCCCGTAGGCGCGCTCAGTCTTGCTATTAACCAACTCGCTTCAGCATGAAGAATTTTCTCGAAGATTACATCGCTAAACAAAAAACAACCCTGGAGACCATTCCGCTCGACCGCGTCGCGGAGGTCGTCGATATTTTCCGCGAAGCCCTTCAAAAGGACAGGCAGATCTTTGTGTTCGGCAACGGGGGAAGCGCGGCGAATGCCTCACATTTTGTCACCGACCTTGGCAAGGGCTCGTCAGACAAAACCTGGCGACGTTTCCGCTGTCTATCGCTCAATGACAACACACCCTGGATCACCGCCCTTGGCAATGACTACGCCTATGACGAGATATTCTCAAGACAGTTGATGAACTTCGCCCGCGAAGGCGATGTGATTTTCGTCATGAGCGTCAGCGGGAATTCTCCAAACTTGTTAAAGGCCGCCCGCTGGGCAAAAGACAACAAAGTCAGGGTGATCGCCCTGGTAGGCGAACGCAAAGGTGAACTCGCTGCGATCGCCGATATCCCCATCGTTGTGAACGACGGCCACTACGGCAGAGTGGAGGACGCGCATATGGGCATTTGCCACATGATCGCCTACGCTTTTATGGAAATCCCCGAACTGCAGAAGAAATAGAGGCTAACGTTTGGCGTCGGCCTGCGTCGGCCGGTTCCCTCCTTCGACGTTGGCCTTCACGTAAAGCGATTGCGACGGGATCGCGAATCGAATGCCGCTGGTTTCGAATGCCTTCATTATCTCGAAGTTTATCTTCTGCTGAATGTCCATGTAGATGTTGTAGTCCGGACTTAACACATAGTAGACAATTTCAAACCGCAGACTCCAATCATTGTAGGAAGCGAAATGCGCGCGGTCGAAGGTGACATTTTCTTGTCGTTCTACGATCGAGCGCAACATCCCCGGGATCGTCTCCACCAGTTCCCTTGGTGTTCCGTAATCGACATTAATGGTGAAGACCACCCGCCTCCGGTACATGCGCTTGTAGTTGCGGATGCGTGAGTTCGTCAGTGCCGCGTTGCCCACTACAATTTGCTCCCCGCCAAGGGAACGGATGTGCGTTGTCTTGATGCCGACATATTCAATACTGCCCAGTACGTCGTCGACGATGATAAAATCACCCGCTTCAAACGGCCGGTCAAAAAAGATGGCGAAGTAGCTGAAAAGATCGCCAAGTATATTTTGGGCCGCCAGCGCGACGGCAATACCGCCGATACCAAGCCCTGCGATAATAGGCGTCACCTCAATTCCCCAGTTGCTCAGCAGGAATACAAGGCCGATGGACCAGATCACGATGTTGAACACCATGATCAGTCCGCCGAGTTGTTTGAGCTTCTCTTCTCCGTTCTCCCTTCTCCTCAATTCTGCCTTGATGAGCATCAATACCATTGACGAGATCAAACGGAGGGCGAAATAGGTGATGACGATGGATATAAGGATATCGAGATAAAATGCAGTCTTCTCGGAAAGTTTGAGGAGGTGCAGTCCCCAATAGATCACCAGCCACCTGAGGATCGGCACGCCGAAGCGCCTGAGACTCGTGATGATAAAATCATCCCAGGTGCCCTCGGTGGTCGAAGTCCATTTCCGCAGGCGGACAATGATCACTTTCTGAATGAGCAATGTCAAGAGTAGTGCGCCAATGATCACGAGGAGTGCAATCAAGTATTGGCGGGCAGTATTGTTGTAGTAAACCTGATCAAGGAAGTCCGTCATAACAAGAGGCTTGCGTTTGACAATATACCTGCAAAGGTTGGAAAGTTTTTTGCTAAAAACCCATAAAAACCGTACTAATTGGAAGATATTTTGCGCTATTTTAATTTAAAATAATCCTTCGCGATATGATGAGTCCCCTATGGAAAAAAATAGCGCTCGGCGCATTTGCTATAAGCATTATCGGTCTGATTGTTTACTTCAAGACGAACGTTGCCAAACCCGAGCCCACCACTGCTATTGATCCGGCGTTTGCCGCACATATCTCGGCTTACACCGCGGGCATGCTTCCGTCTGATGCAGTGCTCAACATTGAGTTCACGCGCGAGATGGTTGACTCATCGTCCATTGGTCAGGCTGTCTCAGAAAAGCTTTTTGATTTTTCACCCGCGCTTTCCGGAGAGGCCGTCTGGCAAAACACGCGCACGATACGGTTCACACCTGAAGCGCGGATGAAGTCGGGAGAACGCTACCGCGCACAATTTTTTCTTTCGAAGCTCGTTGACGATCTCCCCAAAACGCTGCGAACGTTCCAGTATTCATTTCGCGTCATCCCGCAGAACTTTGATCTGCAGGTCATCAACACAAAATCATACAGCAAGACCAACTTCGCGCAACAGAAGATTCACGGTGCCCTTTATACCGCAGACTATGCAGTGGGGGAGAACGTAGAACGCATGATAGAAGCTACTCAGTCAGGCAAGGCGCTGCCGGTTGAATGGACGCATGGTGCCAACGGCAGGGAGCATCATTTCATTGTCAGTGATGTCGCCAGGACCTCGAAACCGGGAAGCGTGGTGATCCTGGCGAAAGGAAACAGCCTGGGTGTGCAGCGAGAGGAAGAGACAACGGTAGAAGTACCGGCGATCGACGATTTCAAATTGATGAATGCGCGCGTGGTGCAAAGTCCCACACAGTATGTGGTCCTCCAGTTTTCCGATCCCGTGCAGGAAGATCAGAACCTCAACGGTCTCATTCGCCTCACAAATCTTCCGGACCTTGATTTTGACATCATCGATAATGAGATTCGCGTCTATCCACCGGTTCGTCAGAGCGATTCAAAGACGATTACCATCGAAGGCGGCGTTCGAAATATCCAGAAAAAAAGGTTGGGAAGTCCTGTCAGCCTGGAAGTCGTCTTCGAACAGGTGAAGCCGGCCGTCAGGTTCACAAGTAAAGGTTCCATCTTGCCCGCAACGGATGGCTTAGTGGTTCCGTTTGAAGCAGTCAACCTGAGTGCAGTCGATGTACAGATCACCAAAGTATATGAAAAAAACGTACTGCAATTCCTTCAGGTGAACAACCTCAGCGGGAACAGTGAAATGCGGCGGGTAGGCAATCGCATCCTGCGCAAAAAAATTCCGCTGCAAAATGCGGGCATCGTGGACCCCGGCAAATGGAATCGCTATACGCTTGATATTTCCAAACTCATTCAATCGGAGCCTGGTGCGATCTATGAAGTGAGACTGGGGTTTCAAAAGGCGTATTCGACCTTTGCGTGCGGAACCTCAGGCCCACCTGAAACGTTGGCCGGGACTTATGAACTGACAGGCGACACCCCCGACGACAGCTATGCGGGCCCGTACAACATGACGTACTACGAGGGTTACTATTACGGGCCGGGCTATGATTGGCGCGAACGCGACAATCCGTGCAACATCTCTTACTACACACCTGATCGGGCGGCGACGAAAAATATCATTGCATCGGATATCGGACTAACGGTGAAACATGGTGCGGGAGATGAGACACTCGCTGTAGTCACCGACCTGCGAACGGCCACACCGCTGCCCGGTGTATCCGTTACCCTTCACAGCTTTCAGCTACGCGAAATCGGCACCGGCATCACCGACGCCGAGGGCAAGGTCGTCATCAAGAGTTCCGAGACGCCGTTTGCCGTTGTTGCTAAACATGGTCAACAAAAAGCTTACCTCCGCCTGGTCAATGGCGAAGCTTTGATG
>CAYMWA010000036.1:0-21986 GCA_964393795.1 uncultured Roseivirgaceae bacterium
CCTCAATTGAGGAGCGGCAGAAGTTAGTCCTGACCGGCAAGGCCGCCGATACTTCCCTGGCCGTTCCGGCCAACATCAACTTCCTCACGACGGCAAACCGCGTTGTGCCGGGTGTGGTGCACATCCGCACAGGCTATGGCCCGGGTGTATTCAGCCTTAATCCCCTGCACCAGTATGACCGGCCCGTACACTCATCGGGCTCGGGCGTCATTATATCTGATGACGGCTACATCGTCACGAACAACCATGTTATTGAAGACGCGACCAACATAGAAGTGGTGATGAACAACAACCAGCGGTACTTTGCCAAACTGGTTGGCGCAGACAAGAGCACGGACCTGGCGCTATTGAAGATTAAAGCGGAGGGTCTTCCCTTCGTGGCTTATGGAAATTCCGACGACCTTCAACCCGGAGAGTGGGTGCTCGCCATAGGCAACCCGTTTGATTTGAATTCAACGGTGACGGCCGGGATCGTGAGTGCGAAGGCGCGGAATATCGGCATCCTTCAGGAAAAGAATGGACTTTCCATCGAAGCGTTTATCCAAACCGATGCTGCGGTCAATCCCGGTAACAGTGGGGGTGCACTCGTGAATCTCGCCGGCGAACTCGTCGGCGTCAATACGGCTATCGCCACCTCTACGGGAAGTTATCAGGGATATTCTTTTGCGATTCCCGTGAGCCTTGTCAAGAAAGTTATGGACGACCTTCTCGAGTTCGGCAAAGTGCAGCGCGGACTTCTGGGGATTAACATCGGCGACGTGAATGCTGCCCGGGCCGAGCAGTATGGCTTGACCGTTACGCAGGGCGTATTTGTCGGAGAGGTGTTAAAGGGCAGCGCGGCTGAAGAATCAGGCATGCTCCCCGGCGACGTAATCGTGGCGATCGACAACCACGTAGTCAACTCGGTATCCGAGCTTCAGGAATGGGTGGCACGCAACCGCCCGGGATACGAGATCACTGTTTCGTTTCTGAGGGAAGGGAAGAAGATGGAAGTTGTGGCCACATTGAAGAACAGCAAAGGCCAGGAGTCGTTCGAACGCAAGGAAGTCAAATATGATATTGCCGGTGCTCGCTTTGAAGACGTGCCATATGCCGAACTCGCCAGACTTTTACTCGATGGCGGCGTAAAGGTGGCAGACGTTGACAACGGCAAGTGGAAGGCAGCGGGCATCCGCAAGAACTTTATTATCGCCTACATCGACAAGGTGCCCGTTGACAACGTGGCAGACCTCAACCGCATTCTCGAATACAAGCGGGGCGGCGTGCTGATCGAAGGTTTCTACACCGATGGCGAGAAAGGGACGTACGGCGTCGATTGGTGACGGATACCAGTTGCCGGTTACCAGTTGCCAGTTTGTTAGCTAGTTAGTTGGTTGGGTTACCAGTTCGTTGCTTGCCAGATTCACTAACTAACTAACTAACTAACTAACCAACAAACAAACCGGCAACTGGCAACTGGCAACCGGCATCCGCCAAAATATCTTAGCTTTGTACCTCACATCAAAATCGCCAATGAGAAATTTTGGAATCAAAGAAGCGCTCGCGTCGCTGGGCGTCAGGAAAAGCTATTCAGGTGTGTCCACGGGGTCGACGTGGCTACGTGCCAGCGGTGGACGTATCGAATCCTATTCGCCCGTTGACGGAAAGTTGGTGGGCAGTGTGCAGGGAGCCGACCGGCGCTCTTTTGAAAAGGTAGTTTCGGTCGCGTTCGAGGCGTTTCAGGAGTGGCGAAAGTGGCCCGCACCACGACGTGGCGAAGTGGTGCGCCAGATCGGCGATGCGCTGCGGCGCAACAAGGCAGCGTTGGGGAAACTGGTGTCGTATGAAATGGGGAAGAGTAATGTCGAGGGCCTCGGCGAAGTTCAGGAGATGATCGACATATGCGATTTTGCCGTGGGGCTGTCGCGCCAGTTGCATGGCCTTACCATGCACTCCGAGCGCCCCGAGCATCGGATGTATGAACAATGGCATCCGCTCGGCGTCGTTGGCATCATCACTGCCTTTAATTTTCCGGTGGCCGTCTGGTCCTGGAATGCCATGCTGGCATGGGTGTGCGGCGATACGTGTATATGGAAACCCTCTGAAAAGACCCCACTGTGCAGCATCGCCTGTCAGCAGATCGTTGCAAAGGTTTTTGAAAAGAATGGTGTGCCTGAGGGCGTCTCCTGTATTCTGAATGGCGACGCTGCAACGGGACAGCTATTGGCTGCGGACGAGCATCTGGCGTTGGTTTCCGCGACAGGATCCGTGCGCATGGGCCGTTCTGTAGCCCAGACCGTGGCTGGCCGGCTCGGAAAGGTGCTGCTCGAGCTCGGCGGTAACAATGCCATTATCATCACACCTCACGCTGACCTCGACATCGCAATACGCGGTGCGCTCTTTGGCGCCGTTGGGACTGCTGGCCAACGGTGTACCACCACGCGAAGGCTGATCATTCATAAGGACCTTTACGAAGAAGTGAAGAATCGCCTCGTCAATGCCTACGCCCAGTTGAACATCGGAAACCCTTTGGATGCCGCGAACCACGTTGGACCGCTCATCGACAAGCAGGCGGTGAAATCATATCGCGATGCGTTGCGCCAGATAAAACACGAAGGAGGCAACATGCTGGTCAGGGGCGGTGTGCTGAAGGGCAAGGGTTATGAGTCGGGTTGCTATGTGAAGCCCGCCATTGCGGAGGTCGATCCTGACTTTGAGATTGTTCAGCAAGAGACGTTCGCACCCATTCTTTATCTGATGTCGTATGACACACTTGAGGAGGCCATCGCCATTCACAACGGCGTGAGGCAGGGCCTGTCGTCAGCGATCATGACGACCGACATGCGGGAGATGGAGCGGTTCCTGTCGGTGGAGGGTTCCGACTGTGGGATCGCGAACGTGAACATCGGCACCTCGGGTGCTGAAATCGGTGGCGCGTTTGGCGGCGAAAAGGAGACGGGCGGCGGACGTGAATCCGGATCTGACGCGTGGAAGAACTACATGCGACGTCAGACGAACACGATTAACTACGGCGAATCGCTCCCGCTAGCCCAGGGCATCAAATTTTCGGTATAAAGCAATTTTTGGCAAATCATCACCAAACCCTTATTTTTATACACCTTCAACAAACGCACTATGGCAGGAAAAAAATACCGCACGGTCATGCTGATCGACGACAACGAGATTGACAATCTTATTAATCAGAAAATGATCGAGGCGGCTTCCATCGCAGAAAATATATACACCCATACCGGCGCGAAAAGCGCCATCGAATTTTTGAGGAATATGGAAAAGCTTGACGTCGCCGAGCAGGTGTTGCCCGACGTCATCTTTCTCGACATCGATATGCCGCTGATGGACGGATTTCAGTTTCTCGATGAATTTGAAAAACTCAGTCCGGTTGCCAAAAAGAAATGCCGCATTGTCATGCTCACCTCGTCCATCAATCCCCAGGACTTTAATCGCTCAAAGAAGTACGAAAACGTTAAGTTGTATCTCAACAAACCCCTTTCCCACGACAGTATTTTGAAGCTGGAGGTGTAATAGGTTGCAGGTTGCAGGTTTCAAGTTGTAAGCGGGCCCTTGTGGAGGTGGCGTTGATTGGAGCGGGGGCCTGGTTGCCGGTTGCCAGTTACCGGTTGCCAGTTGCCAGTTGCCAGTTGTTGGTTTGTTGGTTTGTTGGTTGTTAGTTGCCAGTTGTTGGTTGTTGGTTGCCGGTTGTTGCCGAAGCACGCGTCGGGTTGAGCGCTGAAGCGTAGGTAGGTTGCCAAAGCCTACCAGTCAGGTCTTACTCTACAGTGGACTGTGGACCGTCGACTGTGGACTCTTCAAATTTCGGTAAGCAGCTTCACAAACTTTTCGTCGAACTTAATCAGTTTCGTGGGTGCGAAGTAGTTGACTTGAGTGGCAGTCAGTCTTGGGATCAATGCACTGATCTTTTTCGCTTTTTCTTTCTTGGCTTCACTGGTAGCGATTTTGAGAATCTTCAGGAACAGCATGATGTTCTCACAGCTATCTTTCCCAAACAACCGGATTTGTCGCTGAATACTGTTTGACAACTGATTGAAAAGTTCATAGTCGCGCATCAGGACGTATTGCAATGCCAGTAGCGATTTTATTTCAAGCTGAGCGAACGGATACTTCTTCAGGCTAACCTCGTTGAGCAGGTTGTTGATCAGTTTGGCGGCTTCATCGAACTTGTCGACGTAGTAACAGGAAAGTGCGCGATACACTACATAGATGACATACTTGGGTACGTCGAGCGGGTCGACTTCGAAGTCTTCGAAGACCGTTTCGTTTTCGGCGTAGAGTTCCGTTTCCGTGCCGTTGCGAAGATGGCGTTCAATTTTGGAGATCAGGAACTGTGCCGGGAAAGTGTAGTTCGAGTAATTTACCAGGAGGTTCGAACAGGCGTCGTTTACTTCTTCAAAGTACTTTTCCGCCTGCCGGTATACTTTGTAGTGGTTATAATACTCGAGCTTGAGAAATTCAAATACCAGGTTCAGGTGGTAATAGATGGAATCGAGGTGATAGCTTTCAAAGATCTTCTGCACTTTTGCAAAAATGTCTTCGATCGGTTCGCCTTCTTCTTCACTGTTGTCGTCGACTTCGACAAACAGGCGATGGAAGACATACATACAACTTTGATATACATACAGTCGGTGCGATTCGTACAGATTGGCGACGTTCTGCATTTCCTTCATCACGAGATTCAGTCCGAGCTTTTCAATTTCTCCTCCGTTGAGAAGGAAATCGCCGAACTTCTTAAAGTAGTCGGCGAGGAGGTCTTCTGATTTGTCAACGGCCAGCATGTACGCTACGTGCCGGTTGTATAGCTGAGAATACTGAAAGTAGTCGGGGGAATGGATGTTCAGTCGCTTGAGTGCTTTATAGATGACGGTAAGTTCGTTGGCCAGGTCGTAGTCGAGCAGTTCCTTCTCCAGTTTCTTGAGCGTAGCGATGGAGATGGCTTTCTTTTTGGTGAAGAGCACCTCGTTGATGTTGGCCACTTTCCTCAGCACGTCAGTACGCGGGCTCTCCAGCTGTTCCATCAGGTACTCTTCGATCTTGAGGTTCAGTCGCGATCGAAGGGTATAATAGGCGTTCGCGTTCACTTCAAGCTCTGTCATGATTTTGTTATCAGACAGTGCGCGGTCGCGAAGGGCTTTCAGGAGGTAAGCTGATTTTTCTGCGTTACTTTCGAGGAGGGAATTGTAGATAGCCGAGAAGTCTTTTTCCGAGAGCTGCTTAATGATATTCTTTAACTTGGCCATGGAGTGCTTTTTTCAACTGAAAATTTACAAAATTTATTCATGTAAGCAATATAGGGAAGGTAAACCTCGGGCGTAAAAATGCAATATGAAAGGGGCTTAACCAAATAATGCGGGGTTCAAATAAGTTTGTAGTTTTGTAAGGGTAACCCCATCGCAGTGACGCTGAAACCTGTTGTATGCTTCTTTTTCATCCTGGTCGCCGGGGCGAGTTTTGCACAGTCAGGTGTTTCCACGGAACGGAGCGCCCTACGGAACATTGAGAAGCATCGATGGCGCAAGGCCGAAGCCCACTTGCGAAAGAGCCTTGAAAAGGACAGCATCAACGCCCTGGCACGCTACCTCTTTGGTCGATATTATTTTGAGCCGGAGAATCCGGCGTTTGCCCTGGAACTTGCCGGCGAGTTTGCCATGCGCGCCCTCGATGACTACGCGCACAACCCGCGCATTGCCCGCAGCCGCTTGATGCGCATCGCCGCCGATAGTGCGGGCCTTGTTGCGTTGAAGGCGAGCATTGACAGCACCGCGTTTGCCCTGGCACAGCGTGCTCACACTGAAGCCGCCTATCAGGAGTTCCTCGACCGCTTTCCTTCTGCGGCGCAGCGTAGCCGGGCGATCGCCATGCGCGATGCCATCGCCTTTGCCCGTGCACGTGCGGACAATACTGTGGAAGCTTTTGGCCAGTTTCTCGAGCGCTACCCTCAGGCGGCGGAGGCTCCTGAAGCCCGCGCGCGCTACGAGCGATTGCTCTATGAAAGGGAAACTGCCGACGGTCAGTTGGAGACCTATCAGGCGTTTCTTAGTGATCACCCCGAAACACCCTACCGCGAAGAAATTCAACGACACATCTTTCAGATCGTGACCGCCGATGGTACTCCGGAATGCTTCAGCGATTTCATGCAATCCAATCCGGGTAGTCCCTTTCTGCCCATCGCCCGACGCATGCTCTTTTGCATCCTCGCAGAAGAGGAAGACCCGGTATGGCCCGACGGTTTTCTCACTGACTCCCTGCGGCATCTGCTCACAGTCAACGCGGGCTATCTCGTGCCCGTGTTGCAGAACGGGCGCTACGGATTTATCGACAAAGACGGACACACTATACTTGAACCGCGCTTCCGAAGCATTCATCACGATTATCTGTGTGGCTATATTACAGATGACGTGCTGCAGGCCGATGACGCCCTGATGACCCGCAGCGGAAGCCGCATCTATGAAGGCGAGGTGGTCGGCATACGAGACCTTGGCATCGGCTTGCTCAGGATTGAAACACCAGAGGGCGTAAAACTGATACACAAAGGAGGGTTCATCGTCGTCGATCATGTCGATGATGTGCAGCTTCTGGACAGCCGGTATGTCGTCGTCAACCGTGGCGGCGGATGGCAACTCCTCACCCTAACGGGCAGGCCACTGGACAACCGGAAATGGGATGCGATTGGCGTGATCGGCCGAAGCTTTGTGTTTGAAAGAGACGGCAAAAAGTATCTGGCCCCGCAGGCCGCCGTTTTCGAATGCTCGCAAGGATCGCCTCTGCGATTTTCGGAACCATTAGATGAGGTGAAGGTGTGGCGCGACGGGCAACTGTGGGGCCGATCGGGCGCCTTTGAGGGGGTGATGGATCAATCGCTCCAACGCATCATTGGCTTCGACCAACATGTTTTGACGCGGACGTTTTTTGGTGCCACGGCCGAGCATGCGCATGGATACACGCTCTACGATGTGGCCGGCAATCGGTCGGCGAGTTTTGAAGCCGTGAATATCATCGGCAAGAACGTCGCGGTGAAAAGAAACGGCATCTGGTTTCCTTTTGATATAGGCGCGCACGCCATCAACAGCGCCGGATATGATTCATTGATGGCGCGCGGACCCTTCATGGTGGGGCACCGCGGTGATTCCGTCTATGTGTTTTTTGGAAATGGAAAACGCCTCCCTTTACGACATCCACTTGCGATAGACTTTCTCCCCGGAATGGATGCCGCGTCATTTCTGATCGTCACGGGGAAGCGCAACGCGAAGTCTGTCTATGATCTCGAAGGAAACCGTTTGTTTACCGCCTCATTCGATGCGATCGAATATGCCGGAAAGGGAGTTTTCGTGATCACCCGAAAAGGTCTGAAAGGATTGCTCGACATGAAGGGCGAAGCGTTGCTGCCTGTTGAATTCGAAGCGGTGGGGAGCGCAAAAGACGACCGCTTGTCTTTGTTGAAAGGGCAACGTTTCGGTGCATACAATATCGCACGGAAGCAATACATCAGGCCGCAATACGAGCGTAACCTTCGTCCGTACACCCATACAGTGCTCACTACGTTCAGCGACGGTCACTATGGTTTCCTGCAATGGGACAACAAACAGCTAAGCGAATTCATCTTTGATGAGATCCGTTATTGGGATGATTCGGTCGCCCTCGTCAAATCAGGATCGCGGTGGCAGTTGTACAACATCTTCACCGGCCAGGTAGAACTTGACAACCTTCGCAAGGTAACCGTGATCAGCCATTCGGATACGGAGAAGGTCGCCATCGTGGAGCGGGGAAATTTGTATGGTGTGATCAGTAATCGCAGACATGAAGTGATTCCGATGGTATTTACGCATATCATCAATGTCGGATCCGCAGAGGCGCCACTGTATTTCACCGAAACATATGTAGAAGAGGCCGGGCTCTTTATTGTAATATACTACGATCGCCATGGGAAACTCTTGCGCAAGGAGATCTATGACGATGCCACCGATTACGACAAAATATGTTGTTTAGATAATTAAATTGCCGTTCAGCCCCCGATGGCCTTGTTGAAAACCATGATTCTGTATATTGCATAAAATCACATCTATGAAAAAGTTAATTGTTCTCCTCCTCCTCTTTCTTCCGTTGTCTGCATGGGTACATGCGCAAACGAAGACCATTGATACGCCACCGAAACTCGTTGTGGGGATAATGGTCGATCAAATGCGTGCTGAATATTTGTACCGCTTCTATCCGAAGTTCGGTGATGATGGGTTCAAACGGCTTATCAACGACGGTTTCATGTTAAAGAATGCCCATTACAACTATGCACCTACCGTAACCGGCCCGGGACATGCTTCCGTCTACACCGGAACGACGCCTGCGATCCACGGCATTATTGGCAACGACTGGTATGATAAGGAACTTAAAAAGAATGTAAACTGCGTCAACGATCCGAGACAGACGGTAGTCGGCGTCGAAAGCGGCAACGGCGATGTATCGCCCTGGCGTATGCAGACGACGACGGTAACGGACGAGCTGCAGCTTTTCACACAAGATCGTTCAAAGGTCATCGGTGTTTCAATCAAAGATCGCGCGGCAGCGTTGCCCGCGGGCCACATGGCCGATGGCGCGTATTGGTACGACGGCAAGACAGGCAGATTTATTACGAGTTCGTATTATACATCCAAACTGCCTGCATGGGTGGAGAAATTTAATGACCGGAAGCTGGCTGAAAAGTACTTGTCGCAAACCTGGAATACCCTCCTCCCTATTAATCAGTATGTTGAAAGCGGACCGGATGATTCACCCTATGAAAGCAAAATCGGCGGTAAGGAACGCCCCGTATTTCCCTATGACCTCAAGAAGCTGAGCAAGCCGAACGATTATGGCCTGCTGACGAATACACCTTTTGGAAATGATATCGTCGCAGAAATGGCAAAGGCGGCAATTGCCGGCGAAGACATGGGTAAAGATGACGTCCCTGATTTTCTGGCCATATCGTTTTCATCAACGGATGCGCTGGGACATGGCGTTGGACCGAACGCGGTAGAGATTCAGGACATGTATATGCGCCTGGATAAAACGGTCGCTGACCTTCTCAAGACGCTCGATTCACAAGTAGGAAAGGGTAACTACACCGTGTTCCTGACTGCTGACCATGCGGTATCCGATGTAGCACAATATCTGAAAGATGTTAAGATTCCCGCGGGCTATTTCGATGGTGACGGTGTATTGTCCGGCTTGAAGGAACATTTGCAGCAATACTTTCCAGGAAAGGAAGTGATTGAACGCTTCAATGGCGGCCAGATCTATTTCAATCAGGAGGCATTTGCGAGTGATCCCAAGTCGGCAGGTGTGGAACTGATGGTGGCGACTGAGTTGACGGTAAACTACCTGCTGAAGCAGGAAGGAGTCTCCAACGTCTATTCCGAAAACCTTTTGCGTCAAACGGATTATGAAGCCGGTGGCGTGCAAGGCAAGGTGGTACGCGGATGGCATCCCAAGCGTGGCGGCGACGTGGTGGTCGTGCTCGAGCCGGGTTGGTATTCTTCAGGCCGGACCACCGGGACGACACACGGGTCTCCGTGGAAGTACGATACGCATGTACCCGTCCTCTTTTACGGCAAAGGCATCAAGAAGGGGTATTCAGTCAAATACCACCCCATTACCGATGTCGCGCCTACGATCTCCGTATTGCTAAATATCAAATTTCCTTCTGGCTGTACAGGCCAGCCTGTACCCGAGGTGTTTGAATAAATTTTCACTTACAGGTTTTAAGTCTTAAGTTGGATCCGCTTAAGACTTAAAACTTTTTATGCACGAAAAGCACTTTAAGCCCGTACTGAGTCTTTGGGACGCTACGATGATCGTTGCGGGCTCAATGATCGGTTCGGGCATTTTTATTGTCAGCGCTGATATCGTTCGCAACGTCGGCAGTGCAGGTTGGTTGATGGGCGTCTGGGCGATAACCGGCCTGATGACCATCGTCGCCGCGGTCAGTTATGGTGAGCTGAGTGGGATGTTTCCGAAGGCCGGGGGACAGTATGTCTATCTCAAAGAAGCCTACAATCCGCTCGTCAGCTTTCTGTATGGATGGAGTTTCTTCGCTGTCATACAGACCGCCACCATCGCAGCAGTGGGCGTGGCCTTCGCGCGTTTTTCTGCTTATATCTTCCCATGGATGAGTGAAGGGAACATCCTCGCTGACTTTGGACTTTTTGACGTTTCCGCCGCACAACTCTCCGCCATTGCCACCATCGTCCTGCTGACCTGGGTGAATACAAAAGGTATCCGGGAAGGGAAAGTCATTCAATCTACTTTCACCATGTCGAAGTTGTTCGCGCTGTTCGGCCTGATGCTTTGTGGATTTCTGTTTGTCGATACAGGATTTTGGACCGAGAACTGGCAAACAGGATTTAATGCCATGCAACACCAGGGGAGCGAAGCCGGTGCGGACTGGACTGAAATCGGGGGAGTGGCATTGCTCGGGGCGATCGCGGCGTCAATGACGGGATCGATTTTCAGCAGTGATGCGTGGAACAACGTCACTTTTATTGCCGGCGAAATAAAAAATCCGCAACGGAACATCGGCCTCGCCCTTTTTCTCGGCACGTTGATGGTGAGCGTTCTGTACATGCTGACCAACATGATGTACCTGCATGTGCTTCCGCTGGATGGCATTGCCTTTCCTAATGCGGATAGACTGGCCGTTGCTGCGGCCAACCAGATTTTTGGCGGCCCTGGCATGTATGTGATTGCCGGCTTGATCATGATCTCAACCTTTGGTTGCAACAACGGACTCGTGCTGGCAGGCGCACGGGTCTATTACACCATGGCCAAAGACGGTTTGTTTTTCCGGCAGGCAGGCGAACTGAACAAGAATGCCGTGCCCGGTTGGGCGTTGTGGGCGCAGTGCCTTGTGGCTTCGTTGTTGTGCCTCAGCGGTGAATACGGCAACCTGCTCGATATGATCTCTTTTGTCGTCGTGATCTTTTACACGCTGACCATCGCCGGCATTTTTGTGTTGCGCAGGAAGCGCCCCGATGCGCCGAGGCCCTACAAGGCATTTGGATATCCGTTCTTGCCTTTCCTGTACATCCTGATGGGTAGCACGTTTTGCATCCTGTTGATCATATACAAACCCACGTTCACATGGCCCGGCTTGATCATCACGTTGATGGGGATACCGATTTATTTCATGGCCGTACAGAGAAGCAGCAGGAGATGACCACCTACCTACGCTAAAGCTTCGGCAGGCAGGCTCACGACTCACGATTCACGACTCACGACTCACCCCTCCAATTGTCCAGCAAGCACTGCCAGTCCTTCTTCAAAGGAATGCGGTTCATACCCTAGTTCATTCCGTGCCTTGTCGATGACAAAACCCGTCGTCGGCGGGCGTTTGGCGGGCTGTTTGAAAACGGTAGAATCGGTGGCCTGTATCAACGACTTGTCGAGGTTGAAATATGCAGCGGTTTTGATGGCAATGTCATAGGGTGACAGGAAATCCTTTCCGGAAATATTGAACACACCGCGTGCGCGCTTTCGGGCGGCCAGGTAACATCCCATGGCAAGGTCCTCTGCGAGCGTCGGTGTGCGCCACTGATCGTTGACGACCCGAATGGCCCGCCCTTCCTCCAGGCTTTTCTTGACCCATAGAACGATGTTGGATCGGCTCATGTCATTAGTGATTCCGAAGACCAATACCGTTCGCAAGATCGTCCAGGAAATGGTACTCGCCTCGATCACCTTTTCCGCGGCGAGCTTGCTTTCGCCGTAATAGTTCACCGGGTTCGGCGGTTCGTTCTCATCGAGCGGACCGTGAGAACCGTCGAAGATAAAGTCGGTGGACACGTGTACCAGGTGGATATGCAACGCCTGGTAACACCCCACGAGGTGTTCCACTGCTGTGACGTTCGCTTTCCAACAGGCTTCCCGTTGTGTTTCACAGTCGTCGACCTGCGTCATGGCCGCTGTGTGGATAATGACATCGGGCTTGGTCAACCACAGTACACTCTCAACCTCGTCGCGGTCAGTGACGTCCATTGAGTGATATTCGCCACGGGTAATGCGCAGCGCTGACTTTCCCCTTGCTGTGGCGATGAGATAAATGTTTTCATCCTCCTGTAGCAGTCGCGTAAGCTTTTGACCGAGCAGGCCATTAGAACCGGTCACCAAAATTCTCATCGCACTTAGTTATCCGGGTAGGTATACCCGTACAGTTTCTCTATTTTTTTTCGGGGCATTTCCTCGACCGTTATGGTCATACGCACATCTTCGACAGGGCGATCGAACTGGTCTTTCGGCAGTGCCGCGATCTTGTCGATCACTTCCAGTCCCCCGATTACTTTTCCGAACACCGTATAGGCGCCATCGAGCTGCGGTGTGCCCCCTACGGTTGTATAGGTCTTTAACACTTCCGGCGAAACCTCCTTTTCTACCGAAATGCCCAACTGTTTTTCAACAATTGGTTTAAGGCTTGCAATATAGGCCTCGTATCCCTTCTCATCTCTATGTCGGAAAAAATAATTGATCGAGTCGTAGTAGGGCTTGTTTTCGGGCTTTTGAAAAAATTGCTGAAGCGCGTTCCCATATTTTTGCTGGTCGATTTTGAGTTGTGCTTCCGTGAGTTTCCTGCCTTGCACGATATAGAACTGGCTTCCGCTCGATGCCTTTGACGGATTCATGGCGTCGCCGAGACGTGCAGCCGACAAGGCGCCGCGCTCATGAAAAAATTTCGGATTGATTTCAGCTTCGATCGTATAGCCCGGCCCGCCGTTGCCGAGGCGCGTATTCTTTTCAGCGTGCTTCGAATCGGGATCACCACCCTGAATCATGAATCCTTCAATGACACGATGAAAGAGCAGGCTGTCGTAATAGTGCTCGCGGATCAGCTTGAGAAAGTTTTCCTTGTGCCTGGGCGTCTCGTCGTACAAGATCGCGATCATGTCACCGTACTTTGTTTTGATCGTCACGAGCTGGTCTTTCTTCTGTGCACATCCCGTCATTAGAAAGGTGAGCACAATCAGAAACATCAATAGTAATTTTGTTTTCTTCATATAATTGTAGCCTGTTATTCTTACGTCATAACTTCCCGAAAGCTGCCGTTAACCTCAAGGACCGGGCGACTTCTCGACCGGATCAGCGTCAGCGCGAAAACTTCCGGGAAGTTTGGAACTTCCCGGAAGTTACGCTACCCTTCAGCCCCCACGCACAACCTGCAACCAACAAACTCTAACAACCAAAACCGGCAACCGGCAACTGGCAACCAGAATCCGGCCCTTCGGCAAGCTCAGGGACCGGGCGTGCCCTTAATCTCCCGCAAAATCCTATCGCCCCCACGCGCGAGCACTTCGTTCGCGAGGCGCTTGCCCAGTTCCTTTCCATTTTCGACTGACGCAGATTCCTTGACTTTGATCAGCTCCTGTCCGTCAAGAGAAATAATCCCTGCCTTCAGGGTGACCGTTGCGCCTTCCAATGTGGCGTAGCCGAACGAGGGGATACTACATCCGCCTTCGAGCGTTTTAAGAAATGCACGTTCGGTGCGGATGCAATCTTCGGTAGGCGCGTGGTTAACCCAGCGTTGTACCACTTCTTTTTTTTCAAAAGCGAGTTTTTTGTGGCATTCCACCGCGATACTTCCCTGCCCTACAGGCGGAACGAAATAGCTTGTTTCGATGCGTTGTGTGATCAGGTGATCGTATTCCATGCGGTGTACGCCTGCGAAGGCGAGCAGTAGTGCGTCGCACAATCCTGCTTCGAGCTTGGCGAGCCGGGTTTGCAGGTTGCCGCGCACTGACACCGTATTGATATGCGGGAAATAGTGCTTCACGAAAGCTATCCGGCGGGCAGAGGAAGTCCCTACCGTCATCTTCTCGTTGTTCAGTAATCGCGTTTTGTCAGGGCTGATCACCACGTCGTTCACCACTTCGCGCTCGGTGAAGGCGATGAGTTCCAGCTCGTCCGGGATTGTGGATGCGACATCTTTTGCGCTGTGCACGGCGATGTCGATGCTTCCCTCAAGGAGGCCCTGTTCAATTTCTTCAGTGAACACCCCCTTGCCACCGACCTTGGCGATGGTTACTTCCAACACCCTGTCGCCCTTTGTCTCGATCGGAACAATCTCGGTGTTGAAACCCGATTGTCTGATTAAGGTGGCGACATGGTTGGCCTGCCACATGGCAAGCTTGCTGGCGCGGGTGCCTATACGGAATGTCTTATTCATATTCGTGAGGCGTGATTTCTGTTGGCTGTTTTCACGGCCATCTTCACGCATTGTGCTTATACATGTTTTGCCCTCAGGCCTTAAACGTTCTTGCAATGTTCAGCGACAGGTCGAGGAAAATCATCTTCGCGCTGCCGTTTCGCTCCAACCCGTAGCTGGCCTCATTTAGCAGCGCGAACGACTGCTCGATCCCTTCGAAGTTCAGTGTGCTGCTGAAGCGCTCTACAAACGTCCGCTCTTCGCCGCGGGTGCGGTTGATGCTGTGTGCGCCCTCTTTGTAGAGAAGCGTTTCACGCATCATATTGAGCGTATACGTAATCATGTTGCGCTGGCTAAGGCGGTCGAGCTGATGGTATTGTTCGGCCATTCCTACAAGTATATCATATTTCCCGGCATAACAGGCACGCATCCACTCAGTAAAGAATTCCGTGCTATCATCCTGTTCGCGCCCAACCAGCTTTAGTGCGAGATTGAGGTTCCCGTCTGCCAGTTGGACGATCTTCTTTGCTTCAGTTTCGCCTACCCCTTCCGTTGCAACAAGGTGCTTTTCCATTGCGGCATCGCTGATCAGTGGTACGGTGATGATCTGCGTGCGTGAGATGATTGTGGGCATTAATTGATCGGCTGCATTGGTCACCAAGATAAAGTAGGTATTGGGCGCCGGCTCTTCGAGGATCTTGAGGATGCCGTTAGCCGCGAACGGATGCATGGATTCCGGCTGCCAGATAATCATGACTTTGTTCTTGCTTTCAAACGGCTTCAATGATAGTGTTCTGATGATATCCCGGCTGGCGTCTTTGGAGATGATGGCGAGTTTGTCTTCGCCACCGTAAAAATTGCACCAGTCGTCGAGGTTGCCGAAAGGTTGTTCCAGCAGGAAGGCGCGCCATGACTTTGTGATCTCCGCCTTTAGTCGTTCTTCATCCTTTTCGTTCTTGACATTGCTGATGGGAAAAACAAAGTGCGTGTCAGGGTGAATGTATTTGGCATTTTTCACACAGGCGGCACAGACGCCACAGGAATCGTCATCGCCTTTGTTCTCACAATGGAGGTACGTGGCATAAGCAAGTGCAAGTGGGAGGTTGAGGGCCCCTTCGGCACCCACAAAGAGCTGCGCGTGAGCGCTATGGCCCGTGCGCACCGCTTCGGTCAGCATCTTCCGTACGTCACCGATGCCGGGAATGGACTCGAATTTCATGTCTCAGCCTGTATGTTTTTGTGTTCCCAGATTCGGTGCAGGGCCGTCATGCCGTACACGTGTTCCAGGATGTTCTGATCCGTTTTCGTCAATACTTCTTTCTTGTGCTCCAAAACTTTTCTGGCCGTCAGCAGCGCCTTTTCAAGGTGATAAGTGGCGAAGCCCTGTGCGCCTCCCCACGAAAAGGAGGGAATATAACGCGCAGGAAATCCGTCTCCAAAAATATTAGCAGACACGTCGACCACAGTGCCCGTGTTGAACATGGTATTGATGCTGCATTTGCTATGGTCACCCATCATCAAGCCGCAAAATTGCTCGCCGGTGGAGATCAGCCGGTTTTCGGCGTGACACCAGATCTTCACATCATCGAACGTATTTTTCAGGTTGGAGGTATTGGTATCCGCCCCGAGGTTGCACCATTCGCCGATGACGGAACAGCCCAGGTAGCCATCATGCACCTTGTTGCTGTTTGCGAACATGACCGACTTGCTCACTTCCCCGCCCACCTTACACCTCGGACCGACCGTTGTGTCGCCGCGAATCTTTGCGCCCATATTGACGCGGGCTTCCGCACCCAGGGCGAAGGGGCCCCGGATGAGCGCGCCCTCGTCGATGTTGCTGTTTCGGCCCAGGTACACCGGCCCGCATTCGGCGTTGATGACCGCCGCTTTGATGGTGACACCTTCCTCCACAAAAAGATTTTCACGTCCATAAACGATTGTATGCGGGTCGGATACCGGACTTGAACTGCGCCCCTTTGTGATCAGTTTGAAATCAGCGGCGATCTGGGCGGCATTCTCCGCAAAGATCTTCCACGGCCGGTCAATCAGGGTAAGCGGTGCATCGTATTGTATGGTGTTGGACTCCGTCATTTCTGTTTCTGGCGACAGGGTGGCGATGAGCAGTTGATCGCGTACCAGGAAATGATGGGCAGGAAGGGAGCGGATGGCGTCGACAAGCTGCTGGTCAGGACAAATAGCACCATTGATCAGCAGGCTTTGGTCGGCCTCGCGTCTGGGAAATTTCTCCGAAAGGTAAGCGGCGGTTTGATACGAAGGTTTTGTGCCCAACCAATGCGCCCACTTCTCATCCAGCGTAAGTATACCGACACGAATGTTGCTGACAGGCCGCGTATACGTGAAGGGAAGCAGGTTGATTCTGATGACAGGGTCGTCGAAGAGGATCGGATTCATTTAGGTTGCAGGTTTCAAGTTGCAAGTTTCAAGTTGCAGGTTGCAAGCCTGCCCGCCGAAGCCCGCGTTACTTTCACATCCCGGAGGCGTAGGTGGGGCCACAAAAATAAAAAAAAGGTCTTCAGGACGAAGACCTTTTCACAGTGCTTATTTGAAGAATAATTAAGCCTTCTTCTGGTATTTGTTTCTGAATTTCTCAACCCGACCCGCGGTGTCGACAAACAGCTTTTTGCCGGTGAAAAACGGGTGCGAAGCCGAGCTAACCTCAACCTTGATCACCGGGTATTCCTTACCATCTTCCCATTTAATGGTCTCTTTCGACGCCTGCGTGGAGCGCGTCAGGAACTTCATATCGCTGGAAGTATCCCAAAAAACCACTTCCCTGTATTCCGGATGGATATCTTTTTTCATGTCAATTTGATGCTTTTTCTCCTAAAGGACTGCAAAGATAGGGAGCTTCAACCAAAATCCAATATGCCCCGGGGCGAATTTGTGACAGAATCCGATATTTCCTAAATTTGGCCCCAAATGGAACCATTTCCGGATCGACAATGGCAACAATGTCGCTCGAAAACCCTCGTGATATATGAGCGGCCCGACATTTCGCAATGTTACAGCGCTGGAGTCTGAACAGCGAAATTCCTTATACTATTGAACATACGATCGCTTTTGTGCTTTTTGCTTCTGCCAGTGCCCGGACTTGCACAAAGCACCTACCTGCCGCTCAACCCTGATGCCTACCATCTTATTGACCGGTATGAGGTGAAGGCCGGACGATTGATGCCACAGCTGTTTACCACTGTAAAACCTTACGCCCGGTGGTCGGTCATCGATTACCTCGATTCTCTTGAAACACTCGACGTATTTGAATCGCCATCCGATCAGTTCAATTACGCCTACTTCAATACCGACAGTTGGGAGCGGTCAGGGGCCACAGGGGCAGACAGCAAACGGGCCTTCCTCAAATATTTTTACAGAAAAAAGGCCGACTTCTTTTCCGTTAACACGCCGGATTTTGACCTCCACATCAATCCCGTTCTCTATCTGGCGGCGGGAAACGATTCACGTCGTGATGACATGTTGTTTACCAACACCCGCGGCGTTGAAGTGCGCGGAATGGTGGATGGCAAAGTTGGCTTCTATACCTATCTGGCCGACAACCAGGCGCTGCTTCCATCCTACGTCGATGATCGCATGGCCGAGACCGGCGTCGTTCCTCATGAGGGTTTCTGGAAGCGATACAAAGATGGTGCTGGTGTCGACTTTTTGCAGGCGCGTGGCTACATCACCGTTCAGGCGACGAAGCATATCGATTTTCAATTCGGTCATGACCGGTTCTTTATTGGCAACGGCTACCGGTCGCTGATCTTTTCAGACTATGCACCTCCGGCACTGTTCCTCAAGGGCAATGTCAAAGTATGGAAACTGAACTATCTCTTTCTGTTGAACCAGATGACGGCCGACAACGTGCGCGCCGGCGGCGGCGGATACCCCAACAAGTTTGTAGCCCTGCATCATCTCAGCATGAACATTGGCAGCAAATTCAATCTCGGCATCTTTGAGACAGTGATCTTTAGTCCCGATGATCCATCCGGAGCCGACAATTTCCGACTCGAATATCTCAATCCGATTATTTTCTACCGCGCTATCGAACAGCAGAACGGCAGTAGCGATAACGTGATGCTTGGCTTTGACTTCAAGTGGAACGCCATGCGTCAGGTTTCGCTCTATGGTCAATTTCTGCTCGACGAATTTGTCATCGACCACATTCGTGATGGAAATGGTTGGTGGGCAAATAAATTCGGTGTGCAGTTCGGCGGAAAATATGTTGACGCCTTCGATGTGTCCAACCTCGATCTTCAGGCAGAGTTAAACCTGATCCGACCCTATACCTATTCGCACCACACCGACTATGGAAACTATTCCAGCTACCGTCAGCCCATTGCGCACCCGTTGGGCGCTAATCTAAAAGAAGCAGCCGGCATCGTTCGTTACCAACCGGTTCCGCGGCTGAATCTTATCGCAAAGCTCGTGTGGACCGAAATTGGACGCGACGCAGGCGATGTGAATTGGGGCGGAAACGTGCTGAAGAAGAATCAGACACGTGAGCGCGACTTCGGTAACACAGTTGGACAGGGTGTTGGCAATGACATCATGTTCGGAAGTTTTACCGGATCGTGGCATTGGAAGCACAATCTTTTTATCGATGCCAGTGTCGTACTGCGGGAGAGTAAGAGTGAGGTGTTGCAGTACAACAATAGCACGTCGACAATGTCGGTCGCCCTGCGTTGGAACATCGCGAGACGACTTTACGAATTTTAATTATGAAGATTTTTTTCAGAATACTGGGATATGCACCGCGGATAACGACGAGACTCGTCCGGTTTTTTCTATTTGCCCTTCTGGGTGTCGTGTTCAATGCCGTATACCTGGGTCTCATTCAGCCGTTGATCGATATCCTTTTCAGGGAATCTACCATCCAGGCAGTTCCCTACCCGGAGTTTTCGCTGTCGCTGGATTTTTTCAAGGCATACTTTCAGTATCACTACATGAACATCTTCATCGAATACGGTCCGTTACGTGCGCTGCTGTTCGTCTGTATATTGATTGTCGTGTTTGTGTTGCTTTCGAACATCTGCCGATACCTTGAGCGGATGACCGCTTCCAAGGTGAAGGTAGACATTGTGAAGAACATGCGCATGCACATATTCGAAAGGGTGTCATTGATGCACATCGGATTCTTCAACGATCAGCGCAAGGGTGATCTCATCTCACGGTTTACCAACGATATCTCCGAGGTGGAGGGTGCTGTGGTAAATGGATTGCGATCTGTATTTAAGGAGCCGATCACATTGATCGTTTTCATGATCATTCTTTTCACCATCAGCGTGAAGCTGACACTGTTCACCCTTGTGGTGTTGCCCATTACGGGAGGCGTGATTTCCGAGATCGTCCGACGACTGAAGAAGAAGGCCCGGATCAGTCAGGAGACGATGGGTCGGATTGTGAACATTCTCGATGAGACCTTTAGCGGAATGCGGGTGATCAATGCCTTTAACGCACGGAACTTCCTGTTGAAACGGATGGATGATGAAACAGCGTACCACAGAAAAGTAAACTATTCCATATCTCGAAAGAACGAGCTTGCATCACCGGTATCCGAATTTCTAGGCGTACTTGTTGTTGCCTGCATTCTTTACTATGGCGGCCACCTTGTGCTCGGCGGCGATCAGGAATTAAAGCCTTCGGTGTTCCTCGTCTTCCTGACTATTTATGCCAACATGATCCAGCCCGCAAAAAGTTTTACGAACGGCATCACATCCCTCCAAAAGGGCACCATGTCGGCGCTTCGTATTTTTGCTGTGACCGACCTTCAGCCGGCGATAAAGAATAAAGAGAATGCGATTCCCGTAAGCGAATTCAAGGACGCCATCGAATTTGAGCATGTCAGTTTCGCGTATGATAAGGAAAGCGTTTTGCAGGATATCAGCTTGAAGATCAGGAAAGGAAGCACCGTTGCACTTGTAGGTCCGTCAGGAGGAGGCAAGTCGACCCTCGCCGACCTCGTACCCAGGTTTTACGATCCGTCCTCCGGTGTGGTCAGACTCGATGGTGTGCCGTTGCCCGACTACGATCTCGAATCGCTTCGGCAGCTGATGGGTGTGGTCACTCAGGAGTCGATTCTCTTCAACGACACGATTTTCAACAATATTGCTTTTGGGATGGAGAATGTGCAGGAGGAAGCCGTCATCCAGGCGGCAAAGGTCGCCAACGCGCACGACTTTATCATGCAGACGGAAGACGGTTACAACACCGTCATTGGCGAACGCGGATCCAAGCTTTCGGGCGGACAACGGCAGCGTTTGAGCATCGCCCGTGCGGTGTTGAAGAATCCGCCTATCCTTATTCTCGATGAGGCCACGTCAGCGCTGGACTCTGAATCCGAAAAGCTGGTGCAGGATGCGTTGAACAACCTCATGCAGAACCGCACGTCTATCGTGATCGCCCATCGCCTGAGTACGATTGTACACGCCGATGAAATTGTGGTAGTGCAGGAGGGGCGCATCGTGGAACGCGGCGGCCATCAGCAACTGATGCAGCAAGGGGGGCTTTATAAGAAGCTTAACGAAATTCAGCAAGCCTAGCGGCTTTGCGGATGTGTGTTTTTGGATTACCTTTAGGAACGTGAATCGTGAGACGTGAGACGTGAATCGTGAATCGTGAGTGGGGCGTAGGTTGGCTGAGGCTGATGCCTCGATCGGAAGTGTGAATGGCATGTGCGGTTTAACGGTTTCCATATCATCGACTGTATCACCACTTGCGCGAAGAACAAAAAACGCCGAGTGGCACATACCAACTCACGACTGACGTCTCACGATTCACGACTGACGACTGACGATTCACGTCTCACGACTGACGTCTCACGACCATGCCGAAAACTGAGCTATGAAAAAAAACAGAGCAATCTTCTACATCATCTTCGCCTTGTTTCACCTCGGGGCTTTTGTCTTCACTGTCAAGCTTGGGAACGACCGCGCTTTTCTGTTGAGCGTGTACGACTGGGTTGCTTATTTCAAATGGGCCACGTTGCTTGGTGTAGTGCTGGTCGCGATCGACCTCATCTGGACGCTGGTGTCAATAAAGGAGCATGGTCGCGAAAAAGCCGCACTTGTGCATGAAGTGAATGCCCTGAAAGCTAAACTTTTTGATATGCAGGAAGCGAAGACCAAGCGCGACACAGATCAGGGCCCGACGAGTCCGCCTCCTTCTGCACACTAGTGATGGTGAGTGGTGAATCGTGAGTCGTGAGTCGTGAGTCGTGAGTCGTGAGTAGGGCGTACGTTTGCTGTGGCTAGTGCGTTGACGGGAGATTTCCTCATCTCGATGTGTTGCTAAAAATTTCACATTTCTGTTTTTCAAGCATGCTCCACGGCCAAATCGTTCGTATCAGCGAACTCTCTGCAAGGTCTTGCGCGGGTCCCCTCCTTTTTTCAAGGAGGGGCAGTTTTGCCGTAGGCAAAACGGGGGTGGTTGGGCCGAACTATTCCAGTTTCGATTTTGGTTCAAGAAATACAGTTATTTAGCGCAGGTCGCAACCACCCCTGTTTGCTTGTCGCAAACAGGCCCTCCTTGAAAAAAGGAGGGCACCCAGCACCCACGTCTCGCGTCTCACGCCTCACGCCTCACGACTCACGACTCACGATTCACGTCTCACGCCTCACGAAATAGCCGCACACACGCAGCTATCCGCACCCACCGGCAAGCAGCACCACCCACTCACCACTCACCACTCACGATTCACTCCTCACGATTCACGCCTCACGATTCACGATTCACGCCTCACGATTGGTTTCAACCTCTTTTCTTCCTAACTTACCTTCGGCAGGTCGGATTAATGATC